>NZ_CP115465.1:2203911-2524694 GCF_027912535.1 Brevundimonas sp. NIBR11 | reverse complement strand
CTGGTTCCAGTCGCGGCGTGTACGGGCCTGGTCGGCCAGCTGACGCAGCGTCGCGGGCGACTGGCCGGCGGAGATCAACTGTCCGACGCCGGAGCGACTGACAATGCGCCTCACCAGGGCCCGGCCGCCTAGTTTACCACGGTTCATCCACGCCTCGGCTGTGTGCGGTGGGGTCCCGTTCCCATCGAGCCCCGACAGCGTCCTGATTGCCCCAGACCCGGACTAACGGCAATGTTTTCCGGTGTTTTTCCGGGCCGTCCGTGTTCGGAACCGGGGCTCTCACGTCCCGGCGGGAGACGCGGGACCGATTGAGGCCCGCTGATCGTCCAGCACCGAGGTTACGGTCCGCTCGAACGGGGTGGAGGCCGACCAGCCGTAGCGGCGCGCGAAACGGTCGAAGACGCCTCCGGCCACCGCGATCTCCGATGGACGCAGGCGGGCGGGGTCCTCCTCCACCGTCACCGGACGGCGGGCCTGATCGATCAAGAGGTCGAGGATGCTGCGGATAGTTCGCACCTGGCCCGAGCCGACGTTGTAGCGCGCGAAGGCCGGCCCCTCGGCGTCGTCGCGCACGACGGCCTCATAGGCAGCGAGGATGTCTTCGACATCGGAAAAGTCCCGACGAGCCTCCAGATTACCGACGCGGACGACCCCGGTCGGCTCGGCACCCGCCTCGATGGCGGCGATCTGGGCGGCGAAGGCGGGAACCACGAACCGCGTGTCCTGGCCTGGCCCTGTATGGTTGAACAGCCGCAGCACGGTGACCTTCAGTCGGTCGCCCGACAGGTCCTCCAGCAGGTGTTCGGCGGCGAGCTTGGTGCGGGCATAGGTGGAGGCCGGTTGGGGCGGGGTGTCTTCGGAAACCGGGCCGTCGAGGAAGGCGCGGCCATAGACCTCGCCCGTCGAGGCGAACAGGAAGCGGACGGGATCATCCAGCCGGCGTGCGGCGGCGGCCAGATTGCGCACCCCGATCAGATTGACGTCCCAGGCCGTCTCGGGCGTCTGACCGGCCCCGGCCACCGAAGAGGCGGCCGCCAGATGGACGATGTCGGTCGGGGCGAAGTCGCGCAGGGTCTGTTCGACCGCCGTGGCGTCGAGAATGTCGACCGTCTGTCCGGCGGGCAGGTCGGGGCCGCCCAGGGGGGCCATGGCCTCCACGCCGGGCAGGGCCGCCAGCAACGGCGTCAGCCGTCGGCCGACGAACCCGGAGGCGCCGGTGACCATGATCCGTTTCATCGTCGCCATGTCCCGCGACCCGGACCTGGGATCAGGCCCGGTCCCGCCAGCGCGCCAGATCGGCCTCGACCATCTCGCCGATCATCTGTTCGAGGGTGATCTCGGGCTTCCAGCCGAGGGCGCGGGCGGCCTTGTCGGCGTTACCGTGCAGCACCTCGACCTCGGCCGGGCGCAGGAAGGCCGGATCGATGGAGACATACTGTTCCGGGTCCAGGCCGACGTGGGCGAAGGCCGCGTCGACGAAGGCGCGGACGCTGACCGTGCGGTTGGTGGCGACGACATAGTCGTCGGCCTTGTCCTGTTGCAGCATCAGCCACATGGCGCGGACGTAGTCCTTGGCGTGACCCCAGTCGCGGGTCGCGTCCATGTTGCCCATGCGCAGTTCGGTGGCGAGGCCCAGCTTGATGCGGGCGACGGCGTCGGTGACCTTGCGGGTCACGAACTCCAGACCGCGCAGCGGGCTTTCGTGGTTGAACAGGATGCCCGACGAGGCGTGCAGGCCGAAGCTCTCGCGGTAGTTCACCGTCATCCAGTGGGCGAACAGCTTGGCGGCGGCATAGGGCGAGCGCGGATAGAAGGGGGTGGTCTCGCTCTGGATCGGCTCCTGGATCAGGCCGTACATTTCCGACGACGAGGCCTGGTAGAAGCGCGCCTCCGGCGCCTCCAGGCGCACGGCTTCCAGCACGTTGACGGCGCCGACGCCGGTCGCCTGCGACGTCAGGACCGGCTGGTCCCAGGAGGTCTTCACGAAGGACTGGGCGGCGAGGTTGTAGACTTCGTCCGGCCGGGCGCTGCGGACGATGCGGCTGAGGCCGCCGAGATCAAGCAGGTCGCCGTCGACGATCTCGACATCCTTGGTGATGCCGAGCCAATCCAGACGGTGGGTCGAGACGCCGTAGTGGCTGGACCGGCGGGCGACGCCGACGACCCGATAGCCCTTGTTCAGCAGTAGTTGCGACAGATAGGCTCCGTCCTGACCGGTGACGCCGGTTATCACTGCGCATTTGTTCGTCATTTTCGGCATTCCCGGTGGTCAGAGGGTGCTCCATTACCCGTCTGACCTGCAAAACGACAATATGTTTGTGGTGCTCCACGTCGTTGCGTCCCCAGGTTGACCCGCGCGCGACCGCTGCGGTCGGACGACAACGCGCTTGACATGCCCTGACGATCTGCGCGTTGAACCGGCTCGGTTGTTTGAAGGAGACTGCGTGGCCAAATTCGAGGTGACCGAAACCGCGATCCCGGATGTGCGGATCATCCAGCCCCGGGCGTTCGAGGACGCGCGCGGCTATTTCATGGAAACCTACACCCAGTCCGAGCTGGAGCCGCTGGGCGTGGGGATGTCGTTCATCCAGGACAACCAGTCCCTGTCGAAAGACGCCGGCACGCTGCGGGGCCTGCACTATCAGCTGCCGCCCTTCGCCCAGGACAAGCTGGTTCGCTGCATCCGGGGCCGCATCTGGGATGTGGCGGTCGATATCCGGCGCGGATCCCCGACCTTCCTGAAGTGGGTCGGGGTCGAACTGAGCGCCGAGAACCGCCGTCAGCTGCTGGTGCCGATCGGCTTCGCCCACGCCTTCCTGACGCTGGAGCCGGATACCGAGGTCGTCTACAAGGTCAGCGCGGGCTATAGCCCGGCCCACGATCGCGGCATCGTCTGGAACGATGCGACGATCGGCATCGACTGGCCGCTGTCGCTTCAGCGTCCCTTCCTGTCAGCCAAGGACGAGGCCCTGCCTCGGCTTGATGACGCCATCCTGTTCGACTGAAGCCGAGGCTGTCTTCCATGCGAGTTCTGATCACCGGAGGCTGCGGCTTCATCGGCTCTGCGGTCGTTCGCAGGGCTGTGGCCGAGTTGGGCTGGACCGTCCTCAACGTCGACGCGATGACCTATGCGGCCAATGCGACGAACGTTGAGAGCGTCGCGGGCGACGACCGCTACAGCTTCGTCCAGGCCGATATCGCCGACCTGGATGCGATGCGGACGGCGTTCGCCTCCTTCGATCCCGAGGGCGTCATCCACCTGGCGGCGGAAAGCCATGTGGACCGGTCGATCACCGGCTCGGCCGATTTCGTGCGCACCAACATCGTCGGCACCCATGTGATGCTGGAGGCCGCCCGCGAGCACTGGGGCCGGATGGATGCCGACCGGCGCGCCGACTTCCGGTTCCTGCATGTCTCGACCGACGAGGTGTACGGCTCGCTGGGCGCCGAGGGGCTGTTCACCGAGAGCACACCCTATGATCCTCGCTCGCCCTATTCGGCCAGCAAGGCGGCGTCGGACCATCTGGTCAGCGCCTGGCACGAGACCTATGGCCTGCCGACCCTGATCACCAACTGCTCGAACAATTACGGCCCCTATCACTTCCCCGAGAAGCTGATCCCGCTGGTCATCCTGAATGCGCTGGAAGGTCGGGACCTGCCGGTCTATGGCGACGGCCAGAACGTGCGCGACTGGCTGTTCGTGGCCGACCACGCGCGCGGCATCACCACGGCGCTGGAGACCGGCACGCCGGGCGAGAAATACAATTTCGGCGGGCTGGCCGAGCGGACCAATCTCGAGGTCGTCCACATCATCTGCGACACCCTGGACCGCCTGCGCCCCGGCGGCCGGCCGCGCCGCGAACAGATCAAATTCGTTCAGGACCGCCCCGGTCACGATCGCCGCTATGCGATCGACGCCTCCAAGGCGGAGCGGGCCCTGGGCTGGACTCCGTCCGTGTCGTTCGAAGAGGGGCTGGAACAGACCATCGTCTGGTATCTGGAAAACGAAGCCTGGTGGCGGCCGCTGAGGGCGGGCGTCTATGCGGGCGAACGCCTCGGTCTGGCGACGGGCTGATCCGGATGACCCATGTGCTCGTGCTCGGCGCCACGGGGCAGGTGGCGACCGCCCTGCGGCGCCGTCTGGAGGGCGAGCATCGCCTGACGGTCGCGGGCCGTTCGGTCCTTGACCTGTCGGATCCGGTCGCGGCCTATGAATTCGTGCGAGGCAGCGGCGCGGATGTCGTTGTCAATGCGGCGGCCTATACGGCCGTTGATCGGGCGGAGACCGAGGCCGAGGCGGCCCGGGCGCTGAATGCGACGGGCCCGGAAGCGGCGGCGCGCGCGGCGGCCGAGATTGGCGCGCCCTTCATCCATTTCTCGACCGACTATGTCTTCGACGGGTCCAAGGGATCGCCTTATGTCGAGACCGATCCGGTCAATCCGCTGGGCGTCTATGGCGCCACCAAGCTGGAGGGGGAGGCGGCGGTCGCTGCGGCCAACCCGCGCCACGTCATCCTGAGAACGTCCTGGGTGTGCAGCCCGGACGGGGCGAACTTCCTCAAGACCATGCTGCGGCTCGCCGCTGAAAAGGACGAGATCGGCGTGGTGTCGGACCAGCACGGCAGGCCCACATTCGCTAGCGACCTGGCCGAGGCGACGGTGCGGATCATCGAGGCGCTGCTAGGCGACGAGGATGCGGGGCGCTACGGCGTTTTCCACGCGTCCAGCCGGGGCGAGACGACCTGGTACGGGTTCGCCACGGCCATCATGGAAGGCTCCGCCGCCCGCGGCGGCCCGTCGTGCCGGGTGCGGCCGATCGGCTCGGCCGAGTATCCGACGCCGGTGCGACGCCCCGCGGATTCGCGGCTGGACGGGGCCCGTCTCGAACAGGTCTACGGCGTGCGGATGCCGGAGTGGCGTGAGGCGCTCGATCGCTGCCTCGATCAGATATACGACCGCGACACAAGAAGAGGGGACGCGACGTGAGAGGGATCATCCTGGCCGGGGGCAGCGGAACGCGCCTGCACCCGTTGACGCTGTGCACGTCCAAACAGCTGCTGCCGGTCTACGACAAGCCGATGATCTATCATCCGCTGACCACGTTGATGCTGGCCGGGATCACCGAGATCCTGATCATCTCGACCCCGCACGACCTGCCGCAGTTCAAGCGGGCGCTGGGAGACGGCAGCCAGTGGGGCATCTCGCTCAGCTATGCCGAACAGGCCCACCCGAACGGCCTGGCCGAGGCCTATATCATCGGCGCCGACTTCGTTCGCGGCCACGCCTCGTGCCTGATCCTGGGGGACAACATCATCTACGGCGGGGGTCTGTCGCAGACCCTGCGTGAGGCGCGCGAGAAGCTGGAGACCGGGGCGACGGTCTTCGCCTATCACGTGGACGATCCCGAACGGTACGGCGTGGTCAGCTTCGACGAGACCGGCAAGGCCGACAGCATCGAAGAGAAGCCCCTGGAGCCCAAGTCGAACTGGGCCGTGATCGGCATCTATTTCTACGACGCCGACGTGGTCGACATCGCCGCCGGCATCCAGCCGTCGGCGCGCGGCGAGCTCGAGATCACCGACGTGAACCGGGCCTATCTCGAACGCGGCACGCTGAACGTCCAGCAACTGGGACGCGGCTTCGCCTGGTTCGACGCCGGGACGCACGAAGCGCTGCTGGAAGCGGCCCAGTACGTCCACGTTCTGGAAAAGCGCCAGGGCCTGAAGGTGGCTTGCCCCGAAGAGATCGCCTTCAATGCCGGGTGGATCAGCCGCGGGCAGCTGCAGGAGGCGGCGCAGTCGCTGAGCAAGAGCGGCTACGGCAAGTATCTGCAGAAGCTGCTGGATCAGGCCGGGTAGAAAACAGGCTCGGCCGCCGGGTCGTCCCGTGCGGTCGAGGCCTTCAGGTCAGCGGCCGCTCGCGGCCCTGTATTCAGCGACGATTTCCGCCAGCGGCTTGCGGTTGAACCCGGCGTATTCGCGGAACATGGTGACGAGGTCCATGCGGCCGACGGCTTCCACCGTGCGATCCGGCACCGTCGCGCGCTTGCCGCGCCACATGACCAACTGGCCATGGTTCTCGGCGATGGTCGCATAGGACCAGCCCTGCATGAAGGTCTGGACGAAGAAGACAACGCGATAGACGTCGCCCATGTAGGACATGTCCGTTTCGGTGCCGAGGACGGTGCGGATGAACTCGACGTCGGTGAGCGAAGGCAGGCTGGCGCTGTAGGATGACGGGACCACGTCATCGACGATGATCACGCCGTCGTCGGCGAGGTGGTCAATCGCGTTGAGCAGATCGCGCAGCGTCTGTTCCATCGTGTGCAGACCATCGACGTAGATGACCTGGAACGTCTCGCCGTCGCGGACCAGGCTGCCGAAATATTCGTCGCTGGGGACCTCGTGATAGACGACGGCCTCGGTGCTTTCGCCGGCCACGAACTTGAAGTGAGGATCGACCGCGATCTTTCGCGCGCACTCGAGCGCGTGGAACGTCACGCCCGTATCGACGCCGATTTCCAAATAGGTCGGGTTCTCGTGGAGAGCCAGGAAGCCCCCGATGACGTCAGCGCGCAGCATGGTTATCCCCTTGTCTGAACGCTGGGATTAGCGGCAACGGACCGACACAGGCAAGCGCATTATTCCCGTGGAGCCGACCGACGCTCGAGCAGTAGGGAAGCGATCAGATCTGGTCCATGACGGTGAAGAACTGGTCCAGGGTTTCTTCGCTGGTCGCGTAGCATTGAACGCCCTCTTCGCTGACCCAGTCCTGTTCGGGGGTGCAGATGACGCTCTTCTGGCCCTTGAGCGCGGCGATCCTCAGCTGGACATCATTCGGGCAGCGGATGGCGCCGACGGCGGCGTCCTGGGGAGAGAACAGGGTGTTGTGCAGGGCCGAGCCGTACTCGCCGATGACGTGGCTGGCCTGACCGAACAGGTCTATCTGCTCTCGGATCGACAGGGTCTCCGGATAGACGAGCTCGTACCCCCGGTTCGTGGCCAAGCGCTCGAACAGTTCGCGATCGGCGAAATTCTTGAGCACGCCGTCGGTTTTTCCCTCGAAGTTGAGGCGCGAAATGCACAGGCGGCGCTGGCGGCGATCGGCCGGGATGGTCGGCCAGTAGGCAGCGACATGCGGATGGAAATGATAGTTCGCGTGCCCGTAAGTCGGGACCGACGCCTCGGAGAAGGTGATATGGTGCGTGGCGGGATCGTACCGGAACAGCTGATCCTCGAACACGCCGCACAGCTGGGACAGCAGGGTGACGGCCCAGCCGGGCGTCGTTGCTGGAACAGGAATTACATGGTCGTGGAAGTCGCCGCCCAGCGCCTGTCTGGCAATACGGACGCGCGGAATGAAGTCCACCAGCCAGTGCCCGTAGACCCGATAGCCGGCGGCCAGGAAGATCAAGGCCGGCTGTTCCAAGGCGATCGCCGAGGTTGATTCGCGGTCGGCGGCCGTCATCAGCCGGGCTTCGTCGCGGCTGACATTGCCCAGATGGGACTCGTCGGTGATCAAGGTGTCGCCGTGGAACAGGATCCCATGACGATGCAGGGCGCTGTCACGCAGGGTATGGCAGCCGAGCGCATGGACGGTCGCTGGCAACTCGTTGATGTGCTGGAACCAGCGGTCGTTTTGGTCCGTCGACACATAAACCAGCGGGGCAGGCGGGGGGGCGGGCGCGGCCTCTGCCACCTGGATGAAAGCCGGCCGCCTGTCCGGGGCCGCAGCCACCGCCGAAGCCTGGCCGCCGGCGATGTCGGACACTGACTGCTCATTCCAGGTCGGCGCGGACAGCTCTTCACTCATACTGGACACTCCTCCTGCGCACGCTCCCCGGGCATACGCCGGCTATGCACTAGGGCATATGCGGATTGTCGGCCTGATGTCTATCGGCGACGTTTGCTGGCGACACGTTTAGGAAGAATCGCGGTGGACGGCGTGACGGATACGGTCGGACCGCCGTGGGCCGAGGAGTCGCCCGCGCGCATGCCGAGGAAGTCGACGGTGGCCACGACTTGCGCCTCCAGTCTTTCCGGAGACCAGCGCTTGCCGATGTGCTCGGTCTGGAGCTCGCGCTGGCGATCCCAGGCTTTTTCGTCCGTGTAGAGGGTCTCGACCCACCGGGCGAACGAGCGGCCGTTGTCGAACCGGTCGGCTTTCGACAGCCCGTCGACATCAGCGACTTCAAGTTGGGTGGCGAGAAGGTCGGTCATGACGATGGGCACGCCCGACAGGACGGCTTCGATGACCTTGCACGGGATGCCGGCGGCGAACCGGGTCGGCGCGATGGCGATGCGGCTCTCGGCGTAAAGCCGAGCCAGTTCCGCGTCCGAGACTGATCCGACGAAATCGATCGCCAAATCCGCGAAGCGCGCCTTGAGCACTTCGGGCAGCCCCTTGGCCCAGAAGCCGGCGATGGTCAGCGGCGGGCGCGTCGTCGGATCCAGTCGGGGGTAGATCACGCTCAGGAACCACTCCAGGCCGTCATAGTTCGGGCTCGACAGCTCGTGCACGGCGCCGATGAACAGAATCCGGCTGCGCTCCGCGAAACCGGCGTCGGCGTCGGCGTCTGGCCCGACGGTGACCGCATGGCCGATTTCCTGAACGGCGCCGATGCCGAGGCCCTCGATCAGGTCGCGCTCACGCCGGTTGACCGCGATCCAGAGATCGACCTCGATCGGAGCCATCAACTCGATCGCCGTCAGGGCCCGAACCTCGTCGGAGGCCTGGGCGCGGCCCTGGACGGCCATTTGTTCGACCAGACGCAGCGAGGACAGGGCTTCGGTGTCGCAAATCACCTGCAGGCCAAACTGCTGTCTGGCGTGCTGAATCTGCGCCGTGGCGCGGCCCAGATTGTGGGTTCGGCACAGCCAGATATGGGAATAGCGGGCCGGATGGGCCTGAAGCACGTCCTCAAGGCTCTCGCCCGGCATCCACCCTCGGTAGAGACGCGCCAATGGGTCCTTGAATTCGTCGATCCGCGGCGACGGGTTCAGGGCGACGATGTCGTAGGCGATGCCCAGCCGGGTGAAGATGTCGAGGATTTCCTCCTCGCGCCCGAAGCCTGAGCCGAGCAGGCCGGTCGGCACCATGTCCTCGACCACAAGAACTCGCGCATGGCCGGACACAGCCTTCTGGGCCTGTCGCACGGCGTCGGCCTGAGAGCGGTTGCGGAGGGCAGCGAATAGGGGGGCGTGCTCTTGGCGCAGTCGGTCGCGGTTACGCAGGATAAGCGGCTCGTTGACCGTCTGCGGACGACCCTTGGCGAACGAGGCGTGCTCGTAGTGGGTGACAGCCAGGCCGGTATCGACCACCGTAGGCTTGCCGAGGTCGCGCTTCATCCGCAGCGAGAAGTCGACCTCTTCGTAATAGCCCGGAGAATAGGCTTCGTCGAAGCCGGACAGGGCGTCGTAGTCGGCGCGAGTGAAGCCCACGAAACAGCCCGAGGCATAGTCGACCTCGATCGTTCGCACTCCCCGGCAGTCCGTGGCGTCCAGGCCGCGGCCGAAGCCGAGCGAGCCTCCGTTCTGGTCCAGGACCGATCCGACTTCCTGAAGGGTCTCGTTGGGCAGCACCACCTTGGCGCCGACGACGCCCAGGTCGGGGTTGTGGTCGAGAGCATCGACCATGCGCAGGAAGGCGTCGGCGTCGAACTCGATGTCGTTGTTGGCTACTAGGATGATCCGGCCCGTCGAGGCCGCGACCCCGGCGTTGACGGCGGCCGGGAAGCCGATCGGGCGATCAAACTCGACGCGACGCACCCCCGGCAGGGCGTCGAGCAGGCGCGCGGTGTGATCGCGGCTGCCGTTGTCGACGATGATGATCTCCGTCTCCATGCCCCGCTTCAGCTGCAGATGGTCCACGGCCCAGCGAGCGCTCTTCAAGAAGCCGGCGGTGAAATCGGCCTGTCCCGAGATCGGCACGATGACGGACAGGGCCGGGGCGACCGGCGCTTCGTCGAAAGCGAAGACGCCCGACAGCGCGTCGGCATAGGCGCGCCGGCCCCGCTTCTCGAACAGGGCCTTGGCCTGATCCATGTCCACGTCCTGGCTGACGGGCGGACGGTTGACGCGCCACCCCCGCTCGCGGCCCAGGAGCAGGAAATGCTCGAGCGTGCTGTTGAGCCCGTAGCGATCCATGTCGTCGCGGATGTGCGGATAGCGCTGTGCGTAATAGCCGGCGTTGAAGAACCGGTTCGGAGAGCGACCCTCGCGCGCCCCGCTCTCGACATAGTGCCATTCCGCAGAGGGGATCGCTCCGTTGGCCAGGGCCTCGGCCAGGTCCGGGTTGGTCGAAAGATAATAATGTCGGTCGAAGTCGGGCGAGAACGCGTAGCCCGCGTTCATGCCGACGCGGATGAAATGTTCCAGGGCGCAGGAATAACGGCCCGCCGCCAAGTCCTGACGCACCTGGGGCTGGCGCGAAAGATAGAAGGCGTCATCGAACAAGGCCGAGGTGCGCAGGCCGGCTGCGGCGCCCTCGGTGATGAAGTGATGAAAACAGCCGCGCGGCCCGATCTCGACGCCCGGATTGAGCTTGCGATAGGCGAAGGGCGAGAAGAGGGGATGCGGCGAGACATCGGCCGCGTCACCGTGGGCCAGGAAGGCCAGGTAGGGATCGAGCTCGAGATCCTCGTCGATCGCGTCCCGCAGCGTCTCTGACCGGGCGGCCTGTTCCTGATAAAAGGCGGGTTTGAACAACCAGTGGCTGAGCTCGCCGCGCAGACCGGCCTTCTGGGTCGCGCGCACCAGGGCGCCCAGGGTCTCGGGCCGTTCCCTGCGTTGCAGGATGTCCAGATTCTCGGTGAACCAAGCCAGGGCCGCCGGCAGATCGGCCTTGCGCGGCAGGACGGTGGCGAAGTCCGCGCGCGGGCCGAAGCGGGCGCCGGCCGGGGTCGTGCCGAACCAGTCCGCGTCGAACGTGAGAATCTTGGCGATCTCCGCCTCAGCTTCTTCTGCCTGGGTGCGGTGGGCCGAGAGGCGTGCGACAGCATCGTCCATATCGGCGGGCGCGCCGATCAGCGCCAAGATGTCGTGCGACGTCAGGATCGTGAGAACCAGATCGCCCCAGTTCGCATCCAGCTTCAGATGGCTCGCTTGGGCGAGGTCGGCGAGCCAAGCCGTCGTCGTCTCGATGTCGCGATCCTTGACGGGCGCGCGGACGGGGGTGATCGCCGACGGCGGAATCTGCTCTCCGACCACGGTCAACCTGATCAACGGCGATCGCATCGTCATGACGTTGCGATCCACCGAAGACAACTGTCAGTTCAGGCGCCAGCAGATAACGGAGGCGCGCCCTCCCGCACTTTCATCTCGATGATGATGGATTGATTGGCGGCGTTCGTTCTGGGCCGGACGTCGAAAAAATAGCCGGATTCTTCGAACTCGGCGATCAGTTCCGCAGCCTTAGACACCGATGCGTAGGGCAGAGTGAGCGAAAGGGTGTCTTCGCCGGCGTCCACGGCGGTCGGCGTCAGGTCATGGATTGCGACCACTCCGATCGCTGCGCCGACTGCGCTCAATGGGTTCGTGCGCGCTTCGATCCGGCCGTAAGTCTGCAACTTCTGACGATCCACTTCCGGCGCAGCGGCCGCCGCGGTCCTGGGGGTCGCCTGTTGGATTTCCATCGTCTCCTGGCGCAAGGCGTCCGTCTCACGAGACAGCGCAAACGTCTGGCCCGCGAGATAGAGGCTGAGCGACACGAGCGCGAAGGGAACCGCCGCCACGGCCAAGGCGATTGCCTGTTCTCTCGTCAACTCCGGAGGGGCCAGCGACAGGGCTTCGCTGTCGCCTGCGATCGGCAGCGTTTGGGCCGGAGGCGGCGTCGAGTCGGCTGCTGGTGCCAATCTTTGTAGCCGGGTGAAAGCGATCCAGCTGGCGGGGTCAAAGCGGACGCGCGACCAGACAGAGGCGACCAGGCCCTGATCTCGCCAAAGCTGCGCCTCGTAGCCGTCCGCCAGCTTGACGGTTCGCCAGCCTGAGGTCTTCGGCTGAGCGAGGGTTTCTGGCCGCAGTCGAGGTTTGCCGCCAGGCAAGACGGCTCCGACGAGAGGCGCGACGCGTTCGATATCCCACCACCAGACGCCGTAGTCGGCTCCGACCTTGACGAGGTTCGAGACACTGACGACGTAGGGCGATGCGGTTTTGGCGTACAGCCTCGCCGCTTGGGCGCGTCGGCCTCGAGGCAGGGCCGCCGTTTCAAAAAACGAGAAGGCGCACAGATCGCGAGCCAGCAAGACCACGGGCGTGCGGAAGCGTCCCAGAGCGCCGCCCTGATGGAGGACCGTCAACGAGCCGTCAGCGGCAAGCCTGCTAATGGGCGGTATAAGGAAGTCTAGTTGCATTGGTGATGTTCGCCGCCGCCCGTCGCGGCGCTTCTGTCAGTTCCGACTGGTCGATCCATACAGGTTTTTCGAGGTCGTTGGGGGAGAGCGTTAGCCGAGCGCGGTAAAGCCACGCCGACCGGTTGTCACGGACAGAGAGAATGACCCGTCCCGAAGGGAAGGTGTAAATGCGGTCGTCCATCGGAGCCGGCACGCCCGCGGCGGCGGTAAAATCCATCAGCGATACGAATGGAGCGGCCTGCCTGGTGCGGATCGCACTGTCGGCTTGCTGCGGACTGAGCCCGAACAATACCTGCAAGGTGGGGCTAGAAGCGGTGTTGACGTTCACGGTCGGCAGAGTGTGATCCACGGCGATGTCGGTTCGCAGCTGTCTCCACCGAGCCATGTCGACCTCGCGCCGTACGCCGAGAAGTGAGAGCCATTCGGCGGGCCTAAGAAGCGGACGGTTTGCGATGTCGCCTGCGTATTCCTGCCGCTCGGCGCCGGATGGTTGCCTCAGATCGTCGACATCGATGTAATCCGCCTGGATGGCGGGAAGGTCCCGAATCTTCGTCGCCGGAATGCCCAGCATGGCGGCAAGTCGCTCCATCTGGACGAGATCCAGACCTGCAAGATTGATCATCCCCGCCTGATCTCTGAGCTCGATCTCCGAGTTGACGTCGCCGTCGACGCGATAGGGGCGTCCGTCCAGATAAACGAGAGCTGCCTCGTCGCCAGACATGGGAGACGAGAGGACGGTTTCGGTTCTCTCGAACCCCGGAGCGGCCCGCGGCGAACCTGCCGCAACCCCGCTGCCGTTCAGCGGCTCTGTCGCCAGCATATAGGCGACCATCGCCTCCTGGCTCAGAGCGCTCTGCAGGAAGCGGACGCGCGCCCGCGCGGAAGCGGCTTCGGCGGTGAGACTGGCGAGCGCGGTAATGGCTACGAGGAAGACCAAGGTGACAACTCCGGTCACACCCAGCACCGCGGGGAGGGCGAACCCTCCTGGATGCCCTGATCTACGCATCGGGCCGCACCCAGACCAGCGGCCGGCCCGACGCGGCATGCTCGACGACATCAGCAATTGGCGGGCCGGCCAGACGGATCCACAGAGACTGTGATCTGAGCACCTCATCACGAACACCGTCGATCGGAGCGTTCGTGTAAGTCGGGGTCCACGTCTGCCCATCGACTGAATAGGAGAATGCGGCGGGATTGTCGGCGAAGTCGATCAATGTTCTTGTCTTGCCCCCGGCCGTGCACGTCAACAGGACCTTTCCGTCCCGCGGCTCGATTCTGAGCACCATTCGGCCGGCCCAGCCCTGAGGAGCGCACTGGGTGGAACGCTCCATGACCACCTCCGTGTCTAACTCGTCCCGGCTGCCGAGAACCGGGCGATCCACCCCGACCACGAATGTATTCGCCGGCCGCAACACGACGCTTCGCAGGATGCTTCGCAAATCGCTGGTGGCGATGTCGGCGTCGGCCACGGTCATGGCGCGACGTCCCAACCCGAAACCGGTGTCGCCGGCTTTCACTCCGATGCTGAAGATGATGGCGAGCGCCATGCCGCCGATCGCGAGCACGACCAAGGCTTCGATCAACGAAAATCCAGAGTGGAAACCCTTGGGGACCATGGTCTGCTTCTAGAACAGCATTCGGATCGCTCCCAGAGAGAAACTCTGTCTCGGTTTCCGCCTGTGGCTCCGCTTTGATCCTTTTCCTCATGATGCTAGAAGGCCCCAGGCTCACGGGGGCGTCTTGCGCAAAGTTGTTTCAGCGTTGGTGGTGGTCTGCGTGGTCGGCGCTACGACGGGTGTCGCGGCGTCGATGTCTGCGGCCACTGGAGCAGAACGGCCGGCTGGCGCCGGAAGCGCGGCGACCGTCGACCCCGAACCCGCCCCTGTCGCAGTGTCGGACTCCGAAAGGCGAGAACGGCTCAATGCGCGGCTTCGGTCAATGATGCGCGACGGCTCTGGGGGCCGCCTTTCCGATCCGCAAACGCACAGGTCCGCGCCGGCGACAAGAGCGCGAACTTCATCGCGGGTTACGCCACAGACTGCGGCTCGAAGCGCGCCGCGCCCCTCGGTTCCTGTCGCGAACCAATATTCGGCAACTTCGGTGATAGCGCCCCCGCCGCTCCGCGTCGACGCAACGGCCGGCGGCGCCGGCTCGGGAGGGCGTTACCGGGCGCCTCAGCTCGATCTGAGAACGCGGCCCGTTGTGCCGACAAACGCGGTCGAATGCCTGACGCAGGCCATATACTACGAGGCCCGAAACGAGAGCGAAGACGGCCAGGCCGCAGTGGCCGAAGTGGTCATCAACCGCTCGCGCAGCGGAGGCTATCCGCGCGACATCTGTCAGGTGGTCTATCAGCGCAACAGCCGCACGTGTCAGTTCACCTTCACCTGCGACGGCGCCATCGGCCGCAGTCCCGTGGACATGGTGAAGTGGGCGCGGGCGGAGAGGATCGCTCGCGATGTCTACGAGGGCCGCTCACAGGCCCTCCTGCCGCGTGAATCCGTCAACTACCACGCCAACTACGTGTCTCCGTCATGGGGCCGGCGTCTGGCGCGGGTGCGCCAGATCGGCGCCCATATCTTCTACGGCGCGGCTCTCGGGGGCGGCGGCACGCCGGGCTCCGCGACCGTTGCAGCGCCGCCGCGGCCTCAGGGTCTGATGTTCGTCAGGAACGCCGCGCTCGATGAGGCCTTCCAGCGCGCGAGGGCGGCCCTCCAGGGCGCCGAGGCGACCCAGGTCGGGACCTCGGGGCAGCCCTAGCCGACCGAAGCCTCGACGATACGGTCTGTCGGAGTGGGCGGCGTCGGGTCGTCCATCGCCACGCGAGTCACCCTGGCCCCCTGGAAGCCGAACCGACCCTGGAACACGGGGTGGGCGTTCCAGATGCGAAGTTGGGCGGCGTCCGCCTCTTGCCAGACCCGATCCAGGCTGACGGCGTAGGAGCCCGGATAGTTGATCTCGGTCATGATCCGGGAAAACTCGATCCCCGAACCCCATTCGAACAACAGGGGCGCGTGGGCGCGCTGCGGATCGACGGTGAAATGGACATCGACGCGCCAGCGACCGGCGGGAAGCCGGATGTAGGGGCCATGGAGAAACGCGCGCATGCGGCCGGTCATGTCGATCTGCGGCTCGTCGATCGATCCCTCGTAGCCGCCCACGTAGACGAACCAGCGCGGATGCCAGTTCGCCTGACTGCCGGGCTCGAGATCGTCAAAGATCGCCAGCGGCGATTCCGACACGCTCGGGTGGATCCGGTAGGGACCGTCGTCACGGCGCTCGATCGTCCCGAGTATGGGGAAGTCGAGAACGTAGCGGGCGGCGTTGAAGACGGCCGCGCCCTGCGTCGCCGCCAACTCGGCCTCCGCGAGTATCGTCGACCGCAGGATGATTTCGTCGAGCACGGCCGGCTGGCCGGGATCCAGGTTGGCCGTGGCGGTGGTGTCCCTGACGACCGCTCGCGCCGACGGCGGAAAGGCCAGGAGGCCGGCGTGGTCGTGGGCGAAGACCAGGCCGACGCCGGGGGGCTCCGAGGCGCCGTCGTGCACCGCCCAGCCCAGGCTGACGGCGCGGGCCGTCAGGGCCTCGCGCCAGCCCGTGCCTGCGGCCGAGGGCGTGATCAGGACGCCGAGACCCTCTGACGACATCAGGCGGCCCGGAGCCAGGAATAGATCTCGACGGCCTCGCCGACGTCATCGAACATCTTGCACTGGCCGCTTTCGATGATGATCGCCCGGTCGCAGTGGTGGGCGACCAGATGGGTGTCGTGCGACGCCATCATGAAGGCCCGGTCCTTGCGCCGTTCGAACAGCTCTTCCTGGCATTTCTGCTGGAAGCGGGCGTCGCCGACCGCGACCAGTTCGTCGATCATGTAGCAATCGAACTCGATCGCCAGCGACAGACCGAAGGCCAGGCGCGCGCGCATGCCCGACGAGTAGTGCTTCACCGGCAGGCGCAACGACCTGCCCAGTTCGGCGAACCCGTCCACCCGCTCCAGCGTCTCCTTCTGGTCGCGTTTGTAGAGGCGGGCCAGAAACCGGATGTTGTCCAGCCCCGTCAGACTGCCCTGGAAGCCGCCGCCGAAGCCGATCGGCCAGGACGACGTCATGTTCCAGATGATCTCGCCCTCGGTGGCCGGCAGGATTCCGCCCAGCATCTTGATCAGCGTCGACTTGCCCTGGCCGTTTCGGCCGAGGATCGCCAGCCGGTCGCTGCGCCCCAGGGTGAAGGAGATGCCCCGAAACACAGGATTGACGGCCCCGTGGAAGGTCTTGCCTACATTCACGACCCGAAGGCCGGGCGACTCGACGATGTCGTTGGCGGGAGCCGTCATCAGCCTTGACGATGCTCGCGGACTCCGGCCCAGACCAGCCAGCCCACCCCGTAGATCAGGATGGACGAGGCGAAGACCGTCAGGATCGCGGTCCAGCGGCGCGGCTGGGTCGGGCGGTCGGGAAGATTCGGCGTCACGATCCGGTCCAGATAGAGCTTCTGGCGGCGGGCTTCTTGCTGAGCGGTCAGCAGGGCCGAGGTCGCTTCGGCCAATTCTCGATCCGCGAGCGCCTGCCGCAGTTCCAGGTCGGTGTAGACGCCCACGCGAGGCGCCAGGGACGTCGACGCCCCCGCGACCTTGGCGCGTTCGGCTGCGATCTGCCGTTCATAGGCGGCGATGCGGCCGTCGAGGATGGGAAGCTGCGGGCTTTGCGGAGCCTCGCCGGCCAGTTGAGACCGGTCGGCGCGCAGTTGAGCCACGGTGGCCAGCAGCCCGCCGATCAGGGACGAGCTTTCGCGCGCCGCCAGTTCGGGGTCGATGAAGCCCTCGCGATTGCGGAAGGCGGTCAGTTCCTGCTGGATGCCGGTCAGACGGGCGCGGGCCTCGTCGCGGGCCGTGCTGGCTTCGGCCACCGCGTCGCCCATGGCGCGCTCGTTCAGCCGGTTGACGAGTTGTTCGCCGCCGGCGAGCAGGGCCAGGTTCAGCTGACGGGCGTCTTCGGCCCGGAAGGCCTCGACGCGCAGGGTCGAAATGCCGGTGGTGGAGTCATAGCCGACCACGACGAAGCGGTTGAACCCCTTGTAGAGGCCCTCTTCGCCCGTGCTGTCCCACGGACGGGGATAGCGCGAGAAGGCGTCGGCGCCGCGGGGGTTCAGGATGGCGGGGATATCGAAGCGGCGACCCAGTTCGCGCAGGGCGTCGCGCGACTTGATGTACTCATGGACGGCGAAAGCGTCGGATTGGGCGGTGGACAGGCCCACGCCCTGCAGTGCAGCGCCGAGGACGGAGGGTTGGGAACCCTGGGTCGAGGCGCGGACGATGAAGCGGGCTTCCGACACATACCGGGGCGTCGCGATGACGAGGTAGTAGAGGGCGGCCAGCATCGTGGGCAGGGCGACGACCAGCAGGAAGCCGACCGGCAGGCGCTGCCACCAAGGCTTGCGGGCCTCGCGGAACGTGAGCGCCTCCGGAATCGGACCCAGGTAGTTGATTTGAGCTTCAGCCATATTCGATCCGTTGGGACCCCAGGGGTCTGGTTCCGGGCAGGTCTTACTACTCGACTTCGACGCGATCGCGCGAGGTCGAGATGATCAAAAGACCGAGGATGTTCATGATTGCGCCGATGAAAAGAGCATAGGGCGCGTCATAGTAGGTGGGGACGAACTCGCCGAAGACCCCGGCGCGCACCATCTCGATGCCGTGGATGAACGGAATCCAGTGGACGATGTGTCTCGCGGAGGCGGGAATCCAGGCGACCATGTAGAAGGCGCCGGAGACCGGGATCATCACATAGCTGATCAGAGGCACCAGCCGTTCCAGAAGCTCGTAGCGCATGACCAGGCCGGAAAGCGTCAGCGCGAAGCCGAGGGCGGTCCAAGCGAGCAGCAGCCAGCCCGAGTAGAGCAGCAGGTAGTTATGCGGGAGGCTGACCTGACCCAGCATCAACAGCACGGCGTAGACGACCATAAAAGCGCCCGTCGCCCCTCCGAGCTCCAAAAGGGCGCGGGAATAGAACAGGTGCAGGGGCGCGATCTGACGATGGTACATCAGCCCCAGGTTGGCCTGGAGCGCGCTAGACAGAAGCGCGATGAAATGCCTCATCAGGATCAGCGACATATAGCCCGTCATCACAAACGGGGCGAGGCGGATGCCGTGCTCATAGGCGGGCTTGGTGGCGGTCCAGAGGATCATCACGCCGAAGCAGAAGAGCAGGGGCTCGCCGATGATCCAGGCGAAGCCCAAGCCCTGACGCCCATACCGGGTCGTCATCTCCCGCACGACCAGGGCGCTGATGATGCGCTTCTGCTGACCAAATGTCTCGGAGATCATAGATTTAGTCTCGGACGCCCCAAGCCTGACCGCAGTTGCGATCCGCGCTGAATGAGCCGCGCCCGCGCGCGGGTCAAGCCCGGTGTCGCATCAGACGATCTCGTGAACGTCGTTCGCGCGGCGGCTTTCCGGATCGGACTCAAGGATTGTGGGCGGCGCTGCGATTTTGCTGCGGGAACAGCGGCGTCGAGGCATGCCTCCGAGGTCAGGAAAACACCTCGCCGAAATCGGTCTGGGCGCTTTCGAAATCGGGCGGGCGGCCGATGTCGAGCCAGTATTCGTGAATCGGATAGGCCCCGACCATCTCGCCGTCCGACGCCAGGCCGGCCAGCAGCTCGGGCATGTCATACGGGCCGTGGTCCGGGATCCGCGACAACACCGATCCGTCAAGACAATAGACGCCGGCGTTGGCCAGCCAGCGGAAGGTCGGCTTTTCGCGCAGGGCCGTCATCCGCACGCCCTCCACCTCGGCCACGCCGTGCGGCGCCTGGAACTGATGTTCGCGCAGGCACAGGGTGGCCCTGGCTTCGTGTTCCTCGTGGAAGTCGATCAGGCCGCCGAAGGCCATCCGGGTCAGGACGTCGCCGTTCATCACCAACATCGGCGCCGTGATCGGGTCGCGCACCAGCGACAGGGCGCCGGCGGTTCCGCGCGGATGATCCTCGCGCAGATACTCGATTTCGACGCCCATCGACGAGCCGTCGCCGAAATGGTCTTCGATCATCCCGGCCAGATAGTTCACGGCCAGGCGGAAGCGGCCGAACCCTTGGGCCCTAAGGCGCTCGATGATGGTCTCCAGCAACGGGCGGCCAGCCACCTTCAACATCGGCTTGGGGCAGGTCTGGGTCAGAGGCGCAAGGCGAACGCCGCGACCTCCGGCCATGATGACCACCAGATTGTCCCTGGCCCGGGGCGTCCCGACCGTATCCGGGTAGAGGCCCACGACCCGGCCCGACCGGTCGAGCAAAGGGGCCAGGGTGACGCCCCGCTCCTCCAACCGTTGCAGGGCGACAGCGTCCGAGCCGTCGATCTGCAGCGAGACCGGGGCGGTGTTCATCACCTCGCGGATCGGCGCGTCCATCGGCAGACGGCGCAGGAGGCCGCGTCGGATGTCCCCGTCGGTGACGCTGCCCAGAAGACGGCGCTCGGCGTCGACGACCACGACCAGCTTGCGCCGGACCGCGTCCAGCCGGGCGATGGCGTCGAGCAGAGGCGCTTCCGGCCCCATCAGGTTCTCACCGATGCCGTCCGTCGGCGTCACACCGCATACTCCGCCGGCCGGTAGAGGCCGGGGTTATCGCGGATGAAGGCCACGGTGCGGGCCAGCCCTTCCTCGACCGTGACCGAAGGCGCCCAGCCGAGGCGTTCCTTCGCCAGGGAGGCGTCGGCGTGCAGGCGTTCGACCTCGCTGGCGGCGGGTCGCAGCCGCTGCGGATCGGCCTCAACCTCGACCGGCAGGCCGGCGGCGGCCCCGATCATGGCCGGCAGGTCGCCGATCCTGACCTCTCGCCCGCCGCCAGTATGCACCGTCAGGCCCTCGATGCCCGGAACCGTGGCGGCCCGCAGGAAGGCTTCGACCGTGTCGTCCACGAAGACGAAGTCCCGCGTCGGCCGCGTGTCGCCCAGCTTGATCGGTCGACCGGCCAGCAGCTGGACCGTGATCGCCGGGATCACCGCACGCGCGCTCTGGCGGGGCCCGAAGGTGTTGAACGGCCGCAGGGTCACGACAGGGGTCTTGAACGATCGGTGGTAGCTCTCCGCCAGCTTGTCGGCCGCGATCTTGGAGGCGGAGTAGGGAGACTGCCCGACCAGCGGATGCGCCTCGGTCATCGGAACGAACTGGGCCGACCCGTAGACCTCGCTGGTGGAGGTGTGAACCAAGCGCTCGACGCCCAGTTCGCGCGCCGCCTGAAGCACATTGAGCGTGCCCAGGATGTTGGTGCGGACGTAGCTTTCGGGCGCAAGGTACGAATAGGGAATGGCGATCAGGGCGCCGAGGTGGAAGACGACCTCGCAGCCTTTCACGGCATCGTGGACACTGTCACGGTCGGCCAGGTCGCCGCGCCGTACGTCGATCTGCCCACGGATCGGCGAGCGATCCAGCCAGCCGGCCTCTCCGTCGGAGGTGTAGCGGACCAGAGTGCGGACTTCGGCGCCGATCTCGACCAGCCGCTCGCACAGCCGGCTGCCGATGAAGCCGCCGGCGCCGGTGACCAGCGCCCGCCGGCCCTTGAGTGCTCTGCTGACCGCTTCGATGTCCACGACAGACCCGCCTCGATCCGGCGGCGTGATTGCGTCCGGACCGTCCGAATCAGAGTCTAAAGGACCGCTACAGGCGCGTCACGGAGACGGACATGATCGGCGAGGGCGCTTCCGCTGGGCGGGTTCTGGGTCTGGTCCCGGCGCGGGCGGGGTCGCAGGGGTTGCCGGGCAAGAATGTCCGTCCGCTAGCGGGACGGCCGATGGTCGCCTGGACGCTGGAGGCCTGTCGCGAGGCCCGGGTGCTGGATCAGGTCGTGGTCTCCACCGACGACGAGGCGGTCGCCGCCGTCGCGACGGAGATGGGCTTTCCGCCGCCGTTTCGTCGCCCGGACCACCTGTCTGGACCGCAGGCGTCGGTCATCGACGCGGTGGCCCACGCGCTGCAGACGCTCGGCGGGATCTGGGACTATGTCGTCCTCCTCCAGCCGACCTCGCCGCTCAGGCTCGGCGCGGACATCGATGCGGCGGTCGCGCTCTGTCACGCCAGCGGGGCGTCGTCGGTCATCGGCGTCTCGCCGGTGCTGAAGCCCCAGACCTTCTACGGCCGGGTCGGCGACGACGGGCTGTTCCGGCCGGACGTCGCGAAGCCGGGCGAGCCGGTGGTGGTCAATGGCGCCGTCTATGTCGGACGACCGGGCATCCTGCTGGAGCGCCGAACGTTCGTCGGGTCGGACACCCTGGCCCATGTCATGCCGCCCGAGCGGGGCTGGGACGTGGATACGGCCTTCGACTTCGCCGTGTGCGAGGCCCTGTGGCCCCATGTCCGGGGCGAGGCCGCCGGGCCGCTGGACAGCGTGCGGCGCTAGCCGACGTCAAGATCGACGAAAGGCTTTCTCGCGAGGCCCTCGAAATTGGTCTTGTCCAGGATTTCCACGATCCGCCGGCCGGCCTGTCCGTCGCCGAACATGGCGGGCTGGCTTCGAGCCATGATCTGGAACCCCGGCGACAGGGCGCGCCCGATGGCCTCGGCCACCGCGCCGGGCTTCAGAGCACAGTCGAGTACGCCGGGGGTGCGCAGGCGTCCGGCCTGGCGGTCGCCTACGTTGACGACGGGAACGCCGGCGGCCGGAGCTTCCATCAAGCCGCTGGAGGAATTGCCGACCACGGCGGCGCAGGCGGTCAGAGCCGCGATATAGCCGCGCGCACCCAGCGATTCGGCGACCCGCACCCGGTCCGGTCTCTCGCTGGCGAAGGCGGCGATGGCCTTGCGCATGTCGTCGGAGCCGGCATCCGCGTTGGGCAGGGTGATCAGGATGACCCGGTCCTCGACCGAGGCCAGTCCGCCCAGGAAGGCCCCGATCTGATCGGCCGGCGACAGAACGCCGAGCGTCTCCGGATGGAAGGTGACCAGCAGAAATCCCTCCGGCAGATCCAGCCCCGTCACGGCCGACGCATCCGCTGGGGTCGAGCGCCCGAAAGTCTTCAGATTATCGATGCCTGTCGACCCGACGGTGAAGACCCGTTCGGGCGCTTCGCCCATCTGCAACAGGCGGCGGCGATAAGGTTCGGCGGCGGTGAAATGCAGGGCCGCCAGCTTGGTGATCGCATGGCGGATCGCATCGTCCACGGCGCCCTCGGTCCGGTGACCGCCTTCCAGATGCAAAATGGGCAGATTCAGCGGGACGGCCGCGGCCGCCGCTGCCAGGGCCTCGGTCCGGTCGCCCAGGATCAGCACGGCGTCGAGCCGCAGTTCAACATAGGCCCGGGCGCAACCGGCGAGGGTCTCGGCCATGTCGATCGCGGCCGAAACCCGGTCGTTTCCAGCCAGCGGAGCGGGAATCCGCGCGGCGGGCCGGCGTCCGTCCGCCTCGATTTCAGCCAGGGTCGCCCCGTGCCGCGCCGACAGATGGGCTCCCGCGACGATGAGAAGCGGCTGAATTGTCGCGGACTGCTCCATCGCCGCGAGGACCGGCCGCAGCAGCCCGTACTCCGCCCGGGTGGCGGTGAAGACGCCGATCCTGGTCCGTCGCCGGTTCATCCCTGAATAGCTCCCGTCATGCCACGTGGGCATAACGGGCTTCGGCGCCATGAGATAGCGTTGTGATGGCGAGGCGTGGCATGGTCGCGGCAACGGGCGCCCGGGTCCCCGATTCTCATATGGCGGCCGATTTCCTCTGTAGCTTCAACGTCACGCTCGAGGTTTGAGCAGCCAAACAGCTTGACCGCCTATCGACCTCTTGCGGCAACGCTGTTATGACCCCGGCAGGCGGTGAGACCGCCGCAATGATCAATTATGGCTGCGGAGGGCTCACACCCATGCGTTTCAAGACCTTGTTCCTGGCTTCCAGCGCGGCGGCGGCTCTCGCCCTGTCCGCTGGCGCTGCTTCGGCTGAGCCGGACGGCTGGTACGGCGCGATCGACGCCGGCTACCACAAGATCGACGACATCAACCTGGAAGCGACCGGCAACGGCGTGAACTGGAACGCCGAAGTGAACGACGGCTGGGCCGCGTTCGCGCGTCTGGGCTACCGGTTCAACCCGAACTGGCGCGTCGAACTCGAAGGCGGCTACCGCTCGGGCGACATCGGCCGCATCCGTCACTCGACGGGCTCGGTTCCGTCGGGCGTGTGCAACTTCACCCCGGCCACCGGCGCCTGCTACTCGCCGGACGGCGACATCGAATCCGCCACCCTGATGGCCAATGTCATCTATGACATCGGCGGCGAGTACTGGGGCGTTCGTCCGTTCGTCGGCCTCGGCGTCGGCGTGAATCGCGTCAACACCGAGTTCGTGGGCACCATCCGCGGCCAGCGCGCCGTCTCGATCGTGGCCGACGATTCGTCGACCAAGTTCGCCGCCCAGGCCATTGCCGGCCTGAGCTACGCGATCGGCGACCGCGCCAACATCGACCTGACGTACCGCTACCTGACGGGCGACATGGAAGCCGCCGTCACGACGAGCTCGGCCCTGGCCGTGAACAACTACGGCACGTTCGAAGGCGACTACGACGAGAGCCACACGGTGACCCTGGGCCTGCGTTACGCCTTCGGCGCCGACTCGGCCCCGCCGCCGCCGCCTCCGCCCCCGCCGCCGCCCCCGCCGCCTCCCCCGCCGCCGCCGCCTCCTCCGCCCCCGCCGCCGCCTCCGCCGGCTCCGGTCGCGCGCGAGTTCGTGGTGTACTTCGACTGGGATCGCTCGGACCTGACGGCCGAAGCCCGCTCGGTGGTGACGCAGGCCGCCAACTACGCCAAGTCGGGTCGTCCGACGCGCGTTCTGGTCGTCGGCTACGCCGACACCTCCGGCTCGGCCGCCTACAACGTGGGCCTGTCGAACCGTCGCTCGCGCACCGTGGCTGACGCCCTGGTCGCCCAAGGCGTCGCCGGCGGCGTGATCGCCCTCGACGGCAAGGGTGAGACCAACCTGGCCCGTCCGACCGCCGACGGCGTTCGCGAGCCTCTGAACCGTCGCGCCACCATCGGCATCAACTTCTAAGACGCCTGGACAAGGGCCCCGACCCCCAAAGGATCGGGGCCCGACCAAGCCGAAAAGAAGACGCCGGGCTCAATCGCCCGACGGCCTGTTGGCAAGACAACTTCGAGCCCGCCCTTCTCGATGAGATCGGCGGGCTCTTTGCTTTGGACCGTGTTCGTCGAGCCGACCGTCACGAGCGCCTGCGACCGCCCAACCGGTTGACGGCGCCCAACGTCCTCGTCAAACCGGCCCCCTTTCTGGTTTTCTCACGCGCCGCCGAGCGCGCCGACAGGCCTCTCCGTTCGGAACGCGTCATGCTTCGTTTCTTCAAGACCCTGGCCCGCCTTCCCATGCGGCTTCGACGCGCCGAAGATCGCATCCGGCTGATCCACAGATACCAGGACGCGATGTGGCTCTTCCTGCAGGACCACCAGCGCGAGATGCGGACCATGCTGTCGTCCATCGCCCTGCCAGACCCGTCGCACTGGCGGAACCAGCCGCCGATGGTGCCCGGCCAGCCCGCCGCGAACGCCTTCCCCCAGGCCACGGTCTGTCGTCAGTCGAGTTTCAAGGAGCCGTATTTCTCCTTCTGGACCGGCCGTCTCGGCGAGGGCCTGCGCTATCACCGTAAGCTGTGGGAGTTCGTCTTCATCTGTCAGGCCCTGTGGGAGCGTGGGGCGGTCAAACCGGGCGCCCGCGCGCTGGGCTTCGGCGTCGGACTGGAGCCTCTACCGGCCTTCTTCGCCTCGGAGGGTTGTGAGGTCGTCGCCACCGACCTGAGCCCCGAGCGCGCCACCGAAGCGGGCTGGGCGCAGTCGTCCCAGCACGCGATCGAAAAGGAGGCCCTGCGCCGTCCTTGGGTCTGCCCCGACGAGCTGTTCGACCGGAACGTCTCGCTTCGCAACTGCGACATGAACGCGATCCCGTCCGACCTCACGGATTTCGACTTCTGCTGGTCTGCCTGCGCGCTCGAACATCTGGGTTCGATCGAGAAGGGGCTCGACTTCATCGTCAACTCGGTGGCCTGCCTGAAGCCGGGCGGCTGGGCCGTTCACACGACGGAGTTCAATCTGAGTTCCAACGACGGAACCATCGACAACCTGTCCACCGTCCTGTTTAGGCGGCGCGACCTGGAGGCGCTGGCCGAGCGGCTGAACGCGTCGGGCCACAAGGCGGCGGTGTTCGATTTCGAGCCCGGCGACCGACCTGTCGACGCCTACATCGACCTGCCACCCTACCGCGCCGACCCTCATTTGACGGCCGCCCTGATGGGGTATGCGGCGACCTCGATCGGCGTCATCGTCCAGCGCGGTCCGGCGGTCTGAAGCCTCAGCCGGCGCTGTCCGATGCGGACTCGCCGTGGCGACGCCGGAACAGGGAGGGCCGCCGCTCGGTCTCCGACGAGTCCACCCGCAGCGGCGACCTCATGATCCAGCGAACCAGGCGCAGCCAAGGCGTGACCTGGACGCCGCGGGACCGCTCCATGTGGGGCGCGCCGAAATGGTAGTCGATGGCCGCCCTGAGGTAGGTCTGATTGCTTGGATCGAGCCTCAGGGCGCCCCGGATCAAGGACCGGGCGTCCGACAGGTCCCCGTTCAGCCAGCAGATATGAGCCGCCCATGCGTGCAGATGCGCCACGTCCGGCGCGCGGGCCAAGGCTTCGTCGGCGATGATCCGGGCCTCGGCCGTCCGCCCCGCCGCCATGAAGGCGTTCGCGTGATCGATGACGTAGGTCAGGGTGCGATCACTCTGCTGCACCACGGCGGCCAGGATCGCCAAGGCCTCGTCGTGCTGGCCTTCCTGGCTCAGCAGACGCGCCAGGCTGACCTGGGCATGATAGCCGCCGGGGCTGACGGCCAGGGCGCGTCGCGCCAGTGACAGGGCCGTCGCAACCCTGCGACGGGGCTGGGCGGCGGCGAGTTCGCCGAGATAGATGCCGTTGGCGGCCCTGAGCCGCCGCGCTTCGCGTCGCAGAGCCCGCGCGTCGAAGTCGCCGGCCAGCAGGCTGGCGATCAGGGGCCCCAGAAGATTGGTGTCGGACAGATAGGTCGTCACCGGATGAGCGGTGTAGGGCAGCCGGATGGCGTCGATCGCGATGTCCTGGGCGATCCGCTCGCCGTGCCAGCGATCCGGGCTGGTCGGATCGTAGATCACGACCGCGCGGGCCGAGGTCGAGATCGGGCCGCTCAGTTCCGGGCGCCACCGGATGCGGTGGAAGTCCTGCGACCAGCGGCGCTCGTGCACGGCCACCTTCGGGTCGATCGAGTACTGGGGTGAAAGAGCCAGGGCGTCGGTCGCCCCGACGGCGTCGGCGAACCGCAGCGCCGCGTACCCGCCCATGCTGGATCCGTAGGTCAGGACGCGGGTCGCGCCCGCCGTCGCCGCCCGGACCGTCGCCAGGGCGGCCTCCATGTCCGCGTATTGGTACCAGTCGTCGCCGCGCCCCATGACATGGATGGCCGAGACGCCCTGGGCCTGGAAATAGGCCTCGCCGAAGCCCGGTCGGTCGAAACCGTGGCCGATGGCGTAGTGGTCGAAGGTCACCACCCACCGGCTCGTATCGCCCGCCGCGATGCGCCGGACGACGACATCGTCGCTGCGGAATATCTCGTTCGCCGCAGCCGGGGTTTCGGAAAGGGCAGTCATGTCAGAGGAATAGAGCATCGGTCGGACTAGGCCAATCTCGTCGCGGGCCATCACAGGCGGCCAAGGCCGATGAAATCCGGGCGATCCCTGTATCCGGACGGCGCCGGGCGACGTAGCTGTGGTCCGGACCGCCCGATGACAGGCGGCCCGAGGGAGATATTCGCATGTCGCTTCTCAACCGGCTGGCCGTCGTCGCGGCCCTGAGCATAGCCGCCTGTTCGCCCGGGGAGCCCGCCTCGAGCGCTCCCGCCCCACAAACCACGCCTGACAGCGGCAGGCGCGAGGTCGCCCTGTTCGCCGGCGGCTGCTTCTGGTCGACGGAATCCAACTTCGAACACATGCCCGGCGTGACTTCGGCGGTCTCGGGCTTCGCCGGCGGGACCGTGGCCAACCCCAGCTACGAGCAGGTGGTGCAGGGCGGCACCGGCCACGTCGAAGCGGTTCAGGTCACATACGATCCCGCCCGCATCACCTATCGTCAGCTGGTCGACCGCTTCTGGCGCACCATCGATCCGACCGACCCCGACGGCCAGTTCTGCGACCAGGGACCTTCCTATGCCACAGCCGTGTTCGCGACGGCGGCGCAAAGGCCGATCGCCGAGGCGTCGCGCGCGGCCGCCGCAGCGGTGATCGGCGAGCGACGGTTCGTCACGCCGGTCCGGAACGTCGCCCGTTTCTGGCCCGCGGAAGCCTACCATCAGGATTTCGCCCGCCGGAACGCGGTGCGGTACGGGGGATACAGTCGTTT
Organism: Brevundimonas sp. NIBR11; assembly: GCF_027912535.1. NCBI lineage: Bacteria > Pseudomonadati > Pseudomonadota > Alphaproteobacteria > Caulobacterales > Caulobacteraceae > Brevundimonas > Brevundimonas sp. NIBR11. The sequence continues at coordinate 2,496,956 of NZ_CP115465.1, read as the reverse complement.
TTGCGGGCGAGAGGCGCGTCTGCGGGCCGTATGGGGCCGCTGAGTCTTCGCGGCTCGACCAGTGTGGCCCCCGGGACACCCCCGAACGCTGTCACGCGACTGTCACACCACTGTCGTCCAGCGTTCCGAGACTAGGCCTAGAGGGAGCGAGATTTCGACGGTTGCGGCTCTCTCTGGCCGCATTCTGATGCGCGCCGGGCGCTGCCCGCACCTTCTGGGGATACAAAATGAATATTCGCACTCGTGCGCTCTGGGCGACCACCGCCCTCGTCGGCGGCATCCTCGTCGCCGGCGCCGCCTCGGCCCAGTCGTCCGGCACGGACACCGCCGAAGGCACCGTCATCGACGAGGTCGTCGTGACCGGTCAGCGCGGCCCGCGCACGATCCTGGGCGCAGCCGTCGCCCAGACCGTCGACAAGACCCGTTCGACGATCACGCAAGAGTACATCGGCCGCCAGCAGGCCGGTCAGTCGATCGTCCAGATCCTGAACAACGTCCCGGGCCTGAACTTCACCAACAACGACCCCTACGGCAACTCGGGCGGCAACATCCGCCTGCGCGGCTTCGATGGCAACCGCGTCTCGCTGACGTTCGACGGCATCCCGCTGAACGACACCGGCAACTACGCCGCCTACACCAACCAGCAGGTCGATTCGGAAATCATCGAGCGCGCCTCGGTCAACCAAGGCTCGACCGACGTCGACAGCCCGACCGCTGCGGCCAACGGCGGCACGATCGCCTACCAAACCTCGCGTCCGCTGGACGAGATGGGCGCCCAGATCAACGCGACGATCGGCAGCTTCTCCTACGGCCGCGTCTTCGGCCGCTTCGACACGGGCGAGTTCGGCCCGTGGGGCACGACCGCCTTCATCACCGGTTCGTACACCAAGTATGACAAGTGGAAGGGTCCGGGCGAGCTGGAGAAGAAGCAGTACAACGGCCGCATCTTCCAGGACCTGGGTGACGGCGATTTCGCCAGCCTCGCCTTCCACTGGAACGAGAACCGCAACGCCTCGTACAACAACTTCGTCAACCTGGCGCAGTTCGCCCTGGGCCTGAAGCCCGAGAACGACATCGCGTGCTTCCGCCCGACCCCGGTCGACGGCACGGTGCAGAACGAATCGAACCAATCCACCGCCTTCACCTATTTCGGCGGGGTTCTGAACAACACCAGCTGCACCAACGACAGCCGCACCCGGATCAACCCGTCGAACACGGGCAACATCCGCGGCCAGTTCAGCTATGGTCTGACCGACAGCCTGCGCCTGACCGTCGATCCGTACTTCCAGTACACGATCGCCAACGGCGGCGGCTTCACCCTGACCAGCGAGCGTGACGATCGTCTGGACCAGAACACGACGAACAACGCCACGGTCACCACGGCCGCCCAGTGCGTCGCCGCGGCGATCCGCACCACCGGCGTCGACCTGAACGGCGATGGCGACAGCTGCGACAACGTCGCCCTGTACACCCCGTCGAACACCAACACCCGTCGCTACGGCGTCCTGTCCTCGCTGATCTGGGACATCAACGACGATCACCGTGTCCGCGTGTCGTACACCAACGACTACGGCCGTCACCGTCAGACCGGTGAAGCCACACGCTACAACGCCGACGGCTCCGTGCCCGAAGTGTTCGCCGGCGAAAACACCTGGGGCAACGAAGACCTCCGCGTCTTCGGCCGTGACGGTTCCTATCTGCGGACCCGCGACCGCTTCTCGATCGCCCTGCTGAACCAGATCTCGGCCGAATATCGCGGCCAGTTCTTCGACGACGCCCTGTCGGTCACCCTGGGTGTCCGCGCCCCGTTCTTCACGCGTGAACTGAACCAGTTCTGCTTCTCGCAGTCGGCGTCGTCGAACGTGCGTTGCACCACCGAGGCCGTCGCCTCGACCCTGGCCAACGGCAACGTGACCTTCGCCTCGACCGGCACGACCCAGTACATCCGTCCGTACGCGGTCGAACTGAAGTACGACAAGGTTCTGCCGAACATCGGCGCCAGCTACCGCTTCCTGGACAATCACTCGGTCTACGCCGCGTTCGCCCAGGGCATCTCGGTGCCGCGTACGGATAACCTGTACCAGCCGTTCCGCGACACCGCCGGCAACCTGATCTTCACGGCCGTTCAGCCGGAGACGACGGACTCCTACGACCTGGGCTACCGCTACACCTCGTCGCGCTTCATCGCCTCGGCCGCGATCTGGTACATCAACTACGACAACCGCATCGTCTCGTCGTTCGACAACGATCCGAACTCGCCGACCTTCAACTTCTCGACCGACCGTAACCTGGGTCCGGTCGAGCAGCAGGGCTTCGACGGTTCGCTCGAGTGGCTGGTCACGGACACCTTCGCCCTCTACGCCGCCGCCTCGTACAACAAGTCGGAAGTGCAGGACGATCTGGCCCTGACCTCGACCACCTTCCTGCCGACCAAGGGCAAGACGATCGTCGAGACGCCGGAGTGGACCTTCAACCTGCGCGGCAACTGGGACGTGACTGACAAGTGGTCGGTGGGTCTGCAGGGCAAGTGGGTGGACGAACGTTTCACTACGGACGTCAACGACGAAGTCGCCCCGTCCTACACGGTCGTCGACTTCGACAGCCGCTACGACCTGACCGACACCTTCGGCATCCGCGGCGCCTACGTTCAGTTCAACGTCTCGAACCTGTTCGACGAGGAATACCCGGCCTCGATCTCGTCGGGTAACAACGCCACGAATATCGACGTCGATCCGACCGCCGCTGTCGTGATCCGCACGGGTCAGGTCCGCACCTTCTCGCTCGGCTCGCCGCGCACGATGATGCTGACCCTGGGCACCAAGTTCTAAGAACCGGCTCCAGGCTGAAACGGATCAGGGCGGCCCTTCGCGGGGCCGCCCTTTTTCTTTGTCCTGGACCCGCCGCAACCCCGTGGCATTGAAGTGGGGGGAGGGGGTCGCTATCTGGCGCGGTCTCGCGTCGTTCTCGAAGCCCGCGTCGTTCTCGAAGGAAGTGCTCAGTTTATGGCCGTCCCACCGATCCCCGCCGAATGGGCGCCGCACCGGGCAATGTGGATCGGCTGGCCCAGCCATCGGGACCTGTGGGTCGACAATCTCGAGGAGACTCAAGGAGAGGTCGAGGCCCTGGTGCGCGCCCTGGCCGGGCCGGGTCGCGAACAGGTCAAGCTTATGGTCGGCAGCACGGAAGCCCTGGCCGGCGCCCAGTCGCGCTTCGAGGGCGTGGCCGGCGTCACCGTCGTGCCGGGCCTGTTCGGCGACATCTGGCTGAGGGACACCGGACCGATCTTCGGTGAAGGCTCGAAGACGGCGACGGCCTTCCGCTTCAACGGCTGGGGCGGCAAGTACGAGTACGAGTTCGACGACACGGTCGCGACCCAGATCGGCGAACAGTCGTGCGTAGCTCTGAGCCGCATCGACGCCATCCTGGAAGGCGGCTCGCTGGACCACGACGGGGCGGGGACGATCCTGACCACGCGCCAGTGCCTGTTGAACCCGAACCGCAACGCCGATTGGACCGAGGAGAAGGCCTCGGCCGTGCTGGGCGAGGCTCTGGGCGCGACGCGGGTGGTCTGGCTCGGCGACGGGCTGCTGAACGACCACACCGACGGCCACGTCGACAACCTGGCGCGGTTCGTCGCGCCGGGTGTCGTGGCCTGTCCGATCGGCTTCGGGGTCGATGATCCGAACACGGACGTTTACAACGCCTGCGCGGCCGATCTGGCCGCGGCGGGCTTCGAAGTGGTGCGAATACCGTCGCCGGGGCGTATCGAGAACGAGGATGGCGAGCCCGTGCCGGCCAGCCACATGAATTTCCTGATCGCGAACGGCGCGGTCGTCGTGCCGACCTATGGCAACGTAGAAGCCGGCGAGGCAGCCCGTGGGGCGCTGGCCAAGGCCTTCCCGAACCACGAGATCATCCTGTCGCCGTCGGTCAACATCCTGACCGGCGGCGGATCCTTCCACTGCATCTCCCAGCAGGAGCCCGCCTGATGGCCCGAAACATCTCGGTCGCCGCTCTCCAGACCTCCTACGGCGAGGACATGGAGGCGAACATAAGGAAGACAGCCGATCTGGTGCGCGAGGCGGCGTCGAAGGGGGCGCAGGTGATCCTGCCGTCCGAGCTGTTCCAGGGGCCGTATTTCTGCGTCACGCAGGAAGAGCACTGGTTCTCCACGGCCTATCTGTGGCGCGAGCATCCGGCCGTGATCGCCATGGCCGATGTCGCCAAGGAACTGGGCGTCGCCATTCCCGTCTCGATCTTCGAGCGTGAAGGGCCGCACTATTTCAACTCGATGGTGATGCTGGACGCCGACGGATCGCCGCTGGGCCTCTATCGCAAGAGCCACATCCCCGACGGCCCCGGCTATCAGGAAAAATACTATTTCCGTCCGGGAGATACGGGCTTCAAGGTGTGGGACACGCGCTTCGGCCGGGTCGGCGTCGGCATATGTTGGGACCAGTGGTATCCGGAGGCGGCGCGGGCAATGATGCTGCAGGGCGCAGAGGTGCTGTTCTATCCGACCGCGATCGGGTCGGAGCCGCAGGACGCGGAGTTGCACACGGCTGAGCCGTGGCGGCGCGCGATGCAGGGCCATGCGGTGTCCAACGCCGTGCCCGTCGTGGGCGCCAACCGGATCGGTCTTGAACAGGTGACGGAGGCCGGCCAGACCTTCTACGGCCAGTCCTTCATTTCGGATCACCGCGGCGACCTCGTCGAGCGGTTTGAGGGCGAGGAAGAGGGCGTTCTGATCCACACCTTCGACCTTGACCACATCGCCCAGTACCGGGCCGCCTGGGGATTCTTCCGTGATCGGAGGACCGATCTCTATGGGGCGCTGACCGCGCCGCGTCCCGCCTGACGCTTCAGTCGAACAGGCCTCTGCGGCGCGTGGCGTTATCGCGAACGATATTGCCCGTGGCGTGATCGCCGTCGTCCTCGCTGGAGCCGAAGGGATAGCCGGCGTCGTCGCCACAGTAGCGGCGGCGTCCTTCGCGTGAGCCGACCACGACCGTCTGTGGGCGGATCAGAGCCGCGCCCTCGAAGCGGTTGCCGCTGATCGTGTTGCCGGACGGTGTCTGGTGCCGGATGACGCCGTCCTCGCCGCAGTTGCGATACAGGAAGACGCCGCCCCGTCCGCCGAGCTCGAAGCGATTGGCCTCGATGCGGTTGCGAGCCGAGCCATCGATGGCGATCTGTTCGCGGTCGGTGCGGATGTTGAACGAGACGTTTCGGATCACGGCGCCGGCGCTCTCCGCGTCCAGATAGATGGCGGTCGACACCGATCGGCCCCGGAAGCCTCCGCCGGTCATCCTGAAGCCGGTGACGCCGGGGCCGATGTAGAGGGGGATCGACCCTGTGGCGATGAAGGTCACGTTTTCCAGCGTCAGGCCCGACGGGGCCGCGGCTTGGGTTCTGCGTGTGTGATCGGCCATGCGGGACGAGGCGCGAAGCCCGTCGATATCGTTTCGCCCAAGACCCCAGGCCCGCAGGTTGCCGTGGATCGTGCAGCGAGCGAGGCGAACGTCCCGGGGGACGCTCCAGCGTTGGCCGTCCCGACGGGACCAGACGGCGACGGTCGGGTCGCCCGTGGTGCTGGCTTCCCCCGGTGTGCCGATGGACCCGTCGTTACAGTCGATCCCGGCGCCAGACGCCTCGGCGCCTTCGAACACTAGGTGACGCGTCACCGATCGTCCGGCGGGCAACGCAGCGAAACAGGTCAGGCGGACAGGTGGCGCGTCGCGCGCCGCGGGCGCGGTCAGGGCCGCGACCTCGGCGGACGAGCACGCGCGGGCGACGGTCGGCTCCGAAGCCAGAAGGCTCAGCAGGGCCAGGGTCGTGAGCATAGCCTCAGGGCAGGGGCGCGGCCAAAGCGGCGCGCTCGGCGGCGCAGGCGGGGCTGGTCAGGGCGGCGGTGCGGGCGCGGGCGATCTCCTCGCGGGCGGCGACGGCGTCGGCCTGGAAGGCCGGCGTCGCGGCGATCCGCTGGAAAGCCGCCTTGCCCAGCGCCTCGCCCTCGGCGACGTCGGAGGCGTAGTGCATGGCGCAGACCAGGCGGCTGACCCCGATCTCGTGGCCGATGCGGGTCGCGTCTGCGGCGTGTTCGGGGGCCAGAGCGGCGATCACCTCGCCATAGGCCGCGCCGACCGTGGCGCTGCCCGATGGGTAGGAGGGGCTGGCGCGACCGGCCGCGGACACGACCTGGCAGGCGGGCCGTTCGAGGTCGGCGCCGACGGGGCGCGGGCGGAAGGCGCGGGCCTTGGCCAGCTCGGCCGCCTCGTTGGCGTCGTGCAGGACGCGCTCGAGGATCGAGACCAGGCGTGGCGCATACTCTGCGCTCACGCGGAAGCCCAGGGCGCAGTCGAAGTGAGCGAGGGCCAGGGCCGGACGCAGTTCGGCGTGGCGGGTGGCCAGCATCCAGCGATCGGTATTCTCCAGCGCGCGCAGCCGGTCTGAGGCGGCGATGTCCGCCAGATCCTGGGTCGAGCCGGCGGCGGGGGCTGGCGGGACGGCGTCGGCGAGAGCCTGAATGACGGCGGGGTCCAGATAGGAAGCCGGGGCGTCCTGGGCGGCGACCGGACCGGCGACGGTGCAGATGGCGGCCGCGACCAGGTGGGCCCGCATCATCTGCCGGCGCTCCAGCTGATCTGCACCGAGGTCGGCCCGGCCTCGGTCGCGGAGGCCACGACCTGAAGATTGGCGTCGCCGTCGGCGCTGGTGGCGCCATAGGCGCGGGCGTCGCCCTGGTTCATGGCCATGGAGGAGGACAGACCGGCGGCCTCGGCGCGGGCGCGGTGGAAGGCGATGACGGCGTCCGGGTCGGCGTCGGTCGTATAGGTCGCCAGACCGCCGGGGCCTGAGGCGCTGCTGGCGGTGACAGCTGGAGCATCCAGCACGGCGCCGGGGTAGAGGGCGGCGAAGGAGGGCGCGCCGGGCGCGGCGGGTTCGCCGGAAGAAGACCCGGGTACGGCGGAGGCTGTCGTCGATGCGGCCGGTGCGCGCTCGGCCGCCTCGGCGGGGGGCGGGGTCTCCGCCGCGGCGGGGGTTTCACCCTCGGGGTTGCAGGCCGCCGGCAGTACGGCCGCGCACGCCAGTGCAATGGCCGCCAGAATACGCTTCATTCCGTGTCGTCCTCGAGACCTGTTCGTTCGCCTACCGTGGCCCATCGATGGGGCCGCAGCAAGGCAATGCGCCGTCTGCGGCGTCTAGGACTTATCCGCTCGGCCGCGCTGAGCAATGTCGCGATCCACGGCGGCCTGATCCGGGTCCTCGTCCGAGCCGGTCGCCGCGCCGCCCTGAAGCGAGCCCGCGCGAGTGTCGGAGCCCACGCCGCTGCCGGTCAGGGCGTCGATCAGCGCATCCGGCGTCCGGCCAAGGTCAGGCCGTTCGCCCACGTCCTCGGCTTCAACGGCCTCGGGCGTCTCGGGCTTGGGGTCGGTCATGGCGGCTCCTTGTTTCAGCCAAAACGAAAGCCGCATCGCCGCGGCCGGTTCCTAAGAGAGCAACAAAGATATATCGTCCACTTGCGCAGCTTGGTCTAAGATATATCTTCACGACATGAAAAATGAAGAAGGACATTTCATGTTTGGACGACACAACAAGACAGGCTGGCACGGCAAACTCGGCGAGGGCGATCATCATTGCGGGCCGGGTCAAGGTCGCGGCCGCGAAGGTGGTACCCACGGGCGAGGCCGGTTGGGCGGTCACGGACTGTTCGGCGGACGCGGCGGCCCCGGCCGGCGCATGTTCGGCCCGGGCGACCTGCGCATCGTCGCCCTGGCGCTGATCAAGCAGGAGCCGCGTCACGGCTACGATCTGATCAAGGCGATCGAGGCGATGTTCGGCGGGGCCTACGCGCCGTCCCCCGGCGTGGTCTATCCGACCCTGTCGATGCTGGCCGACGAGGGCCTCATCGCGGGCGTGGAAGACACGACCGGCAAGCGGGTCTTTTCCCTGACCGACGAGGGCAAGGTCTGGCTGGACGAGAACCGCACGGCCGTCGACGGGGTGATGCAGCGCATGGCCCTGGCGGCGCGGCTGATCTCCGGTGAACAGACGCCGGAGGTGGTCAAGGAGGCGCTGCACACCCTGCGTCAGGCGGTGATCATGAAGCCTGGCGACTGGTCGGAGCCGGAGACGGCGAAGGTCGTCGACGCCCTGATGAAGGCCGTTCGCGAGATCAGCGGGCAGTAGTCCTCGCGGACGGATGGTCTTCGAAGACCGACGGCGCATAACTTGCGAGCATATCGCCCTCATGCCAGACCTTGGGCATGGGGGCGATCGACATTCGGACGGATGAGACAGGGACGTTTTTCGCCCTGCCCGGCGGGGTGACGGTGCGATCCACGGACGATCGCGCGTCCCCCCTTCTGGGCCGCTTCTTCGAAGGCTATGATCGTGCCTTCGTCCTTCCGAACGAGCGGGAAGAGTTGGACGGCTTCGAGGCCTGTCTCGACCTGAATCGGACCCACCGCCACGCCTTCGGTCGAATCCAGTCCGAGCAGGTGGTCGTGCTGGAGGATGAGACGGGACAGCGTGTGGGCGGGATCAACTTCCTTGCCACCGCCGTGGGCAATGGCCGGTCGGCTCAAGCGTGCGTGGCGCTCAACTATGTCTATGTCGAAGCGGACGCGCGTGGACGCGGTCTGCTGCGTCAGTGTCTGACGGCGGTGCGGACCCTGGCGCCCGCGGTGCTGGGTCTGGCCCCCGATGCGCCCGCGCCTGCGATCTTCATCGAGCAGAACGACCCGTTGTGCCTGACTGCCGAGGAGTATGCGGCGGATACGGAACATTCCGGTCTGGACCAGCTCGACCGGCTGGCCATCTGGGCCAGGGTCGGGGCGCGGGTTGTCGACTTCCCCTATGTCCAGCCCGCCCTTTCGGCCGACCAGGAGGCGGACGACGGCCTGATCTACGCCGCCGTGGACTATCCGGGCGACGCGGTGCCGGCGGCCCTGCTGCATGACCACTTGCAGAGCTTCTTCGGCATCTCGGTGTTGAAGGGAGCGGCCGGGCCGGTTGGAGGCGACGCCGCGCGCCAGATCTCGGCCCTTGCCGGCCGGACGGCGCCAGTGCCGTTATTGCGGATGGAGCCGGCCCTGGGGTGGTTGAGGTCGGGCCGCGACGCCAAGGACTTCGACAGTTTCCGCGATCTGGCGAGGGAGACGGCGGGATGAGCGAAACGGTCAGGCGGGGAGAGAGACAACCTGCTGCGGGGGGCTTCGAGGAGGCCCGCCCGGGCACGATTTACTGGACCTTGTCCCTCTACATCGAGGCGGACAAGGTTGTCGGGGCCTTGCAGCGCACGGACGGGAGCCCGCTCGGCGAGCGCATCGACCCCGAGATATTTCGCCGAATGCAGCAGAATCACTGGCCTTCTCTGGCCTTGGCGAGCGCCATTGATCCCCTGATGAACGATATCGCGGACCGCGAAAGCCAGGGCGTGGTCAAGGAGTTCCTCCTGGCCGCAACGAATGAGCCGACGTCGAACCTGCGGGAGGGCAGGGCGGCTGCGCGCAAGCATGAAATCATCGCCTTCAGGATGCCCGCCTCCATGACCTGGACGACCGAAGGCGTTCAGTTCGAGGCCTCGCCTCCAAATCTGGCGGACGACCGCGAGGTGCGGCTGCGCCGCTTCTGGCTGGCCCACAACAACGGTGCGCTCAGCTATCATATGAGCTTCAGCCACTATTACGGGAGCTACGACAAGGGAGAGACGAAGGATGTCCCGGGCCACGATCCGTCGACCTACTATTTCCTGTCCCTCTTGCAGAAGCTGGCGGCCCCGAAGGAGTACGCGCTCCGGCCGGGCGATCTGAAGACGGGCCGCACGGTTTTCGACGACGACCTCGGCATCGATCCGCTGGACAACATCAAGGTCGCGTTTCGGTCGGAGAAGGGATCCAGATTCTGGCCCTTCGTGAAGACGGTCTTCGAGGAGGACGCTGCGGTGCTGTTCGCCCGGCTGAGCCAAGAGCTCACCGCCAACGGAAAACTGCCGGTCGAGGTGGCGAAGGGGCGCAGCTTCACCGAATCTCTGATCGATCTGGCGCCGTTCATCGAGGTGCCCGGACTGACGGCGCCCAAGTCGCGCTTCATGTTCATGCTGCACGACGAGCAGTTCTTCGGCCGGTTGATGCCGTTCGATCACGACAGCCGGGAGCCCCTGTCGAGAAAGGCCATGGTCAGGGACGAATGCTACGCCCCTTATGAGGCTCGGATACGGGACCTGGTGAAAAATGCGGAAGACGCGGGCCGTCCTGTGGTCAGCCTGGACGAAACCTACTGGCAGTGGGTCTGTGAGCGGCCCGATTACCTGGAGAGTCTGAAGGACGACGAACTCCGGCTGCCCGAAGGATCCGACGACGAAAAAGGCGGCGTCGGGTCTTCAGGTGATCCGGCGCCTTGGGACGCGGAAAAGATCGCCGAGGCGACGGCGGCGCTGGTATCCGCGATGCGAGCGGGCCTCTGCGTACAAACGCACGCCCTCGACGATCGGCTGAACTCTCGATCCAAATCCGATCGGAAGCTTCCGGCCCCGGTGCGGCCGCATATCCCGGCCTTCGAGGCGAACCGAGCGGACTGTCTGGATTATCTGTTCCTGGCCGGGTTCAACCAGAACATCATCGATTTCATGAACCAGGACACGTCGGAAATCCTGGACAGCACCGATCCGCTCTATCCCGACAGTTCAGACCAGACCGAAGAACGATTCTTCGTCCGCTACGCCAACCACCGGGCGATGATCACCTATGTGCGCAGGAGTCGTAGCCTGGAGACGGGAAACGACTACATCGGCGCCTGCCCTTATGCGTTTCTGATCCACGCCACGGCGTTGCACAACGAGTTCCTGGCTCGGGACCATGAACAGAAGACCATGACTCGGATAGAGCGGATCCAGGCTTTGATCGCCGGCAAGGTCCCAGACGACACCGCTGCGATGAGGGCGCTGGAGAGCCAGGAACCCTTGGGCGAGGGAGATGGACGGGTTCCGGTCGATACCCCGATCAACCAGGACAAATGGAGGAATCTGCCGGAAGAGGAGCGGCTTCGGCGGGCGGAGATAGCGATCAATCAGGCCAAGCTGGCCAAGTTCAGCCGCTACGACCTGCACCGCCAGGCGAATCCCTTCCGCTACGACACCGAACGTGTCGTCTTCGGGAAGCTGGAAGAACTGCGCGGGGTCAGTCGAAAAAACGAGGCCCTGGTCCTGGCGATCGCAAGTCTGGAGGACCACGCCCGCGATCTCGCGCGTCGACAACAGCGACGGCTTGACGCCGCAGAGGCTACTCGTGGCCAGGAACTGAGTGTTCTTCTGGGTATGACAGGCGTCTTCGGGGCGGGTCAGATGTTCTACTGGATCGGCGAGAAGACCTTGGGCGAGACCCTGAGCCAGGAACCGAGACGCCTTGTCGATCCAGTCACATGGGCGACGGAACTGACCTGGGCCAATTTCATACTGACGTTGACCGAAGTGATGATGACCCTGTCGTTGGGGTTGTTCGTTGCGACCTTGGTCTGGGTGTTCTGCAAGACCCAAGTCAGATGGCTGCGCGACCGGCTATTCAAGCCTTGGAAGGCTCCGACAAGCCGGAGCTCGTAAACGAACGACCCCCCGACGTCTTCGTCGGGGAGCTGATCGCTCTAGCGCCGCGCCTTCTTGCGTTGACCGGCCTTGCCCTTGGGGCGGCTCAGACGGACCACCTTGCGGGCTGCTTCCTCGGCCGTGGTGCGCACGGTCGGGATGGAGCGGGGGGCCAGGCCGTAGAGCGATGCCATGGGGGCGTCATCGACCATCGCGATCTCATGATCGCCATAGCCGTTGAAGCCCGTCGACATGGCGACGCCATAGGCGCCGAGCATGCCGATCTCGATGAAGTCGCCTTCCTTGATATCGGCCGGCAGCCAGAACGGACCCGGCATATGGTCGATCGAATCGCAGGTCGGCCCGTAGAACTGGAACGCCTTCAGCTCGTCCGAGCTGTCGCCGTCCCGGACCAGCTTGGTCGGAAAGGGCCAGCGCGAGTGGGTCGCGTCGAACAGGGCGCCGTATGACCCGTCGTTGAGGTACAGGGCATCGCCCTTGCGCAGGTCCACGCGGCAAAGGACCGACGAGGACTCGGCGACCAGGGCTCGGCCGGGCTCGCACCACAGCTCGGTCGTTTCCGACACAGGCATCTCGTTGAAGCCGCGATGGATGGCGTCGGCGTATTCGCTCATGTCCGGCGGGACCATGCCCGGATAGACCGAGGGGAAACCGCCGCCGATGTCGACGATGTCCACGATGACGCCGGCGCGCGAGATGGCGCGACCGACCTGGGCCATGGCGGCCTGGTAGGCGGTCGGACGCATGCACTGCGACCCCACGTGGAAGCAGACGCCCATCAGGCCGTCCTTGACCGCTTGGCGAACCGACAGCAGCAGCGCCGGGGCCTGGTCCGGCGAGACGCCGAACTTGCCCGACAGGGAATAGGCCGCGCCGTCGGCCGAGACGGCCATGCGCACCAGAAGGTTCAGGTCCGTCGCGCCGCCCGTGGCGTCGAGGATCTTCTGCAGCTCGTCCTCGCAGTCGAGCGAGAAGGTGCGGACGCCGTGGTCGAAATAGGCCTTGGTGATGGCCGAACGGCTCTTCACCGGGTGCATGAAGGCGATGCGCGCGTCGGGATCGACGGAGCGCACGAGCTCGATCTCGGCGATCGAAGCCGCATCATAGCCTTTGACGCCGGCGTCCTTGAGGGCCTGAATGACCCAGCGCGAAGGGTTCGCCTTCACGGCGTAGAAGACGTCAGCCTTTAGATTGTCCTGGAACCAGCGCGCCGCTACGGAAACCGAGCGCGGTCGCACGAGGGCGACAGGACGCTCAGGGGACCGCTCGCGGACCAGGTCCAGGGGAAATGGATACGTGCGCAATTCACGTAAACCCCTGTAATTGTTAAACCCAGACCGGCGTTAGCAGCGCAACGTTAGACCTACGGGGTCCGCCGGAAGCAGCGCATGTAGGGTCACGGGACTGTCATGTAAAGAGGTTTTTTCGTGACGGGGACTGACCAGAACCCCCGCTGATCAGGGTTCGGACGATGTTTGGTTTCGGCGTCGCGAGCCGCGTTCAGCGGTCGCGCTGGACGCCGTGTCCGCCCGCGTGGCATTAAGACTTGCCGGACCGCGTGCGACGCGGCATTCGGCGCCTGTCCCGCAGCCGCCGTCAGCGAGTTCATGACTTTATCCGCCGCCAGCTCCGCGACCGGCCCTAGCGGGATGGTCTCAGCCCGTGACGTGTCCAAGACCTTCGGCGCGCGTAAGGCGCTGGATGGGGTGTCCGTCTCCGTCGCCGTCGGCGAGATGGTCGCCCTGATCGGTCCGTCCGGCTCGGGCAAGTCCACCCTGTTGCGTTCGATCACGGGCCTGCAGTCGATCGACGCGGGGTCGGGAACGATCAGCGTCTTCGGCGAGACCGTGCAGAAGAACGGCCGCGTCACCGGCGCCGTCCGCCCCGCGCGCCAGAAGCTGGGCATGATCTTCCAGCAGTTCAATCTGGTCGGCCGCCTCAGCCTCTTTTCCAACGTCATGCTCGGAGCACTCGGCCGCCTCCCGGGCTGGCAGGGTCTGTTTGGTGTCTGGCCCTCGGCCGACAAGGACAAGGCGATGGCCGCCCTGCACCGCGTCGGCGTCTCCGACTACGCCGCCCAGCGCGCCAACACCCTTTCGGGCGGTCAGCAGCAACGCGGCGCCATCGCCAGGGCCCTCGTTCAGGGCGCAAGGGGTATTCTCGCCGACGAACCCGTCGCCTCCCTCGATCCCGTCTCCGCCCGCAAGGTGATGGAGTTGCTGGTCGAGTTGAACAAGCGCGACGGGATGGGCGTCATCGTCACCCTGCACCAGGTCGACTACGCCATTCGCTACTGCGATCGGGTGATCGCTCTGAAGTCGGGAAAGGTCGTCTACGACGGTCCGGCGACCGGTCTCGACACCAAGATCCTCATCGACATCTACGGTCCCGAGTTCGAGGACGCGTTCTGGGAAACCAAGGCATGACCTTCGCCTCCTTCACCCGCCGGGCCGGTCTGGTCGGCGCCGCCGTGGCCCTGTTCGGTCTGTCCGCGTGCGGCGGCGGCGATGACGCCAAGTCGAGCGCCGCCCCGTCCAAGATCACCTTCTCAATCCTGTCCGCCGAAGGCCAGGCCTCTGCCGGTCCTCTGTGGCAGCCGCTGCTGGACGACATGTCCAAGTCGATCGGCGTCGAGGTCGAGCCCTTCTTCGGTTCGAACTACACCGTGCTGGTCGAGGCCATGCGCGGCAACCAGACCCAGGTCGCCTGGTTCTCCGCCAAACCGGCGGTGGAAGCCATCGACCGCGCCGACGCCGAGGTGATCGCGCGGACGGTCAACAAGGAAGGTCAGGACAGCTATCGCTCGACCCTGGTCGTGAAGACCGGCTCGGGCATCACGCTGGATCAGGTCCTGGCCTGTGGCAAGCGGTTCGATTTCGGCATCGGCGACGCCCAATCGACCTCGGGGACGCTGGCCCCGATGGCCTTCCTGTTCAACCCGAGGAACATCGTCCCGGCCCAGTGCTTCGCCACCGTGCGTTCGGCCAACCACCAGGCCAACGCCTTCGCTGTGGCCACGGGCGTGGTCGACGTGGCGACCTCCAACACGGTCAACACCGTTTTCCTGACCCGTCAGAACCCGGCCATCGCGGCCCAGATCACCGAGATCTGGCAGAGCCCGCCGATCCCGGAATCGGGCATCCTGGTTCGCGACGACCTCGACCCGGCGCTGAAGGAAAAGATCCGCAGCTTCTTCCTGACTTACGGCCAGGGCACGGGCGCCGAGGCCGACCGTCAGCGCCGCGTGCTGGCCGGGCTGGAGTATTCCCAGTTCCGCGCCGCGGATGACAGCTACCTGAACCCGATCCGCGAGATGATCGCCGACCAGCAGCTTCAGGAAGCCAGGGCCAAGAACGACACCGCCGGGGTCACAGCCGCCGAGGCCGAGCTGCAGCGCCTGCGTGCGCTGCGTGAGGTCCAGCCTTGACCGACGCCGCAGTTCCGACCGGCGCCATTCCCAAGGCCCCGTCGAAGTCGATGGGCGCCTGGGCGCTTGACGTCCTGATCTGGGGCGGGGTGCTGGCCCTGCTGATCTACAGTGTCGGCGACGTCGATCTGGCCAATGTGTCCAAGCTGTTCTCCAATGCGACCAGCACCCAGCTGTTCGCCAAGGAGCTGCTCAACCCCGACTTCACCGACTGGCGCGTCTTCGTCGAGAAGATGTGGGAGACGGTCCAGATCGCTCTGTGGGGCACCTTCCTGGCCGTGTTCGCCGCCGTTCCCATGGGGCTGGCGGCGGCGCGAAACGTCTCCCCGATCTGGCTGGTGACGCCGGTTCGTTGGTTGATGAACCTGCTGCGGTCGATCCCCGATCTGGTCATCGGCCTGCTGTTTGTTGTCGCCGTGGGTCTGGGCCCGCTGCCTGGCGTTCTGGCCATCGCGCTGAACACCGCCGGCGTGCTGGCCAAACTGTTCTCGGAAGCCGTCGAGTCGATCGACAAGGGACCGGTCGAGGGCGTGCGCGCCACGGGCGCGACCAAGCTCCATGAGATCGTGTGGGGCGTGATCCCGCAGGTCGCGCCTCTGTGGACCTCGTTTGCGCTCTATCGGTTCGAATCCAACAGCCGCTCGGCCACGGTGCTCGGCCTGATCGGTGCAGGCGGTATTGGTCAGGTGCTGTTCGATCGGATGAACGCGTTCGACTTCCGCGACGTCTCCGCCATCGTGGTGGTCGTGGTCATCGCCGTGACGCTGATCGACATGCTGTCACAAGCCATGCGCAAACGTCTGCTTTAAGCGTCGCAACTTCGCGTCGCCTGAGAGACCGCCTGATGCCGTTCAAACTGTCGCGCCGGCTCCTCGTCGCCGGAACCGCCGTCATGGCCCTCAGCCTCGTCGCCTGCGGGCAGGGCGGGGGCCAGCGGAACGGTATCTGGGCGGCTGGCTCCTCGACCGTCTTCCCGTTCGCGACGCGGGTGGCCGAGAATTTCGGACGCAACAACCCGGAAGGCGCCCCGCCGCGCGTCGAGGCCCTGGGCACCGGCGGCGGCATCCAGGCCTTCTGCAACGGCATCGGCCCGTCCACGCCCGACATCGCCAATGCGTCTCGGCCGATGAAACAGTCCGAGTTCGACAAATGCGCCGAGAACGGCGTCACCGAGATCGTCGAGATCAAGATCGGCTATGACGGCATCGTGGTAGCGACCTCGCGGACGGGGGCGAGCTTCAACTTCGAACTGAAGGACCTGTACGAAGGTCTGGCCAAGGAGGCGCCGGGTCCGAACGGGACCTTCGTGCCCAATCCGGCGCGGACTTGGGCGGACGTCAATCCGGCCCTGCCGAACCAGCGGATCCAGGTCTATGGCCCGCCACCGACCTCGGGCACGCGCGACGCCTTCGTCGAACTGGGCATGACGGCCGGGGCCAAGATGATCCCTGCGGTGGCGGCGCTGGAGGACGACAAGGACCGGTTCGAGGCCCTGGCCCATACGGTGCGCGAGGACGGTCAGTGGATCGACTCGGGCGAGAACGACAACGCCATCCTGCAGACCCTGACCCGGACGCCGGGGTCGCTGGGCGTGTTCGGCTATTCGTTCCTGGAGCAGAACATGGACACGGTGAAGGCCGAGACCATCGACGGCGTCTATCCGAGCCCGGAGACCATCGCCAACGGGACCTATCCGCTGGCGCGCAGCCTCTACATCTATGTGAAGAAGGCCCACATCGGCGTGACGCCGGGCCTGCAGGAGTTCCTGATCGAGTTCACCTCCGAGGCGGCGGTGGGCCGGGGCGGCTATCTGCAGGACCGGGGCCTGGTGCCCCTGCCGGAGGCGGAACTGGTGCAGCAGCGCCAGATCGCGACGGCCCTGACGCCGATGGCGCGGCCGGACTAGTCGAACTCACCAGACTCCGGAAATTGGAGTCGGGATAGTCCGTTAAGTCGGGTTTGGACCGGACCCGTCAGACTTCTGCGAGTTGGAGTCAGGATAGTCCGTTAAGTCGGATTGGGTCGGGCCGCGCGATGCGGAGCGGCGTCCCATGCGGACGATGTCAAAGAGCGGCCGGTATTATAGGGCCGTCCGCAGGGCATGACGGATATAGAGCCCCAACACTCTGAAATTGCTTTGCCGAACAATCGCATGGCAGGCTGGCGAGTGTTGGGTCAGCCGGCCTGACGGTCCCACTCCGCAATGCGTTTCGCGACCGCGTCGAGCGCCCAGAGCGAGAGGTAGTGGTCCGACCAGAGGGGCTCCGGCAGGCTGTAGGGCGCCGCCCGCAGGTCCAGTTCGCGCGAGGCGCCGGGTCGGAACATGTAGAGCTCTTCGTTCATCGCCCCGGCGTTCGAGGTGATCAGAAGCCATCGCGAGCCTGACGCCGCCATGTTGCGGAGCGCTGAGCGGACGTCCGCCTCATACAGGTGGTTGATCAGGTCCTTGCAGAAGATCAGGTCGGCGGGCGCGGGGATCTCGGCGACGATGTCCAGAACCTCGAACCGCCTGTCGGGATGGGCGATGCGGTTGCGGGCGATCAGGGGTTCGACGATGTCGTAGCCGACGTAGTCGACGCCGGGCCGGTCCTTCAGGAACTGGTCGATCCAATGGAAGTCGCCGCAAGGGATGTCGGCGATGGAGCGAACGTCGAGTTCGTCACAGGCTCGCGTAAGAGCACTGATCGCATGGGCGACCTGGCCGGAACTGCGATCCGATCCGGGACCAGAGACGGATTCGCCGAGCGCCCAGCGACGCGTGCGAAAGACGGTCTCGAACCGCTGGCGATTGGTCGGATTTCGCAGCCCGTACGCGGGCACGAGCCGGCGGCGGAGCGACCGCCACAGGCGATCGATCAAGCGGCGGCCCGGCGGCGGACGCGGGCGATGCGGCGCAGGCGACGCCAGAACCGGCCACGATCCGGCTCGGGATAGGGTTCGAGGTTGGCCACGAATTGTTCGGCCGAGGCGCGCCAGCTGAATTTCTCGGCATAGGCGCGCGTGGCGGCGCGGTCGCATTTCAGCGCCTCGAGACAGGCGGTCTTCAGGTCCTCGTCGATGGCGCCGGCGTTGGAGCCGGGGACCAGGTCGATGGGACCGTGGGCGGGGTAGGCGGCGACCGGGGTGCCTGCGGCCATGGCCTCCAGGATCACCAGGCCGAAGGTGTCCGTCCATGAGGGGAAGACAAAGACGTCGGCGTCGCGGAAGCAGCGCGCCAGCTCTTCGCCGAACTTGGCGCCGAGGAATTTGGCGTTCGGATATTTGGCCTGAAGCTCGGCGCGGGCCGGGCCGTCGCCGACGATGATCTTGGTGCCCGGCAGATCGGTCTCGAGGAAGGCCTCGATGTTCTTCTCCACCGCCACCCGACCGACGTTCAGCCAGTAGGGACGCGGCCAGTCCTTACCGCCCAGATCGTCGAAGATGCGTTCGAGGTCGGGCCGGAACTGGTCGGTGTCGACGCCGCGCGTCCAGGGCGAGATGTTCTTGAAGCCGTGTTCCTCCAGCTCCTTCTTGAGCGTGGGGGTGGCGACCATCAGCCGTCCGGACGGCTTGTGGAACCACTTCATATAGGCGTAGCCAACCTGGACCGGGACCGGGAACCGGGCCGAGATGTATTCCGGGAATTTCGTGTGATAGCTGGTCGTGAAGGGCAGTTTCCACTCCACGCAGATGCGGCGGGTGGCGATGCCGATCGGGCCTTCGGTTGCGATGTGGACCGCCTCGGGCTCCAGCGCGCGCAGCTTTTCGCGAATCTCTTCTTCCGCCCCCAAGGCCAGCTTGATCTCGGGATAGGTCGGCGCCGGAATGGTGCGGAATTGGCTGGGTTCGATGACCTCGACCTCGTGACCCATGGCGCGGCATTCCGCGACGGTCCGGGTCAGGGTGCGGACGACGCCGTTGACCTGGGGCTCCCAGGCGTCAGTGGCCAGAACGATGCGCATGTGTGGGCGGCGGGCTCTCACCGTGGCGGGGCGATGAGCATTAGCGCCTTGTTTCGAGGAATGCGAGATGTCGCGGACCCCTCCCGTTCCGTCGCGGAAGGGTCTATGTGCGCGCCATGAACGCACACGTCACGCCGCCGGTCGCCCTCTCTCAGGATTGGGACACGCTGGATCAGGGCAAGTTCGCCGACGAACCCTCGACCGTCCGGGCCTTGCTGGCCGCCTCTCCGCTGGACGCCGCCGCCCGTCAGGCCGTGGTGGACGAGGCCGTCCGCCTGGTCGAACACGCCAGGAAGAGCCAGAAGAAACAGGGGGTGGTCGAAAGCTTCCTGCAGGAATTTTCGCTCGGCACCCGCGAGGGTCTGGCCCTGATGTGTCTGGCCGAGGCCCTGCTGAGGACGCCGGACGAGGATACGCGCGACCGGCTGATCGCCGAAAAGATCGGCTCGGCGGACTGGGCCAGCCATCTGGGGCAATCCGACAGCCTGTTCGTCAATGCCTCGACCTGGGGGCTGATGCTGACGGGCAAGCTGGTGGACGCCGACGAACAGGCCAAGACCGACCTGCCGGGCTTCCTGACCCGCGTCGCGGGGCGTCTGGGCGAGCCGGTGATCCGCCAGGCCGTGGCCGCCGCCGTGCGCATCATGGGCGAGCAGTTCGTGGTCGGGCGGACGATCGAATCGGCTCTGAAGCGCGCCAACCGCGAGGACTGGCTGTGCAGCTTCGACATGCTGGGCGAGGGCGCGCGCACCGCCGCCGACGCCGAACGCTATGAGCGGATCTACGCCGACGCCATCACGGCCGTGGGCAAGACGGCCAAGGGGCAGGGGCCCGAGGTCGGCCACGGCGTCTCGGTCAAGCTGTCGGCCCTGTCGCCCCGCTATGAGGCGACCCACGAAGGCCGGGTCTGGGACGAGCTCTATCCGCGCATCAAGCGGCTGGCCCTGATCGCGGCCCGCGCCGACATCAACTTCACCATGGACGCCGAAGAGGCGGACCGTCTGGCCCTGTCGCTGAAGCTGCTGGACCGGCTGGCGCGCGAGCCGGAGCTGGGGAACTGGCAGGGGCTGGGTCTGGCGGTTCAGGCCTATCAGAAGCGGGCGCCCGAGGCGATCGCGCGGATCGCCCAGTTGGCCAAGAGCGCGAACCGGCGGCTTATGGTCCGTCTGGTCAAGGGCGCCTACTGGGACACCGAGATCAAGCGCGCCCAGGTCATGGGCCGGACCGACTATCCGGTGTTCACGACCAAGGCGTCGACCGACCTGAACTACCTGGTCTGCGCGCGGGCCATGATCGATGCGGCGCCGCATCTGTACGCCCAGTTCGCCACCCACAACGCCCACTCCCTGGCCGCCGTGCATCGGATGGCCAAGGACGCCGGGGTCAAGATCGAGTTCCAGCGCCTGCACGGCATGGGCGAGGCCCTCTACGAGGCGGCGGCAGAGACCTTCGGCGCCATGACGGTGCGCGCCTATGCGCCCGTCGGCGGGCATGAGGACCTGCTGCCCTATCTGGTGCGCCGCCTGCTGGAGAACGGAGCCAACTCGTCGTTCGTCCACGCCCTGCTGGATGAGCGGGTGCCCGCCTCCGCCGTCGCCGCCGACCCCATCGCCTCGGTCGAGGCTCACCCCGACCGTCACGCCAAGATTCCCACGCCCAAGGACATGTACATGGACCGCCAGAACTCGCTCGGCCGCGACTATTCGCAGAAGGTCGACCGCGAACGGCACGCTGCGGCCCTGCAGAAGGTCGATGCGGAAAAGCTGACCGCCGGCCCCATCGTCGGCGGCAAGCTGATGGCCGGGACGAACGCCCAGGACGTCACCAACCCCTATGACCGGACCCAGGTGCTGGGCCATGTGTCCGAGGCCTCGACCCAGGACATCGACAATGCGGCCGATGCGGCGGCCAGGGCCCAGATCGCCTGGGACCGGGCGGGTGGGTCGCGCCGGGCGCCGGTGCTTCGGGCTATGGCCGATGCGCTGGAAGCCGACATGGACCGGTTGGTGGCGCTGCTGTCGCGAGAAGCCGGCAAGACGCTGAACGACGGCGTGGCCGAGGTGCGGGAGGCCGCCGACTTCTGCCGCTACTACGCCATGCTGGCCGAGAAGGATTTCGGCGGGCCGCAGACACTGAACGGGCCGGTGGGCGAGACGAACCGGTTGGTGCTGCACGGGCGCGGCGTGTTCGCCTGCATCAGCCCGTGGAACTTCCCCCTGGCCATCTTCACGGGTCAGGTCGCGGCGGCGCTGGCGGCCGGCAATGCGGTGCTGGCCAAGCCGGCGGAGCAGACGCCGCTGATCGCGGCGGAGGCCGTGCGCCTCTATCACAAGGCGGGACTGAACCCCGACCTGCTGGCTCTGGTCCCCGGGCGCGGCGAGACGGTGGGCGCGGCCCTGGTGTCGCATCCGGGTGTGGACGGCGTGGCCTTCACCGGCGGGACGGATACGGCGGCGGCGATCAACCGCTCCATCGCCGCGCGTCCGGGCGCCATCATCCCCTTCATCGCCGAGACGGGTGGGCTGAACGGGATGTTCGTGGATACGACGGCCCTGCGGGAGCAGGTCATCGACGACGTGATCCTCTCAGCCTTCGGCTCGGCCGGTCAGCGATGCTCGGCCCTGCGGGTGCTGTATGCGCCCAAGGATTCGGCCGACAGCCTGATCGAGGGGTTGAAGGGCGCCCTGGCGGCTCAGGTGCTGGGCGACCCGTCAGACCCGGCGTCGGACATTGGGCCGGTGATCGACCCGGAGAGCCGCCAGAACCTGGAGGCCCACGTCCTGCGCCTGCAGAAGGACGCGAAGATCGTGGCCCGGGCCATGATGCCCGACGGCTCGGAACGCGGCGACCTGTTCGCCCCGACCATCGCCGAGATCCCGACGCCGGACTATCTGGAACGGGAGGTCTTCGGCCCGATCCTGCACGTCTATCGCTACGACCCCAAGGACCTGAAGACGGTGGCGGGCAAGCTGGCGGCGCGGGGCTACGGCCTGACGCTGGGCGTCCACTCGCGCATCGAGGCCTTCGCCGAGGAGGTGATCGAACTGGTCCCGGCCGGCAACGTCTACATCAATCGGGGCGTCACGGGCGCGGTGGTGGGCGTGCAGCCGTTCGGCGGCGAGGGTCTGTCGGGCACAGGTCCCAAGGCGGGCGGGCCGAACAGCCTGATCCGCTATGCGTCGGAAAGGGCGATTTCGAACAATATTTCGGCGCAAGGCGGCGACCCGGCGCTCTTGAACCTGTAGCGGTCGGCGAGCGTGAGAGTGTTGGCTGGCCGATGAGTTGGATGAAGCGGATGGCGCGGTCGACGCGCGCGCTGCGTCAGGCGTGGGGCCTGTCCCCCATCGCGGCGACGCCGGAGCCGATGCAGCGGTATTTCTATCTCGGCCAGGAACTGGCCCTCGTGCGGTTGAACGCCGGGGCCCTGCTGTATGTGGATCCGCTGGACGAGCATGTCAGCGCCAACGTCATCGCTCACGGCAATTGGGAGCGGGGGCTGCACGAGGCGGTGCTGTCGTTGCTGGCTCCGGGCGCCAGGGTCGTCGAGGTGGGGGCCAACATCGGCTACTACACGATCAACATGGCCCTGCGGGTCGGGGCCGGCGGCCTGGTCACCGCGCTGGAGGCCAATCCCCGGATGGTGGGGCTGATCGAGCGGTCGGCGCGCATCAACAGCGTGCAGGAGCGCATCCGCCTGATCGGCAAGGCGGCGATGGATGCGCCGGGAGAGGTCACCTTCGTCACCTCGCGCCGGAACTCGGGCGGCGGCTTCGTCAGCATCTGGTCGCACGTGCCCTATGACGATGGCCAGACCATCACGGTCGAGGCGGTGCGGCTGGACGACCTGGACTGCGGCCGCGTCGACATGATCCGCATCGACGCCGAGGGGACCGAGCCCTTCATCCTGCGCGGGGCGGAGGCCATCCTGAAGGCCCACCCCGACATCGTCGTCGTCATGGAGTGGAGCGTGATCCAGATGGCGTCGCGCACCTCCGTGCCCGAGTTCGTCGAATGGCTGGCCGCCATGGACTTCCAGTTCTGGCGTCTGGGCTACGACGGGGTCATGACGCCTGTCTCGGCGGAAGGCATGACCACGCTGGAAATCTGCGACGTGGTCGCCGCGCGCAAGCCGCCGAAGCGCTGGAGCTGAGCCCTAGATCTTCGGCCAGCCGCCGGCGCGGCTGAGAGCACTGGGGGCAGGGCGGCCGATCTTTTCGCCGATCCAGCGGGCGGTCTCGATCAGGGCGTCGAGGTCGTAGCCGGTGGAATAGCCGGCGCGCTCCAGCATGTAGACCAGATCCTCGGTCGCGACGTTGCCAGTGGCGCCGGGGGCGAAGGGGCAGCCGCCGATACCGCCGACGGAGGCGTCGAGAATATCGACCCCCGCCTCGACGCCCGCATAGGCGTTGGCGACGCCGGAGTTGCGGGTGTCGTGGAAATGCAGGCGAAGGGCAGCGTTCGGCGCGGCCTTCCGGGCGGCCTCGACCTTTTTGGTCACGCTCCAGGGATCGCCGACGCCGATGGTGTCGGCCAGAGCGATCTCCTGCACGCCGAGAGTGGCGATCCGACCGACGATGTCGGCGACTTGATCGACGGAGACCTCGCCGTCGAAGGGGCAGCCCCAGACGCAGGAGATGGTGACCGAGAGGGAGGGCGCGGCGTCGCCGGGCGCGGCATTGTGACGGCGGCCGACGATCTCCTGGAGCATGGCCTGCTGGCCCGCGACGTCGAGGCCCTGATTCTTCAGGCCAAAGCCGTCGGTGGCGGCGACGGAGACGTTGACCTCGTTCACCTGGGTGGCGATGGCGCGCTCATAGCCCTTGGCGTTGAGGACGAGGCCGATGCGGCTGCGGCCCTCGGCCGGGGGCAGGGCGGCCATGACCTCTTCGGCGCCGGCCATCTGGGGGACCAGTTTCGGATGGACGAAGCTGACGGCCTCGATGCGGCGGGCGCCGGCGTGTTCGAGGCGCAGGGTCAGGTCGGCGCGGGTGGCGGGGTCGAGGATCGCCTTCTCGTTCTGCAGGCCGTCGCGGGGGCCGACTTCGACGATCTGGATCGGGCGCGGGCTCAACGGCGTGGCTCCGTCTCGGGCGGCGTGGAGGCGTCCGGCGGGGCGTAGACGGTCAGGCGGACGTCGTCGCCGCTGGAGTAGTTGTGGCCGGTGACGACGCCGACGGCGCGGCCGGGAACGCCCGTCGCGGCCGTGGCCTGACGGAAGGCCTCGTCGTCTCCGGCCTCGACGATGGCGGGACGGCCTTCGACGAGGGCCTGGGCGGCTCCGGCGGCGTCGGTCAGCTGGGTGTCGCGGCCGGTGACGAAGACGAAGCTGGGTTCATGGAAGGTGGTGATGGCGACCGGGCCCGGGGTCAGGCCCTGACGAGGCGACAGGCCGTTCTTCTCCAGCATCTTCTCCAGACGCGGGGCGATGGAGAGGGGGCGCAGTTGGCGGATGGTTCCGGCCAGGGCCGCGTGGGCGACGATGCCGAAGCCGAGCGCGATCAGGACGCCGGTGACGGCCGCGCGATTGAGCAGCAGGAACCCGCCGATCAGGGCGGCCATGGCGGCGCAGACGACGGTGATCGTGGCCCAGGTCTGGGCCGTCGAGGTGCCGAAGGCGGTCAGGCCGTAGACGGTGATGCCGCTGATCAGGACGGCGGCGAAGACGGCCAGGCCCGCGCCGGCCCAGCGCGAGATCCTGCCGATCGGCTGGGTCAGTGCGGCGGCCATCAGAAGGGCGATCGCCCCGAAGGTGGGAAGGGTGTAGTGGGCCAGCT
Source organism: Brevundimonas sp. NIBR11 (assembly GCF_027912535.1). Classification (NCBI taxonomy): domain Bacteria; kingdom Pseudomonadati; phylum Pseudomonadota; class Alphaproteobacteria; order Caulobacterales; family Caulobacteraceae; genus Brevundimonas; species Brevundimonas sp. NIBR11. The sequence goes on along the minus strand of NZ_CP115465.1, from coordinate 2,472,212 downwards.
TGGTCGGGGCGAGCTCGAAGATCAGCCAGCAGGGGACCAACCAGCAGACGAGGAAGCGGATCGCGGGCTCGGCGCGTCGGCTCCAGCCCGTCGAGAGGGCGGCGGGCAGCATCAGGGTGGCGGGGAAGAGGAGGAGGGGGGAGATCACGGCGTACATGCCGATGAAGCCGCCGTGGCTTTCGTCCGCGCCGGTGACCTTGTTCCCAAGGTCGTTGCCGAGGGCCTCGCGCCAGAAGCCGCCGTCGGTGGCGATGGTGACGGCGATGGCCCAGGGACCGACGATCAGGATCAGCAGGGGCAGACCCCAGCCCCATCCCAGCCGCTTCAGCCAGGCCCACTGGCGATCCCAGAGGCAGAGCATGATCAGGGCGGGAACGACGACAAGGAGGCCGATGGGCCCCTTGATCAGGATGGAGAGACCCAGACCGATCCAGAACATCAGCTTCCAAGGCCGCTGGGTTGGGTCGCCTTTGATCAGGGGGGCGACGCGGGACGCCATGTAGAGCCGCGCCAGACCGGCCATGGCCAGGGTGACCGAACCGCACAGCATGGCGTCGGTCTTGGCGATCCCGGCCTCGGACGAGAGCAGGAAGGTCGCGCCCAGCATGGCCCCGCCGAGGAAGCCCGCCCGCGCGCCGAACAGGGCCGCTCCGGCCCAGGCGCAGGCCCATGCGGCCAGCATGGCGCCGATCAGGGACGGAATGCGGTAGGGGGCGATGTCGCGGTTCTCGACTTTGGACGTCAGGCCCACGGCCGCGGCCTGCATCCAGTAGATGCCGACGGGCTTCTTCCAGCGCGGGTCGTCCTGGAATCGGATGTCGACGTAGTCGCCGCTCTCCAGCATCTGAGACGTGGCCTGAGCGTAGCGGCTTTCGTCGCGGTCCAGCGGCGGCAGGAGAAGAAGGCCGGGCAGGCCGGCGATGAGGGCGACGAGCGCCGCCAGCAGAGGGCCGCGCCAGCCGGCGATGTGGCGATCCAGGTTCGGGCGCGTCATCCGTCCTAGCTACACGAACATGAACGGGGCTGCGAGCCGGTCGAAATATGAGCTAGAGAGCGAGGATGCAGAGCGTCGAAGCCCCAGACATCTCCATCGTCGTGCCGGTGCACAATGAGTCCGGCGCAGCCGTGCCCCTGGCGCGCGAGATCGCGGCGGCCTTCGGCGGGCGAGCCTATGAGATGATCTTCGTCGACGACGCGTCGAAGGACACGACCCTGGTCGAGCTGAAGGCCGTGATGGCCGAACTGCCGACGCTACGGGTGCTGGCGCACACGACCAACGCCGGCCAGAGCCGGGCGGTGCGCACGGGCGTGCTGGCGGCGCGCGGCGCGATCGTGGTGACCCTGGACGGGGATGGGCAGAACCCGCCGGAGGATGCGCCAAAGCTGGCTGACATGCTGATCGCCGCGCCGCCTCAGGTCGCCCTCGTCGGCGGGGTGCGCCAGAAGCGCCAGGATTCGCAGGCCAAGCTGTGGGCTTCGCGCTGGGCCAACCGCATCCGCAAGCGGCTGCTGGGCGACGACGCCGACGATACGGGGTGCGGGCTGAAGGCCTTCCGCCGCGACATCTTCCTGCGGCTACCCTATTTCGATCATGTGCACCGCTATCTGCCGGCGCTGGTGATCCGCGAGGGGTACGAGAACCGCTATCTTCCCATCGGCCATCGGCATCGGGAGACGGGGCAGTCCAAGTATACCAACTGGGGGCGGCTGAAGAATTCGTTCTCGGACCTTCTGGGCGTGATGTGGCTGAAGACCCGGTCTCGGCGGCCGGGGGCGATCAGCGAGTTCTAGCGTCCTGCTGATAAGCCGCGCTCAAGCAGTGAGCCGCCGCGCGGCGAGCGGTAGCGCCCCAAAAAAGCGACAGCCGTAGCCGTATGGAGCGAACGGGAGTATCCGTCGTTGACAAGCTGCGCCGTTGCAACGCGAGAGACAGACGATGCTGATCGCCATACCCCTGCTGGTCATTCCGGTGGTCTTGTACAACATCGTCGTCCTGTCCGGTCTGGGCGGCGGCGGACTGGCGGCGGCGGACGAGAGCCTGCGTCAGGCGATGTTCTCGATCCCGATGACGTCGGGGGCCAGCTGGAACGTGGGGGTCGGCGACCTGATCCTGTTCCTGTCGCTGATCCTGTTGTTCTTCGAACTGCTGAAATCGACGTCAAGCCAGAAGGTCGCGATCGTCAATCACGCCCTGTCGATGATCCTGTTCGTGGTCTGCCTGGTCGAGTTCCTGCTGATCCGCGGCTTCGCGACCTCGACCTTCTTCCTGATCGTGACGATGGTCATGCTGGACGTGCTGGCCGGGTTCATCGTGACCATCATCTCGGCCCGCAAGGACCTGGACTTCGGCGGCGGTAGCTGATTCCTGAGGCCTGACCTTGGCGGAAACCGCTCACACTTTTCCGGGTCAGGCCCTAGATCAGGGCTGCGAAGATCAAGGACACGACGATCACGTCAAAGGCTTTGGCGGCGAAGGCGAGGGTCATGGCGGCGTCCGAAAAACGGAAAGTCGCCTGAACGGCTGCAAGGGCCGGGCCAGAATTCTCCTGTCGCTAGAGTTCCGTCTTCTTGATCAGTCCGGCGGGCGGACGGCGGTCCTTTTCGCCCGAATATTCGGCCCCGAGGTAGCTGGCGCGGGCGGCATCCATGACAGGCGGGCCGCCCTTCAGGCCTTTGCGCTGGCCCGTCTGGCCATACATCTGGGCCGCAAAGGCCGCCGCCGGATCGGCAGGGTTGATATCGGCAGGAGGGGGCAAGGCGGCAGGGCTTGCCGGGTCGGGGGCCTCATCGACGACCTTGCCGATCGGGACCAGTTCGCGGCTGGAGGAGCCGGCGCGGCGTTCGGCCTCGCGGCGCTGGGCCGAGCGTCGGTCGCTGACCGATCCGACAGGGCGGACGCCGTTGGTCACGGCTTGTCGGCGGCGGGGGGCGCGCCCGCGAGGCGATCGATCTGGGCGCGCATCTCGTCCATCTGACGACGCATCTCGTCCAGGGCCGGGTCGGCGGCGGCCGCAGGCTGGGCCGGGGAGGCGGGGTGCGCCGAGGTTTCCCCGTCGGTGCGGCCGTAGGCGAAGGCCGGGAACATCTTCATGGCGTTCTGGAACATGGCCATGTTCTGCTTGGTGGCGGCCTCCAGGAAGCTCGTTCCCATCATGCCGGCGGCCGGATTGGCGCCCATGACCTTGGTCATCTGGTCGCGGAACTGCTCCTGCTGGCGTGAGAAGTTTTCCAGCGACATCTCCAGATAGGACGGCAGGACGCCTTCCATATGGCCGCCGTAAAAGCCGATCAGCTGACGCAGGAACTGGACGGGCAGAAGGGCCTGGCCGCGGCTCTCTTCCTCGAAGATGATCTGGGTCAGGATCTGACGGGTCAGCTCCTCGTTGGTCTTGGCGTCGAAGACGACGAAGTCGACGTTCTCCCGCACCATCTTGGCCAGGTCCTCGAGGGTGACGTAGGTCGAGGTTGAGGTGTTGTAGAGCCTGCGGTTCGCGTATTTCTTGATGACCACCGGCTCGCCGGACCTGGTCTTTCCGCCCTGGGTATGGGTGTCGGCCACTGGAGTGTCCTTGTTGCTATGCGGTTGTTATCCCGCACTGCGAAGCCGGGCGCCAGTGGTGTTACGCTTTCGTGTCAGGCCATGTTCGGAGCGAGCACGACCCCGACGAGAACGGCGGCCCAGTGGACCCCCGCGCCCGCCACCACGAAGCCATGCCAGATGGCGCGGCGGTACTTCAGCTTCGGTGAGATGAAGAAGAAGACGCCGGCGGTGTAGATTAGGCCGCCCAGAACCAGAAGGCCGAGCGCGATCGGATGGACGGTGTCGATCATGGGCTTGAGCGCCAGCACCGCCAGCCAGCCGAACAGGACATAGACTCCGCTCCAGAAGGCGTCGGAGATGCGCGGCGCCACCAGTTTCGCCGCCACGCCCGCGAAGGCGATGGACCAGACCACCAGGGTGAAACCGATCGACCACCCACCCTCGAACCTCTGGGTCGTGAAGGGGGTGTAGGAGCCTGCGATCATCAGGAAGATGGCGGCCTCGTCCAGTCGACGCAGCACCGGACGGGCCGCGCAGGGCCGGGTCAGGTTGTAGATGGTCGAACAGGTCAGCATGGCGATCAGGCAGAGCGCGTAGATCGCCGTGGCGAAGATGGCTCCGAACCCGGCATAGAAGGCCGAGAGGACGGCCAGGACGACACCGCCGACGGCGGCCAGGGTCAGGCCCACCACGTGGACGACCAGATCGGCCGTGTGTTCCGCCGGCGACTGATAGTGCTCCTCCAGATCGATCTGATCCGGGGTGCAAATTCGTTGGGCGTGGCGCTTCAGGGTGTTCAGCATGGTCCCACAAACTCGGCTCTTCTGCCTGTCGTTCCCTCGATACTGGCGACCGGGGATGACTTTCCGCTGAACAGGACCTGCGGACGTGACGAAGGCGCTCGGATGCGGCAGAAACGCCACGCAAAGTTTCCAGCGGCCTAACGGTGCTCCCCGCCGTTGAGACCCGAGCAAGGATCGCCTCATGACTGATGTCGTCATCGTCTCCGCCGCCCGCACCCCCGTTGGGTCCTTCCTGGGCGGCCTCAGCAGCCTGCCTGCCTCGAAGCTGGGTGAGATCGCCATCAAGGCGGCGCTGGAGCGGGCGGGCGTGGCTCCGGCCGATGTCGACGAGGTCATCCTGGGCCATGTGCTGCAGGCGGCGGCCGGACAGGGGCCGGCGCGTCAGGCTTCGATGGGGGCAGGCATTCCCAAGGAGACCCCGGCCTGGAGTCTGAACCAGATTTGCGGCTCGGGCCTGCGCGCCGTGGCGCTCGGCTATCAGCAGATCGCTCTGGGCGACGCCAAGGTGATCGTCGCCGGCGGTCAGGAGTCGATGAGCCTGGCGCCCCACGCCCAGTACCTGCGTGGCGGCCAGAAGATGGGCGACATCTCCCTGACCGACACCATGATCAAGGACGGCTTGTGGGATGCCTTCAACGGCTATCACATGGGTCAGACGGCCGAGAACATCGCGACCCGGTTCGAGATCAGCCGCGCCGCGCAGGACGCCTTCGCCCTGGCCAGCCAGCACAAGGCCGAGGCGGCGCAGAAGGCCGGCAAGTTCGACGAAGAGATCGTGCCGGTGGTGATCGCCGGCAAGAAGGGCGACGTGACCGTCGACAAGGACGAATACATCCGCCACGGCGCGACCCTGGACTCGATGGAGAAGCTGCGTCCGGCCTTCACCAAGGACGGGTCGGTGACGGCGGCCAATGCCTCGGGCCTCAACGACGGGGCGGCGGCGCTGGTCCTGATGTCGGCCGATGAGGCTAAGGCGCGCGGGCTGGAGCCGCTGGCGACCATCCGGTCCTGGGCCACGGCGGGCGTCGATCCGGCGGTGATGGGCACGGGGCCGATCCCGGCCTCGAAGAAGGCGCTGGAGAAGGCGGGCTGGACCGTCGCCGATCTGGACCGCATCGAGTCCAACGAGGCTTTCGCCGCCCAGAGCCTGTGCGTGCTCAAGGAACTGGGGCTGGACCCCGCCAAGGTGAACGTCAACGGCGGCGCCATCGCCATCGGCCACCCCATCGGAGCTTCGGGCGCGCGCATTCTGACGACCCTGCTGCACGAGCTGAAGCGCGAGGGTCTGACGAAAGGTCTGGCGACCCTGTGCATCGGCGGCGGCATGGGCGTGGCGATGTGCGTGGAACGCGCTTGACCTCCATCCTTTACGGCCGCCCGCCGCTGGTCTTCGATCCGCCGGGCGCGGCGATCCAGACCTCTCCGCAAATCCCCGGCTCGACAGCGCTGGAAAGCCTGGCCGATGGGTCGGTCGAGGCCGCCATGGTCTATGCGCCGCCTGGCGTGCTGGAGCGGCGCTATACGCTGGCGCAGGCGCTGCGGGCGCTGAAGGTCGGCGGGCGGCTGGACGTCATGGCGCCCAAGGACAGGGGCGGGTCGCGGCTGAAAAAGGAGCTGACGGCGTTCGGACTGGAGGTCGGCGAGACGGCCAAGGCGCACCATCGCCGCTGCGTGGTGATCAAGACCGGGAACGAAACGGGGCTGGAGGCCGCCACCGCGGCCGGCGCGATGCAGGTCGTGCCGGGGCTGGAAGCCTGGTCGCAGCCGGGCGTGTTCGCCTGGGACCGGATCGACGCCGGGTCGGCGCAACTGGCGGAGCATATGCCGATGCTGAAGGGCGTGGGGGCCGATCTGGGGTGCGGCTACGGGGCGCTGGCGACGGTGGTCCTGAAGTCGGAAGCCGTGACCTCGCTGCGGCTGATCGATCTGGATCGCCGGGCGATCGAGGCGGCGCGCAAGAATGTCGAGGAGGCGCGTGTGTCGTTCGAGTGGGCCGACGTGCGAACCATCGAAGCGGCGGGCGATCTCGACTTCATCGTCTCGAACCCGCCCTTCCATGACGGCGGCGCCGAGGACCGGCGCCTGGGGCAAGCCTTCATCAGGAAGGCCGCCGAGATGCTGAAGAAGGGCGGGACGTTGTGGCTCGTGGCCAACCGGCACCTGCCCTATGAGGCCGAGCTGAACACCGCTTTCAAACGGGTCACGCCGATGGGCGACGGCGGCGGATACAAGCTGTTCGAGGCGGTGAAGTGAAGACATCGACGGCTCGGGTCGACAAGCTGCTGGGGTCGATGGGTTATGGCTCGCGGAGCGAGATCGCGCGGCTGGGCAAGGTCGGAGGGATCGTGCTGGACGGCGTCGATCTGACCGATGTGTCCAAGCGGATCGGGGTGACGGCGGACTTGACCGAGCGGATGCGGATCGACGGGCGTCCGCTGGATCCGCCGGCGGGGCTGGTGCTGATGCTGAACAAGCCGCTGGGCATGACCTGTTCGCACAAGGAGGACGGGGCGCTGGTCTATGACGTTTTGCCCGAACGGTGGCGTCGGCGCGATCCGGCCATCTCGACCATCGGGCGGCTGGACAAGGAAACGTCGGGGCTGCTGCTGCTCACCGACGATGGCGACCTGCTCCACCGGGTGATCTCGCCCAAGCGCCATGTGGCCAAGGTCTATCGGGCCACGCTCGCAAGGCCGCTGGTCGGGACCGAGGGCCCGCTGTTCGAGGCGGGCGGGCTGGTGCTGGAGGGCGAGGACAAGCCGTTGGCGCCGGCGTCGCTGGAGACGCTGTCGCCGACCGAGGCTCGGCTGACGGTCACCGAGGGCCGCTATCACATGGTGCGGCGGATGTTCGCCGCCGTGGGCAACCACGTCGAGGCCCTGCACCGCGAACGGGTGGGGGGACTGGCTCTGCCGGACGACCTGGCGCCGGGGGACTGGCGGCTGGCGACGGCGGCGGAGATCGAGGCGATCTTCCAGTGACCCGCGCCAAGATCTGCGGCCTGACGACACCCGAGACGCTGGACGTGACGCTGGACCACGGCGCGGCGTTCGTCGGCGCTGTCTTCTTCGCCAAAAGTCCCCGGAACATCTCGCCTGAGGACGCGCGGCCCATGTTCGAGCGGGCGCGGGGACGGGCGGGCATCGTGGCGGTGACGGTGGATGCGGACGACGATCTGCTGAGCCGGATCGGGGCGCATCTAAGACCGGACTTCGTGCAGTTGCATGGGCGCGAGACGGTGGCGCGTGCGCACCAAGTGCGGACCCTGACCGGGGCGGGGATCTTCAAGGTGCTGTCGGTGCGGACAGCCGAGGATCTCGAGGCGGTCGCGGACTGGGAGGATCATGTCGAGCATCTGATGTTCGACGCGAAACCGCCGGAAGGATCGGTCCTGCCCGGCGGGGTGGGGGCGTCCTTCGACTGGTCGATGCTGGCCGGGCGGACATTCCGGAAGCCGTGGTTCCTGGCGGGCGGCCTGACGCCGGACAATGCGGCCGAGGCGGCGCGGATTTCGGGGGCGCCCCTGCTGGACGTGTCCTCTGGCGTCGAAAGCGCGCCGGGTGTTAAGGACGCGGCCCGGATCGCGGCCTTTCTGAAGGCCGTCGTCTGAACGACCCGCCCGGCCGTATTTCGGGCGTACGCCTGCGTGAAAGCTGACCTGTGAACGCCATCCTTCCCAATACCTATTCCATGCCGGACGCGGAGGGCCGTTTCGGTCCCTACGGCGGGCGGTTCGTGGCCGAGACCCTGATGCCGCTCGTTCTGGAGCTGAACGACGCTTACGAGGCGGCCAAGGCCGATCCGAGCTTCCAGGCCGAGTTGGACGACTATCTGACCCACTACGTCGGGCGGCCGAGCCCGCTGTATCACGCCGAACGGCTGTCGGCGCACCACGGCGGGGCGGACATCTGGTTCAAGCGCGACGAGCTGAACCACACGGGCGCGCACAAGATCAACAACTGCATGGGCCAGATCCTGGTCGCCATGCGGATGGGCAAGAAGCGCATTATCGCCGAAACAGGCGCTGGCCAGCACGGGGTGGCGACGGCGACCGTCTGCGCCCGCTTCGGCCTGCAATGCGTCGTGTACATGGGCGCGACGGACGTCGAGCGGCAGTCGCCGAACGTCTTCCGCATGAAGCTGCTCGGCGCCGAAGTGGTGCCGGTGACCTCGGGCCGCGGCACGCTGAAGGACGCGATGAACGAGGCGATGCGTGACTGGGTCACCAACGTCGAGGACACCTACTATCTGATCGGCACGGCGGCGGGGCCGCACCCCTATCCGGCCATGGTGCGCGACTTCCAGTCGGTGATCGGCAAGGAGACGCGCATCCAGATGCTCGCCCGCAAGGAAAAGCTGCCGGACGCGGTGGTCGCGGCCATCGGCGGCGGATCGAACGCCATCGGCCTGTTCCACCCCTTCATCGACGATGCGGGCGTTCGGATGATCGGGATCGAGGCGGCGGGACGCGGGCTGGACGGCCCGGACCATGCGGCCTCGATCCAGGGCGGTCGGCCGGGCGTGCTGCACGGCAACCGCACCTATCTGCTGCAGGACGCCGACGGGCAGATCGTGGAAGGCCATTCGATCTCGGCCGGCCTCGACTATCCGGGCATCGGGCCGGAGCACGCCTGGCTGAAGGACATCGGTCGGGCTGAGTATCGCACGGCTACGGATGCGGAGGCGCTCGAAGCCTTCCAGCTGTGCTCGAAGCTGGAGGGGATCATCCCGGCCCTGGAGCCCAGCCACGCCCTGGCGCGCATCGGCGAGATCGCTCACGAGGTCGGCAAGGGCGGCGACGTGGTGCTCAATATGTGCGGGCGGGGCGACAAGGACATCTTCGCCGTGGCGAAGCATCTGGGCGTGGAGCTTTAGGAATGACGATGTTTGCGAGCCTGATCGGCGCGGCCCTGATCCAGACGGTGACCCCGGCGCCCCTGCCGCTGCAGGTCGAGGTGCCGACGATCGAGGGCGTGACCGCGGATCCGACGTGCGGCGGGCGGCCGCCCCTGGCGAGCCGGGCGACCTGTCTTGCCACCACCCAGGCCGGGATCGAATCGACGGTCGATGTCCTGACCGCCGATTTCGCGCGCCAGGGCTGGATCGCCGCCGACGGCGGGGACAACCGGGTCATCTATGTGCGGCGTCGGGCCGAGGGCGGCTGCGACGGCTTCCAGGTCATGGCCTTCGCTGGAAACGACAACATCAGCGCCCCCGCGGCCCCGGCCTATCTCGCCATGGCCGCCATTCCGGGCAACGTCTGCGCGGCTCAGGCCGCCCCCACGACCACGCCGGCGGCGCCGCAGTGACCACGGCCCGCATCGACGCCCGTTTCGCCGCACTCAAGGCCGAGGGCCGGGCCGGGTTCGTGGCCTATGTCATGGCCGGAGACCCCTCACGTGAGGACGCGCTGGAGATCCTGCGCGGTCTGCCGGGCGCGGGGACCGACATCATCGAACTGGGCTTCCCCTTCTCGGACCCGATGGCCGAGGGGCCGCCGATCCAGCGGGCGGCTTTACGCGGACTGAAGGCCGGACTGACGCTGAAGGGCACGCTCGATCTGGCCGCCGCCTTCCGGGCGAGCGACGCGGACACCCCCCTGATCCTGATGGGCTATCTCAATCCGATCGAGAGCTATGGCTATGAAGCCTTCGCGCGCGATGCGGCGGCTGCGGGGGTGGACGGCTGCATCGTCGTGGATTGCCCGCCGGAGGAGGCCGATCCGCTGACGGATGCGCTGGATGCGGCCCAGGTGTCGCTGATCCGGCTGGCGACGCCAACGTCGGACGACGCCCGTCTGGAAGTGATTGCGCAGCGGACATCAGGCTTCGTCTACTATGTCTCGGTCGCCGGCGTGACCGGTGTGAAGGAGGCGCAATCCGCCTCGGTCGCTCCGGCCGTCGAGCGGGTGCGCAGGGCGTCCAATCTGCCGGTCGCGGTCGGGTTTGGGGTCAAGACGCCGGAGCGGGCCGCCGAGATCGCGCGCGTCGCAGACGCCGTCGTGGCCGGCTCTGTTCTGGTCGACGAGGTCGCGGCGGCTCTGGACGCGAACGAACCGGCCGCCCCCCGCGTTCTGTCCAAGGTCAAGGCGCTCGCCGACGCGGTGCGGGGTGCGCGCGTGAAGGAAAGCGTCTAGAGGCACGCCGATGGCTGACAAGAATCCCCCCAAGGCCCCTCAGGAAAAGCGCGGCGGCTGGCTGAGCCGGTTCGCGCCCGGCGTCCGCAAGATCGTCAGCAGGCGCGACACGCCGGACAATCTGTGGGTCAAGGACCCGGATTCGGGCGAGATGCTGTACCGGTCCGACCTGGAGGCCGCCCAGTGGGTGACGCCGTCCGGCCGGCACATGCGCATCAATGCGACCCAGCGGCTGAAATACACCTTCGACAACGGGCAATATGAGCCGATCGCTTCGCCCGACGTGGTCGAGGACCCGCTGAAATTCTCGGACGGCAAGTCCTATCGCGATCGCCTGTCGGCGGCGCGCAAGGCGACCGGATCGAAGGACGCCATGTCTATCGGTTTCGGCCGGATCGCCGGGACGGAGGCCGTGGTCGTGGTGCAGGACTTCGCCTTCATGGGCGGGTCGCTGGGCATGGCCGCCGGTGAAGGCTTCATCGCCGCCGCCCGCGCCGCCATCGAGCGCGGCGTGCCCCTGGTCTGCTTCACCGCCGCCGGCGGCGCCCGGATGCAGGAGGGCGCGCTAAGCCTGATGCAGATGGCGCGGTCGACCCTGGCGGTGCAGGAGCTGAAAGACGCGCAACTGCCCTACGTGGTGGTCCTGACCGATCCCACGACCGGCGGGGTGACGGCCAGCTACGCCATGCTGGGCGACATCCATCTGGCCGAGCCGGGCGCCCTGATCGGCTTCGCCGGACCGCGCGTGATCGAGACCACCATCCGCGAGAAGCTGCCGCCGGGCTTCCAGCGGTCGGAGTACCTGCAGGAGAAGGGCATGGTCGACCGCGTCGTCGCTCGCGCCGACCTGCCAGAGACCCTGGGCAAGCTGCTGTCGATGCTGATGGGCGGGAAGCGTCTGGCGGCCTAGGCGCTCCGCCGAAAGGGCCAAGCGATGACGTTGCCGGCCCAGAGACAGGCCCAGACGATCACCGGCTGAAGCAGCAGACGCGGACCGTGATAGGCCCAGCCGAGCAGGGGGCGGACCCTGTCCAGGTCGATGACGGCATGGTTGATGTTGGCAGGGAAGACGCAGACGCAATAGAGCGCCAGCGCGATCGCGGCCCAACGCCGTGTGCGGGGACTCATCAGTCCAAGGGCGCCGGCGATCTCTGCGACGCCGGTCAGTCGCACGACTTCGAACGCCATGGGAACCCAGTCGGGTGTGATGTCGACGAAGGGTTCGGGAAACAGCAGATGAAGCCCCCCGGCCGTCGCGAAAGCGATGGCGAGCAGCGTGCGAAGAACGGATCGAGCGGTCACCGGCGAACCGTAAGCCATCACATCGACGCGGGAAGTCGGTAAGGAGTGACGATGGATCCCGTCTCCGAACGCCTGCGTCTGCGCCACCCGCAGAAGATCGACCTGTCGCTGGACCGGATGCGGACGCTGTGCGCCGTGCTGGGCAATCCGCAGGACCGACTGCCGCCGGTGATTCACGTCGCCGGAACCAACGGCAAGGGCTCGACCATCGCCTTCATCCGCGCGATGGCGGAGGCGGCGGGGCTGAAAGTCCATGTCTACACCTCGCCGCATCTGGTGCGGTTCAACGAGCGGATCCGGCTGGCGGGGGAGTTGATCTCCGATGAAAAGCTGTCGGCCATCCTCGACCGCATCGAGGCGGTGAAGGGCGTAGAGACCACGGTGTTCGAAAGCACCACGGCCGCCGCTTTCGTGGCCATGGCCGAGACGCCGGCGGACCTCGCCATCATCGAGGTGGGCCTGGGCGGGACCCTGGACGCGACAAACGTCATCGAGCGGCCGCTGCTCAGCGTCATCGCGCCGGTGGACCATGACCACGCCGAGTTCCTGGGGACCGAGCTGGCCGGGATCGCGGGCGAGAAGGCGGGTATTCTCAAGGCCGGGGCGCGCGGGCTGATCGCGCGACAATCGGAGGAGGCGATGGCGGTGATCGCGGCCAGGGCTTCGGCGGCGGGCGTTCCTCTGACCGTTATGGGGGTGGATTTCGACGCCTGGGACGAGCGTGGCGGCATGGTCTTCCAGGATCAGGAACAGGCCTTCGACCTGCCGGCACCGGCGCTGACGGGGCAGCATCAGGTGGCCAACGCCGGCTTGGCGACGGCCGTGGCCCTGGAACTGGGTCTGTCGGTCGAGGCCATCGCGCGCGGGGTGGCCGCGGCGAACTGGCCGGCGCGGATGCAGCGGCTGTCGACCGGTCAGTATGGCGAGATGGCGCGCGCGGCGGAGGCCGAGCTGTGGCTGGACGGTGGGCACAATCCGCATGCCGGGCGAGCGCTGGCGGAGGCCTTGGCGGAGCGTCAGAGGAAGGCGCCGAGGCCGCTGGCCCTGATCGTCGGCATGCTGGCCAACAAGGATCACGGCGGGTTCTTCGAGGCGCTGAGAGACAGCGACGCCCATGTCTTCACCGTCGGCTTCGAAGGTGCTGCGGCGGAGCCGGAGGCGCTGGCGGCGGTGGCGCGCGGCCATGGGCTGGGGGCGCAGGCGGCCGAGAGCGTCGAGGCGGCGCTGGAGCGCGCGCTCAGGCTGGGCGCCGGTCGGGTAGTGATCTGCGGTTCGCTGTACCTGGCGGGCGAGGTGCTGGGGGCCAGCGAGGAGACCTGGCCCCGCTAGGTCATTTGTTCCGCAGCCCCGTGATCGTGCGGTTCGGCGCGATGTCCTCGGCCGAGGTGATCAGATGCACCAGAGCGGGCCGATCCTTGGCGGCGTCGCGGGCGGCCTGCAGCGCGGCTGGGAAGTCGGCGGTGGTCTCGCAGCGGATGGCGAAGGCGCCGAAGGCTTCGGCGTATTTGACGAAGTCCGGGTTCTTCAGGTCGGTGGCGATGACGCGGCGGGGATAATGACCCTCCTGGTGCATGCGAATGGTGCCGTAGGTCCCGTTGTCGACCAGGATGACGATGGTGTTGATGCCGTGCTGGACGGCGGTGGCCAGTTCCTGACCGGTCATCATGAAGTCGCCGTCGCCGGCGACGCAGATCACCTCGCGCCCGGGCTGTAGGGACTTGGCGGCGATGGCGGCCGGGTATCCGTAGCCCATGGCGCCTGAAGTCGGAGCCAGCTGGGTGCGGCAGGCGCGGTGACGATAAAAGCGGTGCAGCCAGGCGGCGAAGTTGCCGGCACCGTTGGTGACGATGGCGGTCGGCGGCAGCACCTCGCCGAGGTGGGCCATACACTCCGACATGTTGACCGCGCCCGTGACCGAAACGGGGGTCGAGAAGGCCTGATAGTGGTCGTGGGCGGCCTTGGCGGCGTCATGCCAGGTGCGGCCGGGCTCCAGCGTCGACAAGGCGAGGGCGGCGAGGCTGTTGTCGGCGACGGCGCTGATCAGCGGCCTCCAGACCCGACCCAACTCCTCCGGGCCGGGGTGGATGTGGACCAGCTTGTGGGCCGTCTCGTCGCGGGTGAACAGGGTGTAGCCCTGGGTCGGGTTCTCGCCGAGCCGGGCGCCGAGAGCGATCAGGAGGTCGGCGTCTTTGGCCCGCTTCATCAGCTCGGGATTGCAGCCGAGGCCGAGGTCGCCCGCATAGTTCGAGCGGTCATTGGACAGGATGTCCTTTCGGCGGAACGACAGGGCGACGGGCAGGCCCAGACGCTCGGACCAGTCGCCGATGGCGGCGGCGGCCTCCTCGGTCCAGCCGGAGCCGCCAAGCACCAGCAGGGGGCGTTCAGCCTTCGCAAGCCAATCCTGCAGCTCCTCGAGAAACGCCGGGTCCAGACCCGCGCGAGCAGGAATTATTGGGGTGGGCTGCGGTGCGGGGCCGCCGGGTTCATGCAGGATGTCTTCGGGCAGGGCGATGACGACCGGACCCATGCGACCCTGTTGGGCCGTGGCGAAGGCGCGTTCGACGATCTCGACGGTGCGGTCGGGGCTCTCAAGTTCGGTGGCCCATTTGGCGAGGCCGCCGAAGACCTCGCGGTAGTCCACCTCCTGGAAGGCGCCGCGGCCCCGGTCGGTCAGGGCGATCTGGCCGACGAACAGGATCATCGGCGTGGAGTCCTGACGCGCCGTGTGCACCCCGATGGAAGCATGGGTCGCGCCCGGTCCGCGCGTGACCATGCAGACGCCGGGCCTGCCGGTCATCTTGCCGTAGGCCTCGGCCATGTTGGCGGCGCCGGCCTCGTGGCGGCAGGTGATGACCTTTATTTCCGGATGGTCGACCAGGGCGTCCAGCACGGCCAGATAGCTCTCGCCCGGCACGCAGAAGACGCGGGTCACGCCGTTGATCGCGAGGGTTTCGACGAGGCGGCGGGCGGCGGTTCCGGCGGGCTGGGTCATGCCGACGACCTAGCAGATCGCCGGCGCGCTTGACCATGGAACCTGCAGTGACGCTTGGCGTTTTCGGAGCTTCACCGTTGGAGCTTCACCATGAAAAAGATCATCACCCTATCCTTGGTCGCCGCCGCTCTGGCCGTTTCGGCCTGCAACACCGTGTCGGGCGTCGGCCGCGACGTCTCGGCCGCCGGCAACGCCGTGACCTCGGGCGCGGAGCAGGCCAAGAACTAGGCCGAACTCGACGCGAGACATTGAAGGCCCGCCGGATTCCGGCGGGCTTTTTGCTGTCAGTAGGCGAAGTCGCGATAGATGCGGTCGACGTCGCCCTTCCACTCGCCGTGGTAGAGGTCGAGCATTCGCTCGGCCGGAGTGATCCCGCTGTCAGCGATGTCTTCCAGTTCGGCCAAATAGCCGCGCTCGTCCACCATGCCGCCCGAGAAGCGGGCGCGGTTCTTCAGCCCCTGTTTGGCGATGGCGACCATGTCGACGGCGATGTCGCGGACGGATCGGCCGGCGACCTCCGCGCGGAGGCCCAGCCTGGTCACGTCGCGACGCAGCCGCTCGTGGTCCTCGATGTCCCAGTCCTTGCAGAGGTCCCAGGCGGCGGCCAGCGAGGGTGCGTCGTAGAAGATGCCGGTCCACAGGGCGGGCAGGGCGCAGATGCGGCTCCAGGGGCCGCCGTCCGAGCCGCGCATCTCGAGGTACTGTTTCAGACGGACCTCGGGGAACAGGGTGGTCAGGTGATCGCCCCAGTCCTTCAGCGTCGGCCGCTCGCCGGGCAGGGCGGGCAGCCGGCCGTCCAGGAAATCGCGGAACGACTGGCCCGAGGCGTCGATGTACCGCTCGCCTCGCTTGGCGAAATACATCGGAACGTCGAGCGCATAGTTGGCGTAGGTCTCGAAGCCGAAGCCGTCCTGGAAAACGAAGTTCAGCATGCCGGTGCGGTCGGGATCGGTGTCGGTCCAGACATTGGCGCGGGCGGACAGGAAGCCGTTGGGCCTGCCTTCCGTGAACGGACTACAGGCGAATAGCGCGGTGCCGATGGGCTGAAGCGCGAGACTGGTGCGGAACTTCGACACCATGTCGGCTTCGGAATCGAAGTCCAGATTGGCCTGGATGGTGCAGGTGCGCAGCATCATGTCGAGGCCGAGCCCGCCCCTCTTGGGCATATAGGACCGCATAATGTCGTAGCGGCCCTTGGGCATGACGGGGATGTCTTCGCGCCGCCATTTCGGATCGAAGCCGGCGCCGAGGAAGCCGAGGTTGAGCTCATCGGCCACCATCTTCACCTCCATCAGGTGCTGGCCGGTCTCGGAGCAGATGTCGTGGATGGTGTGGAGCGGGGCGCCGGAGAGTTCGAACTGGCCGCCGGGTTCGAGCGAGATGGAGGCGGTGAAACCCTCGCTGTTCTTGCGCTCCAGGGCGATGACGTGGCCGGCCTCCTCGACCGGCGACCAGCCGAAGCGCTGCAGGCCCGTCAGCATGGCCAGGATGCCGTTGGGGCCCTCATAGGTCGGGCGGCGCAGGGTGGATTTGTCGAAACCGAATTTCTCGTGCTCGGCCCCGACGCGCCAATCGGACTTCGGCTTGATGCCCTTGGACATGACGCCGACCAGGTCGTCGAAGGAAAGCGGCGTCTGATCAGTCATGGGGGCCCCATCGGGCGTCTGGCCCGTGGCCGCTAGATGGGCGACATTGACGCAGGTCTCAAGGGGGTGAGCGATGCGTCGCGGAGCGTTCGTCGAGGCGAGTTACGCAGGCCGGTCTGGGACGGCCAAGGCGCTGCTGGAGGCGGAGGGGATCATCCTGCGCCGGCCGCTGGGTCTGACGATCCCGCGCGGGTCGATGCGGGGGCTGACGGTCGATGGCGGCGACCTGGTCGGACAGGCGGAGCAGGGGCCGTTCCGGCTGGGCCTCGGGGCCGGATAGGCGCTGAAGCGGAAGACGAACCTGGAGAAGCCCCGGCCGACCCTGGCGGAGAAGATGGGGTTGGCGCGGGATCAGGCGGTCTGGCTGTTCGGAATGCTGGAGGGGCTGGAGTTGAAGGGCGCTCTGGCGGGAATCGTCAGCGTCGAGGCGGATGGAGCTGCGCAGGGCGTTGCCTGCGTCACAGAGCCAGACGCAATGGAGGCCGTGGCGGCTCTCGCGCCATCGCCGGTCTGGATCGTCCATGGCAGGGGCAAGGGAGCGGCATTCGGCGACAATGCCGTGCGCGCGGCGATGCGAGCCGAGGGCTGGATCGACATCAAGGCCTGCGGTGTGTCCGAGACCCTTTCGGCGACGCGCTACAACGGCACTAGCGTTCCCAGTCGCCGACGGCGGCCTGCCACAGCGTCATGGCGGCGATGGCGGCGGTGTCGGCGCGCAGGATGCGGGGGCCCAGCGACACGGCAGTGGTGAAGGGCAGGGCCCGCAACCGCTCGCGTTCTTCCGGTGAGAAGCCGCCTTCGGGACCGATCAGGATGGCCCAGGAGCCGGATTCGGTGACGGCCGAGGCGACCGGGGCGCCCCCGGTCTCGTCGCAGAACATCAGGCGACGGGACGCGTCCCAGACGTCCAGGATCGCGTCGAGCTTGATTGGGTCGTCAACGGGCGGCACGTCCATGCGGCCGGTCTGTTCGGCGGCCTCCTCGGCGATGGCGTCGAGGCGATCGAGGCGGATGCGGTCGGCGTTGGTGCGCTGGGTGATGACGAGGCGGACGCGGGCCGCGCCGAGTTCGGCGGCCTTCTCGACGATGGTCTCGACGCGGGCCTTCTTCACAACGGCGACGATCAGCTCGAGGTCGGGACCGTGGGCCTGGGCCCGCACCTGTGCCTCGGCGCGCAGGACGACGCCCTTCTTGAGCACCTCGGCGACCGTGACGCGCCACTCGCCGTCCTCGCCGTTGAACACGAGGAGAGGGTCGCCGGCCTTCAACCGCATGACCTGGGTGAGATAGCGGGACTGGTCGAGCGTGGGCGCGATCGCCGCGCCGGCGGACAGAGGCTGGGGGACGTGAAGGCGGATCATCTTGCCTCCTTAGACCGGATTATGCCGTTCGGGGACGGGTCAGGATCAGATACCGACCCGAGCGGCCGTAGGCGCTCTCGTTCCAGACCTCGCCGAAGGCGGGGTAGGTCAGGGTGAAGCGACCGGGCGCCGGGGCCTTGGGGTCGACGATGTGGAGTTCCCGGGATCCGGCGTCGAAGCCCCGGATGACGAAGGCATGGCCCTCGGGCACGCTGACGTCGGCGAGCACAGGCCGGCCGTCCGCGAGGGATTCGGTGATGGCGCGCAGGCCCTGATCCAGCCCCTGAGCCGTCGCGGGGTAGCGGCGCTCGGTCCAGCCATAGCCCAGCCGGTCCATGCCGCGCAGCAGGTCGTCGTAGAGGGTGACCGTGAAGTCGTTGAACGGCAGGGCCTCGTCATAGGTCTTGCCGGCGGCTAGGGACTTCAGCTCGCGCGGCGGACGGGGGTCGCCGTAGTAGTGCAGGATCATGGAGGCGGCCGTGGGGACGGCCATCATCGCCTCCTGGCCAATGTGATCGACGGCCAGTTCGACGCGCTGGGTCGCGCGCGTCTGGGCGTCGACCGCGCGGTCGCACCCCGTGGCCGCCAAGGCCGCGCCGCCGCCGAGGATGAGACGTCTGGAAAGCATCGCCGCCTCTCTTGAAGAGACGGCAAGTGTGCGCCGACAGCCTTAACGAACGACCAACCGTCGTTTGAGGGGGGGGACGACCTAGGAGGGATCCGGCAGTTTGACGCCGAAGGTCCGGGCGACGACGGGGAAGATGGCGTCGGCGTCCTGTTCCGTGGTCCCGAACGGGGCGCGCAGGTCGAGCCAGTATTCCCGAAACTCGGTCCCGTCCGAGGCGGCGAGACTGGTCAGAGCGGCGCGGATGCGGTTCTGGGTCTCGCGTGTCATCTCGGCGAAGGGACCGACGATTTCGGCCTTGAGCGCGAGGGCGACGTCGTCCGCCTCCCTTGGATCGACCAGGTCGAGGCGGTTCGGCCTGTCCGTCTTGCCCGCCTGTCCGATCCAGGGATCGAACAGGCCGTCGAGCAGTTCCTGCCGGGCGCGGGCTTCGCGTTCCGCCAGTCTCTGGTTGGCTGTCTTGCGCATGCCGCCGTCTTACAGGCTGCGCGCGATCAGCACCTTCATGATCTCGTTGGTGCCGCCATAGATGCGCTGGACGCGGGCGTCCTTGTACAGCTGGGCGATCGGGTACTCGTTCATGTACCCGTAGCCGCCATGCAGCTGGAGCATCTCGTCCAGCACCTCGCCCTGGATGTCGGTGACCCAGTATTTGGCCATGGAGGCGGTTGTGGCGTCGAGCTGCCCCTTCAGGTGTAGGCCGATGCAGTGGTCGACGAAGACGCGGGCGACGGTCAGCTTGGTCTTGACCTCGGCCAGTTTGAACTGGGTGTTCTGGAACTCCAGGATGGACTTGCCGAAGGCCTTCCTGCCCTTGACGTATTCGAGGGTTTCCTTGAGCCCACGCTCGGCGGCGGCGATGCCCTGGACGGCGATGTTCAGTCGCTCCTGGGGCAGCTGCTGCATCAGTTGGATGAAGCCGCGGCCTTCCTCGCCGCCGATGACGTTGTCGGCCGGGACGTGGACATCGTTGAAGAAGAGCTCGGAGGTGTCGTTGCCCTCCATGCCGATCTTGTGGAGGTTGCGGCCGCGCTCGAAGCCTTCCGCGCCGTCAGTCTCGACCACGATCAGGGACGTGCCCTTCGAGCCCTGCGACGGGTCGGTCTTGGCGACGACGATGATGAAGTTGGCCAGCTGGCCGTTGGTGATGAAGGTCTTGGACCCGTTCACCACATAGCCGTTGCCGGACTTGACGGCGGTGGTCTTCACTCCCTGCAGGTCGGAGCCGGCGCCCGGTTCGGTCATGGCGATGGCGCCGACCAGTTCGCCGGTGGCCAGACGCGGCAGCCAGCGCTTCTTCTGCTCCTCGGTGCCATAGTGCCAGATATAGGGAGCGACGATGGCGTTGTGCAGCGAGATGCCGAAATGGTCCGCGCCCTTCCAGCCGAGCTGACGCATCAGCACGACCTCGTGGCGATAGTCGCCGCCCATGCCGCCGTCCTCCTCGGGCATGGAGAGGCCCAGCAGGCCGGCTTCGCCGGCCTGATTCCACAGCTCGCGCGGAACGGTGGAGTTGGCGATCCAGCTCTGGACCGCTTCCGGCGGCGCGTGCTCGTCGATCCATTTGCCGACGCTGTCGGAGAAGAGGGTGATCTCTTCCTCGAGCATGAAGTCGGGGGAGGGGGTGTCGATGACGTTCATGGGCTTCGCTCGATCATCTCCCTCCCCCTGCGGGGGAGGGTGGCCGCGCAGCGGCCGGGTGGGGGCGGCAAGGTGACGTGGCGACGGTCGGTGGGGCCTTGCCTGGCCGTCCCCACCCGGTCTCCGCTTCGCTTCGACCACCCTCCCCCGAGGGGGAGGGAGAGGTCAGTGCAGTGTCAGAACGCCTCGGCCGGCATCTGCATCAGGACCTCGGCGCCGGTCTTCAGCTTTTTCAGATGGGCTTCGGCGTCGGGCAGGATGCGTTCGACGAAGTAGCGGCCGGTCTGCATCTTGGTGACGTAGAAGGGATCGGTCGAACCGGCGTCGATCTTGGCCTGGGCGGCCTTGGCCATCTGGGCCCAGAGGTAGGCCAGGGCCGTCAGGCCGAACAGGTGCAGATAGTCGGTCGAGGCCGCGGCTGCGTTGTCCGGATTGGCCATGCCGTTCTGCATCAGCCACATGGTGGCCTCCTGCAGCTTCTTCTTGGCGTCGGCCAGACCATCGACGAAGGGCTTCACCGGACCCTCGGCGCCGTTATCGGCCACGAAGGCGTCGATGTCGGCGAACCAGCTCATGATGGCGCGGCCGCCCTGCGACGGCAGCTTGCGGCCCACGAGATCAAGCGCCTGGATGCCGTTGGTGCCCTCGTAGATCATGGTGATCCGGGCGTCGCGCAGATATTGCGAGGCCTGAAAATGCTCGGTGTAGCCCGAGCCGCCGTGGACCTGCATGCCCAGCGACGCGACGTGGAAGCCCTTGTCGGTCAGGTAGGCCTTCAGCACCGGCGTGATCAGGCCCATGTAGTCCTTGGCCTTCTGCGCCGTGGCCTCGTCGGCGGACTTCTCCAGATCGGCCTGAAGCGCGGTCCACAGAATGAAGGCCTGGCCGCCTTCGACGAAGGCCTTGGCCTCCAGCAGCATGCGGCGGACGTCGGGGTGGACCATGATGGAATCGGCGGGGCCGTCCGGGTTCTTCGGTCCGGTCAGGCTGCGGCCCTGGATGCGGTCGTGGGCGAACTCCAGCGCGGCCTGATAGGCGGCGGCGCCGATGGCCAGGCCCTGCAGGCCCGTCCCCAGGCGCGCCTCGTTCATGACCACGAACATATTGTTCATGCCCCGGCCTTCCTCGCCGATCAGCCAGCCGGTGGCGCCGTCATACTGCATGACGCAGGTGGCGTTGCCGTGGATGCCCATCTTGTGCTCGAGGCCGGTGCACAGCAGCGCGTTGCGCTCGCCAGGCGACCCGTCCTCGTTGATCAGGAATTTGGGCACCAGGAACAGGCTGAGGCCCTTGATGCCGGCCGGGGCGCCTTCGACGCGGGCCAGGACGGTGTGGATGATGTTGTCGGTGAAGTCGTGCTCGCCGGCCGAGATCCAGATCTTCTGGCCGGTGATCTTGTAGGTCCCGTCGCCCTGCGGCACGGCCTTGGTGCGAACCATGCCGAGGTCCGTGCCGCACTGGGGTTCGGTCAGGTTCATGGTCCCGCCCCATTCGCCGGTGGCCATCTTGGGCAGGTACTTCGTCTTCAGCTCGTCCGACGCGTTGGCATGGATGCCGGCGTAGGCGCCCGCCGTCAGACCCGGGTACATGGAGAAGGCGGCCGAGGCGCCGGCGGTGAACTGGCCGAACGCCATGCCGACGACGGCGGGCATGCCCTGGCCGCCGTAGGCCGGATCAGCCGACAACGCGGGCCAACCGGCCTCGACCATGGCCTTGTAGGCTTCCTTCCAGCCCTTGGGACCGGTGACGACGCCGCCCTCGGCCCAGTGGCAGCCTTCCTTGTCGCCCGAGTGGTTGATCGGGGCGATGACTTCTTCGGCGAACTTGGCGCCTTCTTCCAGGATCTGACCGACCAGGTCCGAGGAGATGTCCTCGAAGCCCGGCTGGTTCGTATAGCGGTCGATCTCCAGAACTTCGTTCAGGATGAAGGTCAGGTCGCGGACGGGCGCCTTGTAGGCCATGGGTCAGGCTCTCAGCTTGAACGGATGATGGGCGTGGTTGTCGAGGTGTTCGCGCAGCACCGAGGCATACTCCTCGGCGCCGGGCAGAAGGTCGGGGCGCTGTTCAGTCAGGCGCGACTCCATCGCCGCGCAGGCCTCCTCGGCCATCTCGATGGCGGCGTCGAGGTCCTCGCGCTGCTGCTTGAGGGCCTCGATCTGCGCGCGGTGGCGGCGCAGGGCGATGGCCATCTGATGGGTGTTGCCGTCGTTGCGGTCGTACAGATCCAGCATCTCCTGGATCTCGGTCAGGGTGAAGCCGATGCGGCGGCCGCGCAGGATCAGCTTGAGCCGAGCGCGGTCGCGGGCGTCATACACGCGCGTCTGGCCCTTGCGGGCCGGGGTCAGAAGACCCTTGTCCTCATAGAAGCGAAGGGCGCGCGCGGTCGCCCCGAACTCCCGACAGAGCTGGCGGATCGAATAGGTGCGATGATCGTCGGCGGTCGCCATGAGCTCGACATAGCCCAAACTTGACGCGGACGTAAAGGGAAGCTTTCAAGGCCTATGGCGAAGAAGCATGTGAACGACGCGGGCACGGCCAAGCGCGATCTGCCGGAGAAGACGTGCGTCTCCTGCGGCAAACCGTTTTCTTGGCGGGCGAAGTGGGCCCGCGACTGGGATCGGGTGAAGTTCTGCTCCGACCGGTGTCGGCGCGCCGGCGTCAGCGACGGCCCAGTAGAACCGGGATCGTGATGGCCAGCAGGACCGCGTTGGTCAGGGCCAGGCCGATGTCCATGCCGACCATGTGGACGGTCAGCATGATCGCTTCCAGCGCGACCAGGCCGGCGGCCGAGACCAGCAGGGGCCAGCGACCCAGCTTCCACGAGATCAGCGGGGCCAGCAGGCCGAGCGCGAGCACGACCTCAACAATGCCGACGCCGCGCACCAGATCCTCGCTGACCAGAGCCGGCCAGTTCATCAGGGCGATCAGATTGTCCGTCGACTCGGTCAGCTTGGCGTAGCCGGCGGCGAAGAAGAACATCGCGGCCCAGCCCTGCAGGGTCCAGAGCGCCAGGTTGCGATAACCGGCGATGGTGCGGGCGCGTGCCGCCGAGACGGGGGCGCGGGTGACGGGCGAGGAGGCGGCGGGGAAGGTCGAGGACATCGTTGCGTTCGTTTCGTCGGAGAGGACGGTTGAATTGGTAACAGTAACTAGATCAGATCGAACTTCGGGTTCCGCAAGAGGTCGCAAGCCACACCGTAACCGAAGGTGATAAAGAAGCTGTGCCGTAGAGACGAGGCCGCAGCGTGGCCATATCCATACAAGTCGGTAATCCGGGAAGGACCGCCGCCTCGAAACTGAATATGGCGCCGCTGGGGCGCCATGTCATCAGCCGTAGACATCAATCGATGACATCAGGTGATGACTTATTGTTTCCTGTTGCCGAAATGCCCACCCAGACGGGGTTTGCCGGTGGTCGGCCCTAGTCCTCGCCGCCTTCGCTTAGCGGCTGCGGTTCCCGCGTATTGGCCAGGAGCTGGCCGGGCTGACAGCCCAGTTCGCGGCACAGGGCGTCGAGTGTGGAGAAGCGGATGGCGCGCGCCTTGCCTGTCTTCAGGATGGACAGATTGGCGATGGTGACGCCCACCCGGTCGCTGAGCTCGGTCAGGGACATGCGGCGTTCGAGAAGCATGGCCTCCAGTTGCACTTGAATGGCCATGGCGCGTCTCAGACCGTCATCTGCTGGTCGTCGCGCATTGCGGCGCCCTGACGGAAGACCTCGGCCAGCATGAAGACGATCAGGATGCCCAGCCAGGAGCCGAGGTCGAGGTCGTAGCTCAGGCCGTCGATGACGCCGCGCGGCACGATCTGGGTGAGGATGAAGGCGCTGATCTGCACCCCGATCAGGCCGACGCCGACGCCCTGAAGCCGACCGACATTGGCATGCTCGAAAGCGTCACCCTGGTTCACGGCCAGGAACATCCGGCGCAGGCGGTTGAGGATCCACCAGGTGCTGAGGGTGGCGATGAAGGCGGCCAGGAAGGTGAAGCGCGGATTGGCGAAGAAGAGCCGCGCTGAGGGGCTGTCGCTTTCCGGCAAGCCGATCTGGAGGCCCAGATCCGGCCAGATGAGGGAGGCCAGGAAAGTCAGGCCCGTCGCGACGACGGCGACCGCCACGAACACGTTCACGAACCCCAGAACCCAGCGAAGGACGCTGGCGACCGAGCGACGACCGATGAGCTGCATTGGACCACCTCCCCGCCGCGATATGCGGCCATGTCGATAGTCGATATGGTTTTACCGATTATCGATCAAGAGAATTGTCGATAAACGATATGAAGCTTTCGTAATGTGGTCAGGCGCGGGCGGCGCGGGTCCCTTCCAGTCGGGCCAGCTTTTCGTACAGCGCCGACCAGTCGTCGGCGGTGTCGATCGCGGACCAAAGCGTCTCGACCTCGCCGATCAGCATCTCTTCCGGCTCGGGGCGGGCGAAGACGGGGTGTTGCAGTCGCTCCGGTCGGTCAGGCTCGTGCTCGAACAGGGCGAAGCGGAAGGCGTCGAAAGCCTCGCCCTGCCATTCTCTCGCGCGCGGACCGGCCAGGGCGCGGGCGGACGAGGAGAAGCCGGCGAACCAGTCGTGGAACAGCGGCTCCCAGCGGATCGCCTCTCCCTTCTCGCGGAAGAGGGCCAGGGTCGTGTCCAGCAGACGCTGGTCGGCGGCCTCGCCCAAGGACTTCACGCCCAGCCGCTCCAGGAAAGCGGCGCGCAGTTCGCGGATGTAGGCGGGGCCGAAACCGTTCAGGGCCTCGGTCAACGGTTCGACGTCGGCGACTAGCTTCAGGCAACCGGCCAGTTGCGTCAGGTTCCAGAACACGGCTTCCGGCTGGCGGGCGAAGGCGTAGAGGCCGGTGGTATCGAAATAGGCGGCGGTGAACCCGGGCTCGTAGGACGGCAGGAAGCGCCAGGGGCCGTAGTCAAAGCTTTCGCCTGTGACGTTCAGATTGTCGGTATTGAGGACGCCGTGGACGAAGCCCGCGGCGATCCAGCGGGCGGTCAGGCGGGCCGAGGCGGCGACGATGGCGGCCAGCAGACCGGGCGCATCCCCCTCGACGACGGTCGGGTGGTAGAGGGCGCGGACATGCTCGACCAGGGCCTCGATCTGGTCGGCGCGACCGAAGAAGGCGGCGCGCTGGAAGGTCCCGAAACGGACGTGGCTGTGCTGGAGGCGGACCAGGACGGCGGAGCGGGTCGGCGAGGGCTCGTCGCCGCGCTCCAGCTGTTCGCCGGTCTCGATCAGGGAGAGGGCGCGGCTGGTCGGAACGCCTTGCGCCTCCAGCATGGCGGCGGCCAGCACCTCGCGCACCCCGCCTTTCAGCGTCAGCCGCCCGTCGCCGGAGCGGGACCATGGGGTCGTCCCCGAGCCCTTGGTTCCGAGATCAAGAAGCCGACCCCGGTCGTCGCGCAGTTGCGCCGCGAGGAAGCCGCGCCCGTCGCCGAGGTCCGGGTTGTAGGTCCGGAACTGGTGCCCGTGGTAGCGCATGGCGACCGGCCCGGGCTGGCCGGGCAGGGGCTCGAACCGACCGAAATGGGCGATCCACTCGGAGTCGGTCAGGCTCTCCAACCCGACCGTCGCGGCGGCCCGATCGTTGCGGACGCGAAGGATCGTCTCGGGAAAGTCGGCGGGCCTGACGGCGTCGCCATACTCCTCGCCAAGATCAAAGAAACGAGGCTCGGGGCGATAGGCGGGGCTGACGGGCATGACCCGCACATGGCCTTATGCCGTCTCGGCTGCAATGGCGGAGTGATTTGGCGGCGTTGGCGGTTCAACGCCTGAAAAGTTTGCAGTTTGGCGGGCGTCTTTTTTGCCGAATCCAATGGCGCTCAATGCGGACCGCAGTGACTGCGGATTCCATGGCGGGCGGCTTCTTGTTGAACCCTTCCGGCTTGGCGGTATTCTAGGGGCAGGGATCAGGCCCTCGCGGCCAGGCCGGCGTCGCTCTTCAAGCGGCGAACCCGGTCCGGCGCCCGTCGATAACCGGGCGCCACGGAACAACTTCCACCTCGGAGGCCGCCGTGGCGCGCAAGCTGACGCTCGATTTTCTCAAGACCGAGGCTGCCTCGGGCGCCGTGCTGGGGCTGGCCGCCGTCGCCGCCCTGATGGTGGCCAACTCGCCGCTTTCGGACGCCTATTTCCAATGGCTGAAGAGCGAGCAGCCGTTCCAGGCCGGACCGCTGTCCCTCACCCTGACGGTCTCGGAGTGGATCAAGGAAGGCCTAATGGCCGTGTTCTTCCTGGTCGTCGGCCTGGAGATCAAATACGAGATCCGGCGCGGCGAACTCAGCGATCCGCGCAAGCTGATGACGCCAGTGGTGGCCGCCCTGGGCGGGATGCTGGCGCCGGCCGGGGTGTATCTGCTGGTCGCGAGCGGGCTGGGCGGGCCGCACCAGGGGTGGCCGATCCCGCTGGCCACGGACATCGCCTTCGCGCTGGCCGTCTTCGCCCTGGTCGGGAAGGGCCTGCCCTCGTCATTGCGGGTCTTCCTGCTGACCCTGGCCATCGTCGACGACCTCGGAGCCATCGCCCTGATCGCCGCCCTGTTCAGCACAGGCGTGGACTGGATTCTGGTCGGCCTGGCCGGCGTGCTGCTGATCGTCGGCTCGATCTGGTCGCGGCGCCGCATTCCCGCGCCGTTCTGGGTTCTGGGGTTCGCCCTGGTCTGGTGGATGAGCGTCACGGCGGGGCTCTCGACGTCGCTCGCCGCCGTGGCCTTCGCCGCCATCGTGCCGGTTTCACCGCGTGCGGGCGACCAGCAGAGCCCGCTGAAGGAGGCCATGCATGACCTGCATCCCTATGTCGCGTGGTTGGTCCTGCCCCTCTTCGCCTTCGCCAAGGCCGGCGTATCCTTCGCCGGCCTGTCGGTGGAACAGATGGCGGCGCCTCTGGTCTTCGGCATCGCGGCTGGTCTGTTCGTCGGCAAGCAGGTCGGCGTGTTCGGCGCAGCCTGGTTGGTGTCGGCCCTGAAGCTCGGCGCGAAGCCCAGCGGCGCAAGCTGGCCTCAGGTCTACGGCGTCTCCCTTCTGTGCGGCGTAGGTTTCACCATGAGCCTGTTCATCGGCGCCCTCGCTTTCCCCGGAGCGGTGGACTCGCCCGAGCAGGTCGAGGTCAAGCTGGGCGTGCTTCTGGGCTCTCTGTTATCGGCGATTACTGGAGCGGTCGTCTTGTCGATTGCGACCCATCGTAACGGGGCGCCCAAGGCTTAGCGGTCGGCGATTACTGAAAAGGCCCCGCGAATATTGACCTAAGGTCATCACATTCTGTCGCTTTCGCGTCACACAGGGGCCTGTCGCACGACCGAAACATGGCGTGAGCCCAGCCTCCGCCTTGTCGCACAGTGCGGCTTGGACTACCCAAATCATTCGAGAATCCGACGCTCCGGAAGAGGGTGCGGGTTGGGAATTCAGGAAACGCCGCGACGCGCTCCGAACAAGGGGTGTCGTGCCATGAGCCGGGAGCCATCCATGCGTCTTACTCAACTTCTTCGCTGCACCGCCTCCGCCGCCGTCGTCGGCTCCGTGGCCTTCGGCTTCGCCGGGGCCGCCTCGGCCCAGGACGGCCAAGACGGGCCGGCCTCCTCGGTCGACGACATCATCGTCACCGCCCAGCTGCGCGAGCAGAGCCTGCAGGACGTGCCCGTCGTGGTCACCTCGCTGTCGGCAGAGGCGCTGGACAATGCCGGCGTCCGCGACATCAAGGATCTGACGATCCTCACGCCGGGCATGACGGTCACCTCGACCCAGTCGGAAGCCTCCACCACTGCCCGCATCCGCGGCGTCGGCACCGTCGGGGACAATCCCGGCCTGGAGAGCTCGGTCGGCGTCGTGATCGACGGCGTCTATCGCTCGCGCAACGGCGTGGGCTTCGGCGACCTGGGCGAACTGAGCCGCATTGAAGTGCTGAAGGGACCCCAAGGGACCTTGTTCGGCAAGAACACCTCGGCCGGCGTCATCAACATCATCACCGAGGCCCCCTCGTTCACCGAAGGCTACCAGGCCGAGGTCACGGGTGGGAACTACGGCGCCTGGGGCGTCTCGGGTTCGATCACCGGCCCGATCAGCGACACCGTCGCCTATCGTCTCTACGCCGCGACCCGCCAGCGTGACGGCTTCTACGACGTCAACCTGGGCGACGGGCCCCGCACCCAGACCGACGACGGCAACCAGGACTTCTACACCCTGCGCGGCCAGTTGCTGATCCTGCCTTCGGACAACGCGTCGGTCCGCATCATCGCCGACTACTCCAAGCGCGACGAATACTGCTGCGTCGGGGTGGTCACGCGCTCCAGCCCCACCGCCGCGATCATCAACGCTCTGACCGCGCCGAATGGCCCGGGCACTGCCCCGCAGGCCCCGGCCCCCGGAGTCCGACCCTTCAACCGTCTGGCCTACGCCAACCGCGAGACCGGTCAGCAGATGGAAGATATGGGTCTGTCGGTTGAGGCCAACATCGACATTCCGTCCTGGAACGCTCGCCTGACCTCGGTGACGTCCTTCCGCGACTGGTCGACCGTCAACGGCCAGGACATCGACTACACCGGCGCCGACATCCTGTACCGTCCGTCGAACGGCGATTACGGCTACGAGCTGTCGAACCTGACCCAGGAATTCCGCCTGGCCGGCACGTCCGACAAGTTCGACTGGCTGGTGGGCGGCTTCGCCACCCTGGAAGACATCGGCCGTGACGACACCTACTATTTCGGCTCCGACTACAACCCCTTCCTCTCGCTCCTGCTGACGTCCAGCCTCTCGGCCCAGACGGGCGGCGCGATCGCCGCCAGCCCGGCCCGCCTCGGCTGCTTCTCGGGCAACTACAACCTGCTGCCCGCCGCCGCCCGCGCCACCTACTTCCTCGGCTGCCTGCAGGGCAATCCGGCGGCTCCGAGCCTGCCGGGCGCACCGCTGAACATCCTGGGTCAGGGCGTCGTCGATAAATACAGCCAGCGCTCGGAATCACTGGCCCTGTTCACCAACAACACCTGGCGCGCGACCGAACAGCTCGAGTTCACGCTGGGCCTTCGCTACACGCTGGATAACAAGCGGCTGCTGGGGCTGCAGGATAACGTGAACGGCAACGGCGCTTCCTGCGCCGCCGTCCTGGGCAACCAGGCCGTGATCGTCCAGGCCTTCACCGCCGCCCTGGGCAGCGCCGCCGCCGGCGCCGCAGCCGCCAGCGGCCTGATCGGCCCGCAGTGCCTGCCCTGGAACAATGTGCTCTACGACAACCGCGGCATCCGTGAAGAGCACGACGACGGCGTTCTGTCCGGCACCATCAAGGCCGCCTACCGCTTCAACGACAGCCTGATGGTCTACGGCTCCTACGCTCGCGGCTACAAGGGCTTCGGCTACAACATGGACCGCGTGCAGACCGGCGTGACGCCTGACGCCTCGCTCTACTTCCCCGCCGAGACCGTCGACAGCTACGAAGCTGGCTTCAAGGCCACCCTGCTGGACCGCAGCCTGCTGCTCAATGCGACCTACTTCTACCAGGCGTTCGAGGACTTCCAGCTCAACACCTTCCTGGGCACCGCCTTTGTGGTCGAGTCGATCCCGGAACTGACCACCAAGGGCGTCGACGCCGACATGATGTGGTTCACGCCCATCGAGGGCCTGACCCTGTCGGGCGGCGTCACCTACACGGACGCCGAGTACGGCGTGTTTACGGCCGCCGATCTGACCAGCGCGGCGCGCTTCCCGCAGCTGTCGCTGCTGCCAGGTTCGCGCCCGTCGTTCGCTCCGGAATGGTCGCTGTCGTCGTCGATCAACTTCGACCGCTCCATCGGCAACGGCCTGCGCGCCGGCTTCGCCGTCTCGGCCAAATACATGACCGAGTACAACACGGGCTCCGACCTGATCCCCTTCAAGCTTCAGGAGGACTTCACCGTCGTCAACGGCCGGATCTCGATCGGTTCGGAAGACGAGCGCTGGACGCTGGAAGCCTGGGCTCAGAACCTGACGGACGAGGAGTACGTCCAGGTCGCCTACAACTCGCCGCTGCAGGGCACCGCCTTCCAGTCCACGGTCCAGCCGAATGGGACCTACTACAACCCCGCGCTGGACACCCAGGGCATCAGCGCCTTCCTGGGCGCCCCGCGCACCTATGGCGCGACGCTCCGCCTCAAGTACTGATCCGGGCGATAACCTGAACAACCGAGCCGGCCGGGGGCGACCCCGGCCGGTTTTTTCTATTGCGATGTCTGCACGCTATGGACTGTCGTGCACGTATAACGAGAGCTGTTGAGCACGTCGTTCGATCTTCCTACGCTTGGCGCCATGGCCAGTGACGCGTTCGACATCACCGATGTTTTCGAAGCCCTGTCGCCGCTGGACCGGGCCATCCTCAGAGGGGCCGGCAACGGCCTGAGCTCCAAGCAGATCGGGCCGCTGGTCCAGCGATCGCACCACACGGTCGACGACCGGCTGAAGGTCCTGAAGCGCAGGCTTGGGGCGGCCGACCGCGTCGAGGCCGGGCGCATGTTGATCGCCTTCGAGGCTGGCCTGGACCCCAAGGATTGGGGGGCCCAAGCATTGGGTATGGCGCCGACCGCGGCCTGGCAGCCTCTTGTCCCGCCTGGAGGGGGACATCATGAGCAGGGGAACGATGACGGACGGGGCGCCCGAAAACAGCTATCCCGAACGCCCGCGGGCGGCGGTGGCCCCCTTCGAGGTGGAGCCGCTGGCGCCGACCGAGGTGGAGCGGATCAAGGCGTTGCGGGCGGCGTTCGAACAGCGGTTCCCGCCCCTGCCCTTGGACAGGTCGGACGTGCTGATCGTGAGCTGGGCGGAGATCGAACGGCAGTTCCTGGACCTGTGCGCGCCCTGGGACCAGCAGGAGCCCTGTTACGAGATCCGAAAGGCAGCGCAGATCTCGCGCCACGAAACGCCGGAGCAGACCATCCGCTGGCTGTTTACCCTGTCCCGGGCCGCCACGGACATCGACACGCCCGAGCCCCGCTGGGGATCCGGAGATTCGATCCCGATGCCCTAAGCCCGATCGGCTTGGTCGCCGCCGTCGTGGGCGCGGCGATCGGCCTGGCGGTGATCTTCGTCGCCCTGATGCAGGCGATCGTCGTGATCCAGGGACTGCTGGAACGTGGCTAAGCCCCGCCGTCCGCCTTATTCGGCGGGGGCGGGCTCGACCGGCTGGGTCTGGTGCTGGCTGGCGAACATGCCGCCCATGCGACGACGGATGAAGCCGGACACGTCATCCACGATGGTGAAGATCGGCGGGATGAACAGCAGCGACAGGAAGGTCGAGGAGATCAGGCCGCCCACCACCGCGATGGCCATCGGCTGACGGAACTCCACGTCCGCGCCCCAGCCCACGGCGACCGGGATCATGCCGGCTCCCATGGCGAAGGTGGTCATCAGGATCGGCCGGGCGCGCTTGTGCGCCGCGTCCATGATGGCCTCCAGACGCGACATGCCCTCCTGTTCGGCGATGACGATGTAGTCGACGAGCAGGATGGAGTTCTTGGCCGCGATCCCCATCAGCATCAGCACCCCGATCAGCGACGAGATGGAGAAGCTGGACCCGCCGATCATCAGAGCCACGAAGGCGCCGCCGATGGCGAGCGGCAGGGAGGCCATGATGGTGATCGGATAGGCGAAGCTGCGGAACAGCAGCACCAGGACCGCGTACATCAGAAGCACGCCGGTCATGAAGGCGATGGCGAAGCCGTTGATCATCTCTGCGATGAACTCCTGGTCGCCGGCGGGAACCTGACGGACGCCTTCGGGCAGGTTCTGGACCGACGGAAGCTTCTGCACCAGGGCGCCGGCCTCGCCCGAACGGATGCCGTCCAGCTCCGCGGTGATCGAGGCGATCCGCGAACGGTCCTGACGCAGAACCTGAGACGGACCAGCGCCGAAGGAGATGTCGGCCACGGCGCTCAGCGGCACGGCGCCGCCGGTGGCGGTCGGAACCCGCAGGTTCTCGATCACCGACAGATCCTCGCGGGCGTCTGCAGTCAGGCGAAGACGGATCGGCACCTGACGGTCGCCGAGATTGTATTTCGGCAGGTTCTGATCGACGTCGCCGATTGTGGCGACGCGGATCGCCTGGGAGATGGCGCTGGTCGAGACCCCCATCAGGGCGGCCTGGTCGGGACGCGGGGTGACGAGGATTTCGGGACGTGCGATGGCGGCGGTGTTGACCACATTGGCCAGCCCCGGAACCGTGCGCATCTCGGCCTCGACCTGACGCGCGGCGGCGATCAGGGCGTCGCCCGAATCCGACAGGATCGAGAAGGTGTAGCTGGTTCCGTCCGACGGTCCGCCGCCCTGTTGGGCGATGCCGGCGCCGATGCGGGCGCCCGGAATGTCTTTCCAGCTGTCGACCATGGCCCGAGCGAACGCCTGCTGGCTCAGATTGCGATCGCCCTTGTCGGTCAGGTCGGCATAGACGTTGGCCTGGTTGACCTCCTGACCGCCGACGGAGGCGTAGACCGACGTCACCTCGGGCCGCGCGCGCAGATCGCGGGTCAGGCGCTGAACGATGGCGTCCGTCTGGGCCAGTGTCGCACCGGGCGGCAGCTCGACCGAGAAGCCGGCCCGGCCGACGTCGCCGCTCGGCTGGAACTCGAAGGGCACCTTGGTCGCGAGGAAGCCGCAGCCGATGAACAGGGCGGTGCCGATGGCAAAGACCTTCCAGCGGTTCTTCAGGCTCCAGCTCAGCGACTTGAGGTAGCTCGACATCCAGAACGGATCGCGGTCCTCATGCTTGTGGTGCTTCAGCAGATAGGCGGCCATCAGCGGCGTCAGGGTTCGCGCCACGACGAGCGAGAAGGCCACGGAAACGCACGCCGCCAGGGCGAAGGCCTTGAAGAACTGGCCTATAATGCCCGGCATGAAGCCGACAGGCGCGAAGACGGCGATGATGGTCGCCGTCGTGGCCACGACGGCGAGACCGATCTCGTCCGCCGCCTCCATCGAGGCGCTGTAAGGGGATTTACCGTCCCGCATGTGGCGGACGATGTTCTCGATCTCCACGATGGCGTCGTCGACCAGGATGCCGATCGTCAGGGACAGGGCCAGCAGGCTGACCACGTTCAGCGACTGGCCCAGGGGTTCCAGGACCGCGAAGGTCGGGATCAGCGACAACGGCATGGCCACGGCCGTGATGAGGGTCGCGCGCCAGTCCCGCAGGAAGATGAAGACGACGATGACCGCCAGAACCGCGCCCAGCAGCAGGGCCTCCAGGGAGGCGATATAGCTCTCTTCGATCTGTTCGACGCTGGCGGTGACCTGTTGGATCTCCAGCTCTGGGTGGTCTTCATCAATCTTGGCGACGGCCTCGCGGACCTTCTCGGCGATCTTCACCTCCGAGGCCGAGCGCGAGCGCAGGAAGTTGAAGGTGATGGCCTCCTGACCGTTGTAGCGGGCGAGGCGGCGCGGCTCGGACCAGTGGTCCTCCACCGTGCCGAGGTCGCCGAGGCGCACGGTCCGGCCGCCGCCCAGCGGGATCAGGGTCTCGCGCAGCTGTTCGATGGAGCCGGCGGCCCCCAAGGTGCGGATCGACCGCTCCGAACCCGAGATGGTGACCCGTCCGCCCGGCTGATCGGAGTTGACGCCGGTCAGGGCCTGGCTGACCGCCGCCGCCGTCAGGCCGTAGGAGGCCAGGCGATCAGGGTCCAGTTCGACCGCGATTTCGCGATCGACGCCGCCCGAACGATTGACCTCGCCGACGCCCTTGATGGCCAGCAGGGTGCGGCTGACGTCGTTGTCGACGAACCAGCTGATCTCCTCGGGCGTCATGGTCGAGGAGCGGATGACCCAGGTGATCAGGGCGTCGCCGGTGATGTCGATGCGCTGGACACTGGGCTCCTGCATGTCCTGCGGCAGGTCGGCGCGAAGGCCGCTCATGGCGTTGCGGACATCGTTGGTGGCGCGTTCGGTGTCGGTGCCCAGCTCGAACTCGATGGTCGTCTGGGAGACCCCGTCCATGACTTGGGAGTTGATGTGGCGCACGCCCGACAGGCCGGCGAGGCTGTCCTCGATCAGTCGGGTGACCTGGACTTCCATCTCCGAGGGGGCGGCGCCCGGCCGCGCGGCGACGACGGACACCAGCGGGAAATCGATGTCCGGATTATTGTTGATCCGCATGCTGTTGAAGCTGAGCAGACCGGCAATGGTCAGCAGCGTGAACAGCAGGATGATCGGGATCGGATTCTTGATCGACCAGGAGGAGATGTTCTTCATCTGACCGGCTCCTAGCGGGCGGCCGGAGCGGTCGAGGCGGCGGCTGCGGCGGCAGGGGGGCGGGCGGCGACGACGTTGACGCGATCGCCGTCGCCGAGGAAGCCGGCGCCCTCGACGACGACCTGGGTCCCGGCGTTGACGCCCGCCACCGAGGTGCGGTCCTCGGCGCGCGACAGCACGGTCACGGGCTGGAAGCGGACATGGTTGTTGGTCATCAGGACGTACACGCCCGCCCGGTTTTCGCGGTACAGAACCGAGGCGGTCGGCACGGTGATGGTCGGCTGGGCGCCGACGTCGATCTGGGCCTTGGCGAACATGCCGGGACGGAAACCGCCACTGCCGGCCAGCGCGATACGGGCCACGCCCAGCCGGGTGTCGGCGTTCACTTCCGGCGTCACGATGCGAACGCGGCCGGTCGTCTGACCGACCTCGTCGGACGAGACGGTCGCCGACTGGCCCGCTCGGATCAAGGCCAGCTCGGTCTCGGGCACCTGGGCGTCGAGCTCGAGGCGGCCGTCGCGGACCATGCGGAACATCTCGGCCCCGGCCTGGACGATCTGGCCACGCGTGACGCTGCGGCTGATGATCAGGCCGGAGACGGGCGCGCGCAGGGTGGCCTGCGACAGGCGAGTCTGGGTCTCGGACAGAGCGGCGCGGGCCGAGGCGAGGTTGGCGGACGCCGCGCGCTGGTTGGCCAGGGCGGTGTCGAGCGAGGCCTGGCTGAGGAATCCTCGCTCCTTCAACTCCTGCGCACGCGCCAGGGCCGCATCGTCGCGGGCGAGGTTGGCCTCGGCGGTCTGCACGCCGGCCTGCTGCTGGCGAAGCTGGGCGCGGAGAAGGGCGTCGTTCAGCTGCACCAGCGGCTGGCCCTGACGCACGTAGGTTCCTTCATCGACATAGACGGCCGTGGCGACCAGGCCGCCAGTCTCGGCGCCGACCGGCACTTCTTCCCAAGCGGTTACGCTGCCGGAGGCCGTAATGATGCGGGGCAGGTTGGTCATAGCGGCGGCGGCCACGGTGACCGTCGGACCGGAGGCCCCCGGCGCATCGGACTTCTCGGCCGCTTTCTTTTCCTCGCCGCCGCCGCAGGCGGCGACGCTCAGGCCGAGGGCGAGGGAGAGCGCGAGAGTCGAGGCGCGTAGAAGACGGGTCGAGGGCGTGGGGGCCACGGAGCGATCCTGTATGTCTGGGCCGGCGCAACGCAGCCGGCATGGAGGTCAACCGGCGATGACTTGTCCGGCGAGCGGGGCCTCATACCGCGTTCCAGGCCCGCCCTCAAACGTGAAGCGTCGCCATTACTGCGATGTAATCCGTGCCGAATGCGGTTGCGAAATCGAGGTTCGAAGCCGCCGCGTTGGCGCTATCGCCCGACCCATGCTAACCGCGCCGCACCATGACGACGCCCCCCATCGAACGCATCAGAAACTTCAGTGTGGTTGCCCACATCGACCACGGCAAATCGACTCTGTCGGACCGGTTGATTCAATTCACCGGAGGCCTGTCCGCGCGGGAGATGTCCGCCCAGGTGCTGGACAACATGGAGATCGAGAAGGAGCGGGGGATCACGATCAAGGCGCAGACCGTGCGGCTGAACTATCGGGCGAAGGATGGCAAGGATTATATTCTTAATCTGATGGACACGCCGGGGCACGTGGACTTCGCCTACGAAGTCTCGCGCAGCCTCGCAGCGTGCGAAGGCAGTCTGCTGGTGGTGGATGCATCGCAAGGGGTGGAAGCGCAGACCCTGGCGAACGTTTATCAAGCCATTGACAATAATCATGAAATTGTACCGGTCCTGAATAAGATCGACCTGCCGGCGGCGGAGCCCGAGCGGGTGCGCGAGCAGATCGAGGATGTGATCGGCATCGATGCGTCGGATGCGGTCATGGCCTCGGCCAAGTCCGGCATCGGCATCGAGGATGTGCTGGAGGCCATCGTCACCCGCCTGCCGGCGCCCAAGGGCGACGTCGACGCGCCGCTGAAAGCCATGCTGGTCGACGCCTGGTACGACCCCTACCTGGGCGTCGTGCTGCTGGTCCGCGTCTTCGACGGGGTGCTGAAGGCCGGCATGCGGGTCAAGATGATGCAGGCCGGCTCGACCCATCTGGTCGACCGCGTCGGCGTCTTCCTGCCCAAGAACACCCCCGTCGACCAGCTCGGCCCGGGCGAGGTCGGCTTCATCACCGCCCAGATCAAGGAAGTCGCCAACGCCGCCGTCGGCGACACCATCACGGATGAAAAGAAGCCGACCGCCGAACCGCTGAAGGGGTTCAAGGACGTCCAGTCGGTCGTCTTCTGCGGCCTGTTCCCGGTCGACGCCGCCGATTTCGAGGACCTGCGCGCCGCCATCGCCAAGCTGCGGCTGAACGATGCGTCGTTCACCTATGAGATGGAATCCAGCGCCGCCCTGGGCTTCGGCTTCCGCTGCGGCTTCCTGGGCCTGCTGCATCTGGAGATCATCCAGGAGCGGCTGAGCCGCGAGTTCAACCTCGACCTGATCGCGACGGCCCCGTCGGTCGTCTACAAGATCCAGAAGCGCGACGGCGAAGAGATCGACCTGCACAACCCGGCGGACCTGCCCGACGTGATGCAGATCGAGACGATCTCCGAGCCGTGGATCAAGGCCACCATCCTGACGCCCGACGAATACCTCGGCGCCGTCATCAAGCTGTGCCAGGACCGTCGCGGCTCGCAGATCGAACTGTCCTACGTCGGCACCCGGGCCCTGGTGGTCTATGAGCTGCCGCTGAACGAGGTGGTGTTCGACTTCTACGACCGCCTGAAATCGATCTCAAAGGGCTACGCCTCGTTCGACTACGAGATCACCGGCTACAAGGTCGGCGACCTGGTGAAGATGTCGATCCTGGTCAACGCCGAACCGGTCGACGCCCTCAGCATGCTGGTCCACCGCGCCCGCGCCGAGACGCGCGGCCGGGGCATGGTCGAGAAGATGAAGGAGCTGATCCCGCCCCACATGTTCGTGATACCGATCCAGGCGGCCATCGGCGGCAAGATCATTGCGCGGGAGACGGTACGGGCGCTGCGCAAGGACGTGACGTCGAAATGCTACGGCGGCGACGCGACGCGCAAGAAGAAGCTGCTGGAGAAGCAGAAGGCCGGCAAGAAGCGCATGCGCCAGTTCGGCAAGGTCGAGATCCCGCAGGAGGCGTTCATCGCCGCGCTGAAGATGGACGAAGACTGAGAGTCGGCTTCGGAACACAGCAAGGTGTGATCACGTTTGTATCGGCTGGACGAGGAGTCTGACGATGAAACGACTGATCCCCCTGGCGAGCGCCCTGGCCCTGACGTTGGCGGCGGCGGGCGCCGCCTCCGCCCAGAACGGGCATGGCAACGGACATGGACCCGGCGGCCCCGGCCGTGGAAACGACGGCGGTCCCCACGGTCGTCAGGATCCCGGCCCGGGTCGGGGCCACGACGATCGCGGCGGACCCCGCGCCGATCACGGTCCGGGTCGCGGCCATGGGCCCGATCGGGGCGGGCCCGAGCGCCGCGCCGAGGTTCGTGTTCAGGAGGTCGTTCGCGACGTCCGGCGTGACGCGCGACGCGACTTGGACCGCGACGTCCGCCGCGAGGTCGAGCGTCAGGTTCGCGCCGGCAATGACGTGCTGGTCCTGACCCGGCCCGTCGATCGGGGCCTTCTGATCGGCTGCCCGCCGGGTCTGGCCAGGCGTGACAACGGCTGCCTGCCGCCCGGACAGGCGCGCCAGATCGACCGCGCCCGCGCCGACTACGACCGCTACAACTACGTCTGGCGCACGCTCGGCGGCGCCAACGACTATCGCTATCAGGACGGCTACGTTTACCAGATGAGCCCACAGGGCGGCCTGTTGGGCTATCTGCCCGTGCTCGGGGGCATCCTGTCGCCCGGCAACGCCTGGCCGGCCCAGTACACCTATCAGCAGCCCCCCCAGTACTACACCAGCTACTATGGGCTAAACGACCGCTATCAATACCGCTACGCCGACGGCGTCCTGTACGGCGTCGATCCGCAGAACCAGAACATCGGCCAGATCGCCGCCCTGTTGACCGGTCAGCAGTTCTCGGTGGGGCAGCGCCTGCCGGCGGGATACGACATCTACAACGTGCCCTACGCCTATCGCAGCCAGTACGCGGACAGCGCCCAGAGCCTGTACCGCTACAACGACGGCTATGTTTATCAGGTCGACCCCACCACTCAGCTGGTGCAGGCCGTCATCCAGCTTCTGACGTGAGGGGAACGATGCGAAACCAACGCCTGTGGGCGCTCGCGCCCGTGATGGCCCTGTGCCTGGTCGGCTGCAACCGGACCGAAGGCGCAGCGGCCGGCAGCGCCGCCGCCCCGTCGAACGAGACCCTGGCCGCCGCCATCGCCGACGAGGGCGACCTGGACACCCTGGCTAGCGTGGCGCGCAGCAGCGGACTGTCCGAGGTGCTGGAAGGCAAGGGACCCTATACGGTGTTCGCCCCGGTCAACGCGGCCCTGGGTACGGCGGGGTCCGAGCTGGCGGGCGACGCCCTCAAGGCCCAGAGCGCCGCCCTGCTGCGCGCCCACATCGTGCCGGGCGCCCTGACCCGCGCCGACATCGAGGCCGCCCTGACCAGCGGCGGCAGTGACGGCGTGAAGATGCGCACCATGGCCGACGGCCTTCTGACCTTCACCAAGAGCGGCGACGCCATCGTCGTCACCGCCGCCGACGGCGCGACCGGGCGACTGACCCGGTCGGAAGAGGTGGTGTCGAACGGCGTGGTCCAGCCCGTGGACGGGGTGCTGGTCAGGGCGGAGTAGCAGGCCTCAAGGCTTCGTGGACGGCCGGTCGTCCGCGCTCGCGACCACTCCTCCACCGATAGCCGGCCTATCGCCATCAACGGATCGTTCCATTTCGCCTTACGGATCAATGTCCGGGATTATTTAAGGGCTTTATCCGCGCATACCCTCGCGGCGCCCCCAGACTGGCCGAATGACCAGAGCCTATGTCGAAGCCCCCGCCACCCATTTCCGTCTGAAGCCCGAGACCTGGGCGATCATCGCCGAAGAGTACAAAAACGGCGCGACCGCCAAGGACCTGGGAGCCAAGTGGAAGATCGCGCCCTCGTCGGTCTATCGCTACGCCTGCCGCGACGGCTTCACCAAGAAATCGATGGGTGATGCGCGGGCGCGAGCCCATGCGCGGATGGTCGAGGAGGAGGAGGCGGCGCACCGGTCAATGAATCCGGTAGGGTCGCGGGCGCTGAAGAACCTGTTCGCGCCGGCGTCAGTGGACGACCCCGAGGCCAGTGATCCGGCATTGCTGGCCAAGGCGGCGATCCTGGCGTCCGGGCGGGCGATGAAGGGGCGGCTCTGGGCCGAGGCGAAGGCCCTGGCGGGGCTGGCGGAGAGCTATGCGCGGCTGAGCGAGCGGACGATCGAGGAGGTTTACAGGCCTTCGCCTCAGGAGGATGCGGCGGTGGCCTATTTGCTGGAGAAGCTCAAGTACGAGGACGAGGACTAGCTGGCCGCTGCCGTATCCACACGCGCCACCACGGACATGCCCGGCGCGAGGCGGTCGAGGCCCGGCTGGTTCGGGTCGAGGCGGATGCGGACGGGGACGCGCTGGGCGACCTTGGTGAAGTTTCCCGTGGCGTTGTCGGGGCGGATGACGCTGAACTCCGAGCCGGTGGCCGGGGCGATGCGCTCGACATGGCCGGTCAGTGTCCGGCCGCCCAGGGCGTCGACCGACAGCTCGGCCGGCTGGCCGGGACGGATATCGGTCAGCTGGCTCTCCTTGAAGTTGGCGTTGACCCACAGGGCGTCGGGGACGAGGGCGGCCAGTTGGGTCCCGACCGCGACCTGCTGGCCCTGGCGCACGCTGATCTCGCCGAGGCGGCCGTCGCGGGGGGCGGTGATGCGGGTGTTGCCGAGGTCGATCTCGGCCAAGTGGACGGCGGCGCGGGCGGCCTCGACATTGGCCTCAAGCGTGCCGCGGCTGACCACGGCGGAGGTGACGCCGGTCTGGGCGATGCCCTCCTGGGCGCGGGAGGCGGCGAGCTGAGCCTGGGCGGCGCGCAGGGCGGTGCGGGCGACATCGACCTGGGCCTGGGCGACCCAGCCGCCCTGGAACAGGGTCTGGGAGCGGTTGAAGTCCGCCTGGGCCTTGGCGACGGCGGCCTGGGCCCCGGCGATGTCGGCTTCGGTCTGGGCGACCGAGCCGCGCGCCGAATTTTGCGACTGGGCGGAGTTGGCGAGCTGGGCCTCGGCCGCGTGCAGGGCGGCGGTCGCCTGTTCCAGACGCTGGCGATAGATACGGTCGTCGATGGTCGCGATCAGGTCGCCCTGCTCGACCGTCTGGAAATCCTGCACGGCGACGGAGGTGACGTAGCCGGTGACCTGGGGCGCGATGACGGTGACCTGGCCCCGGACGTAGGCGTTGTCGGTGTGCTGGACGCCCGATGTGAAGGGCGGCAGGCGCCAGGCCCATAAGATCAGCGCGACGCCGATCACGGCGGCGGTCACGAGGACCACGGCGAAGAGGACGCGCTTCTTCGGCGGAGCGGCGGGGGCGGTCGGGGCGGCGGAAGCAGGGGCGGTGGTGTCGGACATGGTTTTCACTCGACGGCGGCGGCCGCGGAGGCGGCGTCGCCTCCGGCGAACCGCGCCTGAAGGCGGGGGCGGAAATGGTTGAAGGTCACCCAGACGCAGCCGAGGGCGGCGAGGGCGGACATGATGAGGAAGACGTCGTTGTAGGCGAGGACGTGGGCCTGTTGCGTGATCTGCTGTTGCAGCAGGACCTGGCCCTCGGCGGTGCGCAGGGCGGGGTCGGAGATCACGCGGCCGTAGGCGCCGGAGAGCTGTTGCAGGCGCAGCACGACCTGCGGATCACCGAGGGTGACGGCTTCGGACAGCTGGCTGGAGTGGTATTTCTCGCGGACGGTTTCGAGCGTGCCGACGATGGCGGATCCCAGCAGGCCGCCGACGTTCTGGCCGATGCCGAAGACGACGATGAAGCTGACCAAGTTCTGGGCGCCCTTCTGCAGCACCTGGACGATGCCCTGCATCATGGCCGGGCCGATGAAGAAGGCGGCGGCGAAGGCGAGCATCGCCTGGCTGAGATAGAGCTGGGCCGGGCGGGTCAGGACGGTCGCGTGGCTGTCGATGAAGGCGCCGACGGCGATCAGGCCCAGCGCGATGGCGATCGGCTTGTCCAGCTTGGCCGGGTTCATGGTGAAGGCGCTGATCACGGAGCCGGCGGCGGTGGCGATCAGGATCAGGGCGAACAGGCCGTGCATCTGGTCGGGGCCCACGCCCAGCTGGGTCATCAGGCCCACGGCGCCGGCGGTCTGCTCCGAAAGAACGATGCGGACGCCGACGATGGCGAGGGCGAGGCGGATGATGGCGGGGCCGGAGAGCCAGGCCAGATTGATGAGCGGGGTCTTGCGATTGTACTCGACCAGAAAGGCCGCGCTGAGGAGGATGATCGAGCCGATCAACGCCCAGCCGATCCAGGCCGCCTCTGTCCACCAGACGATGCGGCCGAGGCCGAGGACGGCGCAGAGCAGGGCCATCCCGGGCGCGAACAGGGCGAAGGTGACGAAGTCCAGCGGGTCGAAGACCTTCATCTTCTCCGAGGGCGGCAGGCGCAGGGCGAAGACGGCGGCGAGGGACAGCAGGCTGAGGCCCAACTCCATGGCGTGGAAACCGCGCCACTCCGACAGTTCGACCAGGTGGTTGGAGAACAGCCGCACGGCCGGAAGGGCGAGGCTGGATGCGCCGATGGCGAGTATCAGACCCTTGAGCCTGTGCGCGGCGGGAAAGGCCTGGATCGTGTAGAGGAAGCCGAGCGAGGTCAGGGCCGCCGAGGCCATGCCGGCGAAGGCGCGCAGGATCAGGGACGACGAATAACTCTCGAAGAACAGGGCCCCGAGCGCGATCACGACATAGGCTGTCAGGAATATCTGGGCGAAGAGCCTGAGCCCGTACTGCTGGCGGAACTTGATCAGCAGCAGGTTCATGCAGGCGTTAGTCATCACGAAGACGACCGGCAACCAGGCCGCCTCGGTGATCGAGACGCCGAGCGCGCCGCCCAACTGCTGGGTGTTGGCGGTGATCATGGCCACGCCGATCCCGCCGGTCGCGGTGACCAGCATGCCGACCGCGCCATAGGCAAGGCGATAGGGCAGGCTGTGATCGGGTGTGGCGGGCGAGCCTGGCAGCATGGGCCGCTCATGCGGCTGCAGCGTCTGGACGTACTCGGACCAGGGAAGGGCGAAGTTGCGACGGCTCACGGTCGGCTCTGTACGGAATCGATCACAAGCGTGAGCGTTCGGTGAGCGATGGCGTTCCGCTCGGCCGGCGCGGCGTTATGCAGGGCCGCGCCCAGCATGGCCGAGAGGATGCGGACATCCGAGGGTGTGATGTCGTCGCGGACGATGTCGGCGGCCTGGGAAATCTTCAGCGCCGGGGTCGCGGCCTTGACCAGGGCCCGACGCAGGGGGTCGAGAAGCTCCGACGAGGGGGCGGCCCGGACGACGCCGCCCAGCGCGGTGTTCCGCGTCAGTGTGTCCGAAAGGGCCGCCAGGAAGTCGAGAAAAGCCTCGTCGTTGTCGGAGTCGGCGAAACGCTCGCCCAGGATCGACACCTCGTCCAGGAGGACAGCCAAAGCGATCTCGGTGCGGTTGGCGAAGTTGCGATAAAGGGTCCCCCGACCCACGCCGGCGCGCTCGGCGATGCGGTCCAGCGGCGTGTCGATGCCTTCCTCGGCAAAGACGACGGCGGCCGCGCGCAGGAGGGCGGAGCGTCGATCGGCGGCGTCTTTTCGCATGGGGCGGGTCATCGTGGATCGCTAAGTGGACACTGGTGTCCACTTTTGCAAGGGCGGGATCGACGTATGGTCTGACGCCTTGCCCAAGAGCGTCGGGAAGGCCTAGTCTGGACTGTGGCTGGATAGCGCCGCGACGGGAGTCATCAGGCGTGCGGTTCGAGGTCGGCATTTCCCTAGTCCTGACGATCGGCCTGATCGCCGGACAGACCGCGGCCCAGACGCCCTCTTCTCCCCCGATTTTTCAGCCCGGCGCGCCGGGCCAGCCGTCGCGGATCGTTACGCCGGCCCAGGCTCTGGAACTCGGCCGCACCCGTTTCACCCAGGCTGACGTTCGCTTCATGCAGCATATGATCGTCCATCACGCCCAGGCGGTGGAGATGGTCGGCCTGCTGGAGACGCGCGGATCCGACCAGCGGGTGAAACTTCTGGGGCGCCGCATTGCTCTGAGCCAGGAGGCCGAGATGGCGATCATGCGGACCTGGCTGGAAGAGCGCGGCCAGTCGACCGAGATGCAGATGGACCACGCCGCGATGGGTCACGCCGGCATGGACCACTCGACGATGAATCATTCGGCCATGGGACATGGGGAGCCGGCGACCCGCCCCGACGACACGCCGGTGATGGCCGGGATGCTGACGCCGCGCCAGATGCGGACGCTGGCGGCGGCGAGCGGCGCGGAGTTCGACCGCCTGTTCCTGACCGGCATGATCCAGCATCACCAGGGCGCGCTCGACATGGTCGCGGCCCTGATGGAGACGCCCGACGCGGCCGAGGACACGATGCTGTCGGACTTCACCACCTCGGTGGTCGCCGATCAGCAGGCGGAAATCCTGCGCATGCGGTCTCTTCTGTCCGACCACTGACCCCGACATCCACGAACCGCTGACCTGAGAGAGCCGATCATGAACGTGCGAAACACACTCCTGTCCTCCGTCGCCGTACTGGGCGTGCTGCTTGGCGCGACTGCGGCTTCGGCGCAGCAGTCCTCGGGCCCCGGCGACACCCAGGTGATCACCGCCGATGCGCGCTCGGGCCTGTCGGCCGGTTACGACAACGCCGGACAGGCGGCCGTCGGCATGGCCCTGCAAAGCCACACGCCCCATGCGCCCGGCTTCGGCACCTCCGAGACCATGTTCTCGCCGCCCAAGACCGACGAAGAGCGCGCCGCGATGCGCGCCGCGGCCGAGGGCAACCGCAGCTTCAGCGCCCTGGGCATGGCCAACTCAGACATGGCCGTGTCCGACGGCAAGCTGTTCGTCGGCAACTTCAACGGCTTCAACGCCTATGACATCACCGGCGAGACGCCCCGGCTGGTGATGTCGGTGGTCTGTCCCGGCGGCCAGGGCGACGTCTCGGTGCACGGGAACCTGCTGTTCATGTCGGTCGAGGAAAACCGTGGCCGCATCGATTGCGGCACGGGCGGCAACGAGGGCGACGTCAGCGCCGAGCGCTTCCGCGGCGTGCGCATCTTCGACATCTCCGACCTGTCGAATCCGCGCCAGATCGCCGCCGTCCAGACCTGCCGGGGGTCGCACACCCACACCCAGGTGCCGGACCCGTCTGACCGAAACGTCCTCTACATCTACGGTCAAGGCACATCGAGCGTGCGCAAGACCGGCGAACTGGACATCTGCACCGACGGCGAGCCGGACGAGAACCCCGAGACGGCCCTGTTCTCCATCGACGTGATCAAGGTGCCGCTGGATCACCCCGAGCGCGCCGAACTGGTCAACCGTCCGCGCATCTTCGCCGACGCGACGACGGGCCGGGTCGCCGGGCTGTGGCGCGGCGGCCGCGCCGGCCTGGCCAGCCAGGACACGGCCCAGACCAACCAGTGCCACGACATCACCGTCTATCCGGCCATCGGCCTGGCCGGCGGCGCCTGCAGCGGCAACGGCATCCTCCTGGACATCACCAATCCGGAAGAGCCGCGCCGGAC
Organism: Brevundimonas sp. NIBR11; assembly: GCF_027912535.1. NCBI lineage: Bacteria > Pseudomonadati > Pseudomonadota > Alphaproteobacteria > Caulobacterales > Caulobacteraceae > Brevundimonas > Brevundimonas sp. NIBR11. The sequence goes on along the minus strand of NZ_CP115465.1, from coordinate 2,427,238 downwards.
GTCGGACATCTTCGATCCGGACATGGCCTACTGGCACTCGGCGACCTTCAACAATGCGGGCGACAAGGTCGTCTTCACCGACGAGTGGGGCGGCGGCACCTCGCCGCGCTGCCGCGCCGAGGACCCCGCGACCTGGGGCGCCAACATGATCGCTACGATAGCCGACCGCACCCTGACCGCGCGCAGCTTCCACAAGCTGCCGTCGGCGCAAGGCGCGACCGAGAACTGCGTCGCCCACAACGGCAACATCATCCCGGTCCCGGGCCGCGATCTGATGGTCCAGTCCTGGTACCAGGGCGGGGTGTCGGTCATGGACTTCACCGACCCGATGAAGCCGGTCGAGATCGCCTATTTCGACCGGGGACCGCTGAGCGCCGAGCGCATGTATGTCGGCGGTTCGTGGTCGGCCTACTGGTTCAACGGCCGCGTCTATTCCAGCGAGATCGCACGCGGCCTCGATGTGCTGAAGCTGCTGCCTTCGGACCAGCTGTCGGCGGCCGAGATCGCTGCGGCCGAGGCCGTCGTGGCCGAGGAGATCAACCCGCAGACCCAGATGAAGATCGAGTGGACCGACAGCCCCGACGTGGCCGCGTCATACGTCGATCAGCTGGCGCGCACCGATGCGATCGCGGATGGGGTGGAGACGCGCGTTCGGGCGGTGATCGAGGGCTGGCGTTCGGGTTCGGCCGACAAGCGAGCGGCGCGGCGCCTGTCGACCGAACTGGCCACGGCTCCCGAGGGCGCAACCGACGCGACCAAGGCGCGGATGGCGGCGCTGTCGGCTCTTCTGGGGCGTCTGGCGGCGTAGGGCTCCGAACGGTTTGGATTAGAGGGGCGGCGAGGGTCTCGCCGCCCTGTTTCGTTCGCGCGTCGATTGCGGTTTCATCTGGACCCCAGCCTTCGTCGGGGTGCACGGTGAGGGATGTCCAACGACCACACCCCGATGACCAGACGGTCCATGGCCATCGCGGCCTTTTCGACCGTGGTCGAATGGTATGACTTCACCCTCTATCTCTATCTCGCCACCGTCCTGTCGCGGGTCTTCTTCGGCGGCGGGGAGGAGAGCCTGCTGATCACGTTGGGCGGTTTCGCGGTGGCCTATCTGATGCGGCCGATCGGGGCGGTGGTGTTCGGGCACATCGGCGACCGGTTCGGGCGGCGGCACACGATGCTGCTGTCCGTCGCCCTGATGACGGCGGCCATGATCGTGACGGCGATCCTGCCGACCTATGGGCTGATCGGGCCTGCGGCTGGCCTGCTCCTGCTGCTCGTCCGCTGCGTCATGGGGTTCTCGGTCGGGGGCGAGTACACGGGCGTGGTGGCCTATCTGCTGGAGGGGGCGCCGCGTCATCGGCGCGGCCTGATCGCATCTTCGGCCTCGGCGGCGAGCGAGATCGGGGCGCTTCTGGCCGTCGGCGTGTGCGCCGTGACCACGCATCTGTTGAGCCCGGCCGATCTCGACGCCTGGGGCTGGCGCATTCCGTTCGGGGTCGGGGCGGTGCTGGCCGGCAGCGTCTGGCTGGCTCGATCGACGATGCAGGAATCGCCCGACTTCGAGCGGCAGAGGGCCGCCGGGACCGTGCCGGTCAGCCCGCTGCTGCACACGCTGAGGCATCACCGCGTCGGCATCGCGCGTGCCTTCGCCATCTCGGCCCTGGGGTCGATCACCTATTATGTCGGCATCACCTATGTGCCGGTCTTCCTGACCTCAATCGGGGGCTTGGGCGAGACCGTGTCGCTGTGGCTGGCGACCATCGCGGCGGTGGTGGTGATCCTGATCACGCCCCTGACCGGGATGTTGTCGGATCGCTGGGGGAGGAAGCCCGTACTGATTCTGCTGGCCCTTCTCAGCGCCGCCGCGCCCGCCGCCATGTTCTCGCTGATGGCGGTCGGGGGTGAGAACGGGGCTCTGCTCGGCGCCGTCGTCCTGGCGTGCGTCGCGGGCGGGGTCAGCGCGGTCGGGGCCGTGGCGACGGCGGAGCAGTTCCCCGGCGAAGGACGACTGACGGGCCTCGCGCTGGGGGCCACGGCGGCGACGGCGGTGTTCGGCGGCTTCACCCCCTGGCTGGCCCAGTGGTTGATCGCGATGACGGGCGCCAACTGGGCGCCCGGAGCGATGATCGCCGTGGTCGCCCTGGTCGTCCTGCCCGTCTTCTGGAAGGCGCCGGAGACCGCGCCGCTCAGCCCGCGCCGGTGAGGTCCGACCAGCGCCAGGCGCCCTGACCGAGGGCCAGGCGCGGGCCGTCGGCGTCGTCCTCCAGCGTCAGCAGCACCAGACCGCGTACGGACTGGCGACGGCATTCGGCCGGGGCGAAGGCGACAGCCACGGCGATGGCCTGGCGCAGGCCTGCCAGACCGCGTCCCGCCTCGCCGGGGTTCATGACCCAGTCGCCGTCCCAGACCAGCAGGGCCCGGTGAGAGGCGGGCAGGGCGCTCTGGGCCCGCGCGGCCGAGGCGACCACCCCGGCGTTCCCGCGCAGCGCATTCTGCACCCGCCGGATCATGTCGCAGCGCCCGGCGCCGGAGCCCGGGCCCCCGCCCCCGCCCGCCGCGCCAGCGCCTCCACCGCCCGAGCCGGACCCCGCTGTGGCCGCGCCGGCGAGCTGGGCCAGGGTCAGACCGGCGGGCGGCGTGGCCGGCGCGGGGCCGGGCGGAGCGGCAGCGACGGGCAGGGGCTCGACCTCAGGCGGAGCCGGTCGCGGCGGGCGCGGGGCGGCGGGCGGACGAGGCCTGGGCGGGGTCGGCGCGAGGCTGGCCGGGGCGGGCGGTTCGGCGGCCTGCGAGGGCTCGGCGGGCCCCGGCGGCGGGTCAGGTTCGGCGACCGGAAGCGGCGGAGGCGGCGGGGCGAGGGAGACGATTACGGGCTCCGGCGGCGGCTCGGCGGAAAAAATCGTAGGCGCGGGGGCGACGGTCAGAAAGGCCAGAAGACCCGCCAGATGCACCCCGAGGCTGACCGCCGCGCCCGTCAGCCAGCGCCGTCCCGGCCGCCGCGTGGCGGCGGTTTGCGAGGCCGGATTTCGCGTTTGGCTTTCGGCGCTTGAAGGCAAATGGGATCCGTACAGGGCGACGCCGGCGACGTCGGACAGGCGTCCAGAGAGCATGCCGAGACGTCAGGATCGTGGCGTCCGCCCGGGAAGGTCCACACGGCCAAGCTGCCGGAATCATGCCCCAGACCGGTCATTCCGAGGCCTTTCAGCGTGTCCCTGATCACGACTGCGCGACGTTCGGAAGTGGCGCTCCGGTCCTTCAGGAAGCTCCCTTGATCCAGTCCCCATCCGCCTCGAACGCCCTGGCCCTGCCGCGCCCCAACCTGCGGCCCGTCCTCATGACCGGCGTGGTCCTGTCGCTCGGCCTGCTGGCCTCGGGCTGTGCGACCCGAGCCTTCGTGCGCGACAACGTCGCCGTGGTCGACCAGCGCGTGGACGCCACCGACGCCCGCCTCGGCGTCGTCGAGGGCACCGCCAACGACGCCCTGCAACGCGCCACGGCGGCCCAGCAGCTGGCCCAGGGCAAGTTCATGTACGAGGTCGTCCTGTCGGATGACTCCGTCAAATTCCCGTCGGACCGCGACGCCCTGTCGCCCGAGGCCGAGGCCCGTCTGACCGAGCTGGCGAACCGGCTGAAGGCCGAGAACGTCAACGTCTATCTGGAGATCCAGGGCCATACCGATTCAGCCGGTCCCGAGGCTTACAACGACGCCCTGGGCGCCGCCCGGGCCGAGGCCGTTCGCCGCTCGCTGAGCCGCCAGGGCATCGCCCTGAACCGCATGGCCACCATCAGCTACGGCGAAGAGGCGCCCGTCGCCGACAACTCCACCCCCGAAGGCCGCGCCCAGAACCGGCGCGTGGCCATCGTGGTCCTGAGCTAGGACTTCGACGCGCGGAAGGCGGCGACGGCGTCCACGGCCGCACGGACCGAGGCCTCGATCCCGGCCCAGTCCCCCGCCTTCACCGCCGCGTCGGTGACCAGCTTGGACCCCATGCCGGTGGCCACGATCCCGGCCCCGAACCATTTCGCGATGGAGGCGGGGTCGGGGTCGACGCCGCCGGTCGGCATGATCTTGGTCCAGGGCATGGGCCCCATGACCGCCTTGACGAAGTCCGGCCCGCCGACCGAGGCGCCGGGGAACAGTTTGACGATATCGACGCCCAGCGCCTGCGCCTCCACGATGTCGCGCACCGAGCCGCAGCCGGGGAAATAGGCGACCATCCGCTTGTTGCAGACCACGGCCACCTCCGGCACCAGCGCCGGCGAGACCACGAACCGCGCCGCGCGGTTCAGATACAGCGACGCCGTCCCCGCATCGATGACCGAGCCGATGCCCAGGATGATGTCCGGATCGGTCCGGCCAAGTTCCCGCGCGATCTCTCCGAACAGGTCGGCCGCGAAGTCGCCCCGGTTGGTGAACTCGATCGCCTTGGCCCCGCCGCGCGCACAGGCGCGGATCACGTTCATCGCGATCTCCGGGTCCGGATTGTAGAAGACGGGGAAGACCCCCTGCGCTTCGAGGGCGGTCAGGACCTGGGTGCGGGCGATGGGCATGGTGGGGCTCCGGGGTATGCCGACGGATCGCGGATCGACGACCCCCCCGTCAAGCCACTTCGGGTTTCAGTGGTCTGGGCCGGACTCGAAAACACCGTCCATAGCGTCTACAGCGTCTATAGCGTCTACTGCACCCGGATCGTCCTGGGCGTCATCGGCGAGGCGCCAGCGGATGGCGTCGAGCCGTTCGCTGTCACGGGCCTCCTCCGCCTCCACCTCGACCAGGGTCCGTTCCACGCGCCGCCAGCGCAGGGCCTCGGCCGCATCGCCGCGCATCACGGCCCGCAGCATCCTCCGGTGGGCGACATAGGCCAGTTCGCGGACCTCGACCTGGTCGAGGTCGCCGCCGACGCGGGTCTCCAGATCGACCCCCTCGTCCCACGGGTCCAGCCGATCGGCCGGGGTCCAGGGCTGATCCGCACGCCGCCAGCCGTCGCGCGCCGCCCGCGCCCGCAGGGCCCCGACGCTGACCCCATGCCGCCGCGCACACTCCGGCGCCGACCGCCCGGCCAGATAGTCCTCGCGCACCGCCGCCCAGACCTCGTCCGGCGCCGGCCGTCGCCCCTGTGCGTCCTCGTCCATGTTCGTCTCCCTGTGCCGGGGACAGTGTGAGGCCGTTTTCAGGAGTGATGGATATAAAGCCTCTCAAGAGAGCCGGGCCTTGTTTTCAAAGGCGGATTCAGGGGATCCGTTGATGGGTCTGGGCCGCCAACCCCTCGCCGACTCTTGTTCGGAGGACTTGAGGCTGTAGGCTGAAACCCGCGCGCGAGGGGGCCAGCATGTCGTTGTTCGAGTTCACCTTCGGCCTCTCGGCCGTGATCCTGGGGCTGGCGCTGGCGCATATGGCGTCGACGGTCTCGAAGCTGGCCATGGCCGGGCGGCGGGTGCGCTGGGCGCCCGAGCCCCTGTTGCTGGCGGCCATGATCGTCCTGGTCATCGTGTCGGTGTGGATGTTCCAGTGGGACGCGCGGACGCGGACGGAGACGACCGTCGGCCTGATGGTGATGCAGGTGGTGAAACTGGTCCTGCCCTTCATGGCCGCGACCTTCGTCCTGCCCGACCCGATCCCGGAGGATGGGCCCGTCGACCTCTACGCCCACTACGACCGGACCCGCGTCCTGACGTTCGGGGCGCTGATCCTGGGGCTGTGGGCCTTCTGGGGCGTCAGGATGGTGGAATGGGGGATGGGGTTCGCGCCGGGCCGGGGGGCGATGACGGTCTGGGGCGTGGTGCAGGCCGTGCCGTGGGAGTTCAGCCTCGGCTACGGCCTGCTGATCGTGGTGCGCCGGCGGTGGGTCAATGTCGTGCTGCTGGCGGCGGGGCTGGTCTATTACGGGTGGCAGGTGTTGCCGGTGCGGTTCGTGGAGTGACTTGCCTTATCGCATTGGCGCATTTCGGGCACGAAATTCCGCTGAGAGGTGCACGTCGGTGCGAATAGAAAATCGACCTTCTAGAGTGACCTGCATGCATAATGGATCTTCGCTTTGAGAACGGCGCTCCACCAGTTTTTCCGACCTACTGAGGCGGAGTTTGAAGCACTTTGGCGCGATGCGTTGTTTAGCTTTGACGCGAGCGCACTTCTGAACCTCTACGGGTATTCAGAAGCCACAAAGGACGGCTTTCTCGGTGTTATGGACGCCTACAAACCCCGAGTCGTGCTGCCATTTCAGTTTGCGCTTGAGTATTCAAGAAACAGAGCTAGTACCATCGTTAAGCAAGTCAATCAGTATAATGCGGCGGAAGCTGATTTGTCCGCTTTCGCTCGAAAATACATCGAAACGAAACGCAGTCATCCTTACCTTTCAAAAACCGCTATGGAGGGATTTGCTGCAATCGGCGATGACTTGGTTCGATCCAAGAAGCAAATGGAAAGCCTCATTGGTAACGACCAGATTGCTGACAGAGTTCTCGACATATTCGACGGGCGGATTGGTGCGCCCCCTACAGAACAAGAATTGAACGCTTTACATGTTGTTGCCCAATCACGCATAGATAATGAAATCCCGCCCGGCTATTGTGATCTTAAGAAAAAGGGAGTTCCTGGGGCTTTTGGGGACTACATCGCTTGGTCTCAGTTGATAGGATTGGCAAAATCCAAGCAAAAGCCAATTATTCTCGTGATCGACGACAGCAAAGAAGATTGGTGGTATATAGAAAAAGATAGAACGATCGCGTCCAGGCCTGAGCTAGTAGCTGAATTTCTTTCAGAGGTGGGCGAGAAAATATGGATTTACTCGTCCGACGGGTTTCTTCGAGCGGCTGAAAAATACTCCAAAATTCCCATCGATGGAAAAACGCTCGACGAAGTCAGTGAGCGCCTAGAGGGTCAGCGGAAGGACGAAATTATGTTCCGCGGCAAGCCTGCTCAAGATAGTGTGCGAGATGCAGGCTCTTCCACGCTTGGCAGCGCGATGAAGCGAGCTAAGGAAGAAGGCGGGCGATTTGATGAAGGGCTTGAAGCTCAGGTTGACGGCGATAAGCCTGAGGAAAAGTGATGGCTATTCGAGTCTTTTGTAAAGAACCGAAGCAACTAAGCGAAAGAATAGCCTCATTCGCTCGGATAGATTTGCTAAAGGATTGGTCGATCGATAAGGACGGGGATTTAACGCACAAATCTGTCCAAATGGCGCGTCTTGCTTGGTTCAGAATGAGAATCCAGGACGACAGGCTGGTGTTAAGTTTGTTGGGAAACACGAGACTTGTCACGGAAAAGTCTACCTATGTTTTCTACCATTCCCAAATGTTAGCGGCGTTACTGGACAACTTCAGCGATGAAGTGGATAGGTTTTCAATCACTCCACGTGCAGCCAGCGGAGATATACTTATCCGGGTCGTGGACGGAGTTAGCTAACTCCGTCTGAATCACACCTTCACCTCCACCACCCCGCCCCCGGCCCGGAACTTCGCCGACATCTCCGCCATGCCGGCTTCGGCCGCCTCCAGCGAGCCGCCCGCGTCGTTCTGGGCAGCGGCGTCCCTGCGGATGTCCTGGCTGATCTTCATGGAGCAGAATTTCGGGCCGCACATGGAGCAGAAGTGGGCGGTCTTGTGGGCCTCCTTGGGGAGGGTCTCGTCGTGGTATTTGCGGGCCGTCTCGGGGTCGAGGCCGAGGTTGAACTGGTCCTCCCAGCGGAACTCGAACCGGGCGCGGGACAGGGCGTCGTCGTGCAGGCGGGCGGCGGGGTGGCCCTTGGCCAGGTCGGCGGCGTGGGCGGCGATCTTGTAGGTGATGACGCCGTCCTTGACGTCCTGACGGTCGGGCAGGCCCAGATGCTCCTTGGGCGTGACGTAGCAGAGCATGGCCGTGCCGAACCAGCCGATCATGGCCGCGCCGATGGCCGAGGTGATGTGGTCGTAGCCCGGGGCGATGTCGGTCGTCAGCGGGCCCAAGGTATAGAAGGGCGCCTCGTGGCAGTGCTTCAGCTGCTCATCCATGTTGGCCTTGATCTTGTGCATCGGCACGTGGCCGGGGCCCTCGATCATGACCTGGCAGCCCTTGGCCCAGGCGATCTTGGTCAGTTCGCCCAGGGTCCGCAGTTCGGCGAACTGGGCCTCGTCATTGGCGTCGGCGATGGAGCCGGGACGCAGGCCGTCGCCGAGGCTGAATGACACGTCGTAGGCCCGCATGATGTCGCAGATCTCCTCGAAATGCTCGTAGAGGAAGCTCTCGCGGTGATGGCTGAGGCACCATTTGGCCATGATGGAGCCGCCGCGCGACACGATGCCGGTGACGCGTTTGGCCGTCATGGGGATGAAGGGCAGGCGGACGCCCGCGTGGATGGTGAAATAGTCGACGCCCTGTTCGGCCTGTTCGATCAGGGTGTCGCGATAGACTTCCCAGGTCAGGTCCTCGGCGACGCCGTTCACCTTCTCCAGCGCCTGGTAGATCGGGACGGTGCCGATCGGGACGGACGAGTTGCGGATGATCCAGTCGCGGATGTTGTGGATGTTCCGGCCCGTCGACAGGTCCATGACGTTGTCGGCGCCCCAGCGGGTGGCCCAGACCAGCTTGTCGACCTCGTCGTCGACGCTGGAGAGGACGGCCGAGTTGCCGATGTTGGCGTTGATCTTCACCAGGAAGTTGCGGCCGATGATCATCGGCTCGACTTCGGGGTGGTTGATGTTGTGCGGGATGATGGCGCGGCCGCGCGCGATCTCCTGACGCACGAACTCGGGCGTGACGAAGTCGGGGATCGAGGCGCCGAAGTCCTCGCCGTCACGGATGCAGGGGGCGGTCTGTTCGCGGCGCAGGTTTTCGCGGATGGCGACGTATTCCATCTCGGGCGTGACGATCCCGGCCCGGGCGTATTCGTACTGGGTGACGGGGCGGCCCTCGACGCCCTTGAAGACCTTGTGGTTGGAGACGTCGAAGCGGGGGGCGAGGTGGCGGCCCGACGCGTGGCCGTTGTCCTCGGGTCTCACCTCGCGGGGGTTGAGGACGGGGGCGATGTCGCCGCGGTCGAGCTGCCAGCTGGATTTGACGAGGGGCAGGCCGCGCTTGATGTCGATCGTGACGTTCGGGTCGGTGTAGGGGCCGGAGCTGTCGTAGATGGTCACCGGCGGCTCGTTGGCGCTGGGGTGGACGGCGACCTCGCGGAAGGGGACGCGGATGTCGGGATAGAGTTCGCCGGCGACGTAGACCTTGCGGGAGCCTGCGCGTTCGCCGGTCGGGATGGTTCCCGTCTCGCGCATGACTGCCTCGCGCGCGTCTTTCAGCGACAGGTCGACGTTGGGCTCTTCGGGGAGCGACGGCGGGGTGACGAGAATGTTCATGGCGGCCTCTGTGCTTGCAGAGGGTCCGCCGACTCCGGGCGAGAGGGGACTGTGGCGGGGTCCCGAAGCGTACTCATCCCTTCGCCGGCATGACCCGGATCAGGTTCGGCCGGTCAGAGGGCTACCTCTATCTCAGCCGCTCGAGCGCGACCCCCGGGAGAACGCCGCGACGATAGGCTGATGGCGGCGGATTGGCTAGGGTCGCCGTGCAGACTGGAGCCTCGACCCATGCAGACCGAACCCTTCGACTTCACCACGGCGGACGGGCGGCATGTGAACGCGGTGCTGGATCGGCCCAGCGGACAGGCGCGGGGGTTCGCCCTGTTCGCCCACTGCTTCACCTGCGGGAAGGACAACCTCGCGGCGACGCGGATCAGTCGCGCGTTGGCGAACGAGGGCGTCGGCACGCTGCGGGTCGACTTCGCCGGGGTGGGCGAGATGGGGGCCGAACTGCCCGCCGGGTTCACGGCGGACGTGGAGGACCTCGTCGCGGCGGGCGAACATATGGCGAAGAAGGGCTGTGCGCCGGGGCTGCTGATCGGACACAGCCTGGGCGGGGCGGCGGCGATCGCTGCGGCGGGGCGGCTGCCGACGGTCAAGGCCGTGGCGACCATCGGCGCGCCCTACGACGTGACCCATGTGCTGGGCGCGGAGGGCGAGGGGTCGATGCATGCGGCGACGGTCGGCGGCGTCCGCATTCCGGTCGGCCCCGGTTTCGCCGAGGACCTGAGGAAGCAGGATCAGAGGGCGCGGCTGGCCACACTAAAGCGGGCGTTGCTGATCCTGCATTCGCCGGCGGACCGGGTGGTGGATATCGAGGAGTCGACGGGGATCTATGTCGCGGCGAAACATCCGAAGAGCTTCGTCTCGCTGGACAAGGCGGACCATCTTTTGACCCGGCCCGAGGACGCCGTCTATGCGGCCAGCGTCATCGCGGCCTGGGCGTCGCGCTACATCGAGGACATGACGACGCCGATGGGCGGGGCCGAGGCGGACGGGGTCGTGCGGGTCGCCGAGACGGGCGCAGGACGGTTCCAGGTCAGGATCGAGGCCGGCGGGGCGGTCATCCTCGGCGACGAACCGGTGTCGGTCGGCGGGATGGCGTCGGGACCTACGCCGTACGAGCTGATCGGGGCCGGGTTGGGGGCGTGCACGGTCATGACGCTGCGGCTCTATGCCGAGCGGAAGAGGCTGCCGCTGGAGCGGGCTTCGGTCGATGTGCGGCACGAGAAGCGGGCCGGAGAGACGCCGCCGGACGTGTTCGAACGGACCCTGACCCTGGACGGCCTCCTGACCGAGGAGCAGCGGGCGCGCATGTTCGAGATCGCCGACAAATGCCCGGTGCATCGGACGCTGGAAGGCAGTTCGCGCATCGTGACGCGGGCGAAGGCGGCCATGGCCGCGCCGGACGAGGCGGAGCATTTCGCCGAGATGGAAATGGTGGCTGAAGCCGCTTCGCCAGAGTAATGCATTAGCAATCTGTTCGGAAACGAACATTTCTATTTCGATTGCCGACCGTTGGCGCAGGTTGTAGCCAAGGCGTCACATTACACGCACGGCCCGACATAGATGATCAAACTGGAACGACTGCTCTACGCGAGCACGGCGACGGGCCGCACCGACAGCCTGATGAACATGGCGAGCATCCTGGCGGAGTCGGATCGCAACAATGCTCGGGACGGTCTGACCGGCGCCCTGGCGGCGCATGAGGGTCAGTATCTGCAGGTCGTGGAAGGTCAGCCCGAGGTGCTGGACGGGTTGCTGAGACGTCTGGAGTCGGATCCGCGTCACAAGGACATCCGGCTGATCGACCGGGCGTCGATCACGCAGCGGCGGTTCCAGGCCTGGACGATGGCCAATGCCCGGATCACGCCGCCGATGGCGGGCCTGCTGGAGCGGCTGGTCCATAATCCGCAGCTCGACCCCAACGGGGCCGTCGACATGCTTTTCGAGGCGTCGCAAGCCGCCTGAGCGGATGCTAGGAGTGAGGCGAACCCATAAGGACCGCCCCATGCATCTCGCCCGTTTCCCCCGCGTGCGCCTCGCGCACCTGCCGACGCCGCTGGAGCCGGCGCCCGGCCTGTCCCAGGCGTTGGGCATCGATCTTTGGATCAAGCGGGACGACTGCACGGGGCTGGCCGGAGGGGGCAACAAGACGCGCAAGCTGGAGTTCCTGCTGGGCGACGCCTTCGAGCAGGATGCGGACACCCTGGTGACCCAAGGCGCGGTGCAGTCGAACCATGTACGCCAGACCGCGGCGGCGGCGGCGGTCATGGGGCTGAAGTGCGAGGTCATCCTGGAGGAGCGGACCGGGTCGAAGGCGGTCGACTACGTCAACAACGGCAACGTCCTGCTGGATCGGCTGTTCGGCGCGGTCATTCGCTCCGTGCCCGGAGGATCGGACATGCCGGCCGAGCTGGAGAAGACGGCGGACGGGGTTCGGGCGCGCGGGGGCAAGCCCTATGTGATCCCCGGCGGCGGCTCGAACGCGATCGGAGCGCTGGGCTATGTCGACTGCGCGCGCGAGATCGTGGTCCAGGCCGACGAGCTGGATCTGTCCGTCGACCGGATCGTGACGGCGACGGGCAGCGCGGGGACGCACGCCGGTCTGGTCGCCGGTCTGGCCGTGCTGGGCGCCGACATTCCGGTGCTCGGCATCGGGGTGCGGGCGCCCAAGGAGAAGCAGGAGGCCAATGTCCTGAAGCTGGCCAGGGAGACGGCGGCCCTGTTGGGGCATCCGGATCGGGTCAAGGACCATATGGTCGTGGCCGATTGCGACTATGTCGGGGAGGGCTACGGCCTGATCGACCAGGCGGTGGTGGACGCCCTGACCCTGGCGGCGCGGACGGACGGGATTCTGCTGGACCCGGTCTATACCGGCAAGGCGATGAAGGGGCTGATCGCCTTGGCCAGGGCGGGTCGGTTCGAGGGCGAACGGGTCGTCTTCCTGCACACCGGCGGGGCGCAAGGCCTGGCCGGGTATCAGGGCGAGCTGGATGCGATGCTGGGGTGAGCCCAAAGGCCCAGGTGCTGGCTCTGCTGGACGCCCGGGCGGAGGGCGCGACCGTTTGCCCAAGCGAGGCGGCGCGGGCCCTGGCGGGCGAGGATGGCGACTGGCGCGCACGGATGCCCGAGGTCCGCGCCGCCGTCGATCAATTGACGGCGGAAGGCAGAGTGCGGCTGAGCTGGAAAGGACGACCGATGTCGTCCCGCGCGGGGGCCTATCGCATAGGTCGGGCGTCGGCCTTGCGTCCCTGAGTCTGTGTCCGCTGCCGACCCGTTGCAGACCTTGGACCACTGAGGGACGATGGGGCATGGATCGCTTTCTCGAACCCGGCACCCCCGTCCGCCGCACGAACATCGGCGATGGGATTTGGGAAGACGGAGTGGTTGTGCATTGCTGGTTCGATGACGAGTTGCGTGCCTACGACTGCTACGTCGCATTTTTTGGGGACGCGATCCCCGAAGGCGAACCGTCGGTCAAACCGTATGTTCTCCGATACGCCTCAACATCGTTGGTGGTGATCAAGGATTAGTCCGCTTTCCGGCACCGAGCCTTTGACGGCTTCCGACCCGTTGCGGACGTCCGGGCTCGCGCGATACCATAGGTCAATGAAGCCGAAGACCGCCCTTGAAGGGATACTGAACTTCGCAGCATTTGCCGTTGCGCTGGGCATCCCTTCGATCCCTCTCATCTGGCTATTGAGGCTGCCAGACGAACAGTTCAGCCAGCTATTTCACGGTATCGGCCTGCCAGTCTTCCGCGCGATGGAGGTGGCCGCTCTGGTTGTCTGGTTGGGGATCGCGATCCTTCTATCTCGGCTGTTTGAACGGCTACTTGATCGTCTTCTGGATCGACCACGCTCGCCGTGGCTCAAGAAGTGATGTCCGCTTCCCACCCAATGCGGGCGTTGACTCGGTAACCGCAGCCCGGTCCAGTCGCACTATGCAAGAGGATGTTCGTCGCTGGCGGCCTAAAGGCACGGTCTACTTCTGGTTCGAAAACGACAAACGGCAAGGGGACGGTTGGCACCTCGCCGCAGATGAGCCGGGCTGCGATGACCTTCGCGATTTGGTCGCCCTTGGCATGTCTTCCTCCTCCCCAGCCCGGTTTACGCTGCCGCTCGGGAGTTTCTCTGCGGCTGCGGGTAGAACGATCTCCACACTCGTGGTCTGCTACGACAAGAGTTGGTCGCCCGATCACTGGAAGATCATACAGTCCGACCACGTGGTGCTTTGGGAGTTGGGGACTGCCAGCTTCGACGGCCTTCGTGACGTATCTGCCGCCTTGAAGCGCGGCGATGTGGATCGTCCGATTGGTGGCGAGGAAGCAGCCCAGCGAGTCTGGCTATGGTGGTGCCCGTCTTGAGGCAGCCGCGCTGGCGCGCGGGTCCGCTTTCCACCCCTCTCGGACCTTCACAAGGTCCGCTACCGGGCCAGGGTCGGAAAGTCTGCTTCTCGGCGTCAGGACAATGACCGCTTTCGACCCGTTGCCGACTTTCGATCACGGCGCAAAGTTCGTCCGAACTGGCGTGCTTGTCGTTAACCCTGGCGGCCTGTCGTGTCCTTCACCGGCCTCTTGCTTCGGTATTAATCGTCTGCCAGAACGCGGGTTCATAGGGGGGATGCCATTGAAAATACTCAGATCCGCAGTTTTTGCTGCAGCCATTTTGTTTGCTGGCGTAGCTCATGCGGCACCGGTGACATGGACAATACCGTCGACATCCGTGACCGGAGGAAGGACCATTAGTGGAACCTTCGTGTTCGACACCTCGCTTCCCGCCACGCAGCGGTTGGTGAGCATCAATGTGACCGAGACCGGTCCGACCCCAACCAACTACACCTTCACCGGGGGCATCAACGGAGACTATTATCTCGGGCAGTCAGCCGCTGCGGTCACCAATGAGCGAGCCATAGCGATACGGCTTCCGGCTATTCCCGCTACTGCAGGAGGAAACTACACCGTCCCGGTTATTTTTACCCGGGAGTGCATCAACGCCGTGGCGGGCAAGTGCGACAACTTGAACACAGACCAGAGCGCCACCAATGTGATCATAACCTCAGTGGCTGCAGCACCGGTGCCAACGATGACAGAATGGGCGATGATCCTGTTCGGCACGATGCTGGCCGGTGGGGCGGCGCTCTATATCCAGCGGCGGCGTCAGTTCGGCTGACCGACGACGCTCGGACCCGCCCCAACGGCCCTGTCGCTAGTCCGACGGCGCCGTTTCGATTCCATCTCAGGGCGTGGGTGGGCCGGTTACGGGCGCGAGGTCAATGACCGCTTCCGACCCATCTCAGACAGCCTTTCGGGAGGGACGCGGTCAGGTCCCAACGCTCGAATAGCCACTACTTATTCCTGGTCCGCTTGCTCGCAGCATCTCCGCCATGATCCTGACTGGATGTAGGAAAAAATGGCAGTTGGGCCACGATCTGTCGCTTGACAGGAAGTCACCGAGCGTCGTTACAAAGACTGATAAGGCTTGCGCTGTTCGCGGGCTATGGGTCCTTGGGGGGACATTATGCATCTTGGAGTTCCGGCGCGCGTCGTCGCACTGCTGCTCGCCTTCGGTGCTGGCGCGACCTTTCCGGCTGCTGCCAATGCGCAGACAAATCTTGTGACAAACGGCTCCTTTGAGGCCGATGGAGCGACGATCACCGTTCCGCCGACCGGTTGGAGTAGGGCGCCAAGCCCGAACTGCGGTTTCGTCAACAGAACAGGCGGCGCGGGTTATCCGGCCGCTACCCAAGGGACATATATTGCAAACGTCGCTTTCGGCCAGACTAATATTAACTGTCAATTCTACCAGGACGTAGCGATTCCCGCTGCTTCAAATGTAACGCTCG
The DNA here is from genome assembly GCF_027912535.1 of Brevundimonas sp. NIBR11. Lineage (NCBI taxonomy): Bacteria > Pseudomonadati > Pseudomonadota > Alphaproteobacteria > Caulobacterales > Caulobacteraceae > Brevundimonas > Brevundimonas sp. NIBR11. The sequence continues at coordinate 2,412,076 of NZ_CP115465.1, read as the reverse complement.
GTTTTGCCGTCGGAGCGTTGCTCTCAGGCCGGACAGGAACGCTGTCGGTGTCGGTTGTGCCTACAGTTGGCGCGCCCCTAGTGGTGTACACGGCACCCGCAAACACGGACGTCACTCTGGCTGAAGTCACCCCGATCGATATTAGCGCCTACTCAGGCCAAACAGTTCGACTTCAGATCGACGCAAACTCAGGCAACTACTTCAACGGATACTTGGACAACTTCAGGATTAACGCCGTCGCGGCCCCGCCGCCGGCACCTGTCCCAACCCTATCGGAGTGGGCACTGCTTCTGTTAGGCACGATCCTCGCTGCCGGCGCGGCGCTTTACATCCAGCGTCGCCGCCTGACGGTGTAGTTTAACGCACCTGACCTTCGAAACGGCTCCGCTGGCCACGGCGGGGCCGTTTTCACGTCCGCTTACCACCCATTGCGGACGTTAAGCCGTTCAGTTTTCGTCCCGACTGGCAACCGTCAGCTTTCCACCTCGGAACCAAAGGACAGATGGCCCCCCAAAGTGAACATTCGCAAACCTGTCCCTTAATTGACATCCTTTTGATTTTCTGAAGAATATTTCGATGTTGAGCCATTATCAGGCTTGGTTAGGAGAGAGCCTTGATGGCTAACGTACTTCGTATTCTGGCGCTGGCGGGTGTCGCGAGCTGGGCTTTAGCCGCGGCTCCGGTTGCGGCGCAAACGCTGACGCCGACGGCGGCTGGTGCCTATTCGCCAACGGCAGCTAACGCCACCGGCGCGTCTGGTGCGCCGAATGGGAATTTCCTCACAGGGGCAGCTTCGGGGGAAAGCCGCAGAAGTTATTTGATTTACAGCATTCCGGCAGGTCAGCTGATCACGTCGGCTACGTTAAGTCTAAGCGCGGCACTAGTCGCAGACGGACCGAACACGATTAATGTGTACGACGTCTCGACGACGCCTTCGACAATCGCTGCCGGAACGGCGACGCCGGGGAGCACCTACACCGACTTGGGCACGGGCGTGGTTTTCGGCACTGCGGTGGCGACGACGAATAGTGAGACACTTACTATAACATTGTCTGCCGACGCGATCACAGCCATTAACGCCGCCCGTGGCTCATCCATAGCCTTTGGGTTCAACAACGAGACTCTCAGCGCGGCGACAGACTACGTGTTTGGAGGTAGCATCAACTCCACGCCCCGTAGCCTTATCCTAGTTAGCGCCCCCGCGCCCGCGCCCGTTCCAACCCTGTCCGAATGGGCGATGATCATGCTCGGCCTGACGCTGGCGGGTGGCGCTGCGCTGTACCTTCAGCGCCGTCGTCAGATCGGCTGATCTGACCGCGCTCTCTTTGGCGGCCCCGCTGGCGACGGCGCGGCCTTTCGTATGTCTGCGATGCGCCGATAGTTCGGCTGCAGTGACGTCTATTTGGAGGCCTCGGGGAGCACTTCCGCTTGCCACCCCTAGCGGACGTTCGGCAGGTCCGCTTTCGGGCCGCCTGGTTAAGGTCCACTGTTGAGCCAGATGCCTATGTCCGCATTCGCCTGTTAACCGACCTTCGCTGCCCGCGCAGTGGACCCCAGCCCATATAGCGTGCTGCGCCGTTGGGGGGTGCATGTCAGCGCGTAGGCCATCTCCTGCGGAGCCGTTCGTATGAATACCTAGCGAAAAAATCGATCCTCAGACTCCACAAATCAAGACCGGCCTGCCAAACTAAAAATCTTCGTTTTTCCGAAGTCGTTGTGACTGCTTGGGACAACGGCTTTGGGGGATACTGTGTTTCGAAGAGCCTTCAGCGCCGCGTTGGCGTTTGCGACCCTGCTTATCGCCGGCCAAGCTGCGGCCCAGGCGACGAACTACGTGTTCACCGGAGCTCCGTACGTCACCGTCAACAACTCCGCTGGCTGTACGGTGGGGGAGTGCGCGACGTACACAACGGCCATGCGGGCAAGCGCCACGTTCACCTTCGCTGCGCCTTTCGCCGCCAACTTGCCCTTCGCGGACCGGACGGGCGGCATTACCGCCTACACCTTCAGCGATGGTGTTCGGACGACGACGGGACCGGGACCTCTCGCGACGACGTACTCGGTGCGATTTGCCACGGACGGCACGGGCAAGCCGACTGGCGTAAGCGTTACGCTGGAAAGAACACCGGGCCCCCCTTATGCGATCTCCGCCCCGGCAGACCCTAACTCCTACATTAGCTATGTTGTGTTTAACGACGCATCTAGCCAAGCCTTTGCGAACTCGTTGTGTCTTACTCGCGGTCCTTCGCCAGTAGCGGCGGTATCGGGTCCGGGGAGCTGTACCGGCGACAATCCGAACGCCCAGGCCAGCACCGCCAACTCAACAGGGCCGACTGTAGTCACAGTCGCCGCCGCTCCTGCTCCGGTGCCAACTCTTTCTGAGTGGGCGATGATCATGTTAGGCCTGCTCTTGGCTGGTGGTGCTGCAATCTACATCCAGCGGCGTCAGTTCGTAGCCTAACGATTTAGACCTAACGGGTGAACGGCCCCGCTGGCGACGGCGGGGCCTTTCGCATGTCCGCTATCCACCCATAGCGGACCTGTGGACTGTCGGCTAAGCGCAGTGCGACCGAGGTGTGCCGCCACGGCAGCGGGAAGATGCGATCATGAGCAAGGTTCTGGGCGTTCTGGGCGGCATGGGGCCGGCGGCGACGGTGGCGTTTCTGGCGCGGGTGCAGGCGCTGACGCCGGCGCAAGGCGACGCCGATCACATCCGGATCGTGATGGACCTGAACCCTCAGGTTCCTGATCGGAACACGCGGCCGGGCGAGGCGGAGGCGGAGCTGGGGGCCATGGCCCTGAGACTGAAGACGGCGGGGGCCGAGGTGCTGGCCATGCCGTGCAATACCGCCCATGCGCAGAAGCCGGGCATCGTGGCGGCGGGCCTGCCGTTCATCGACATGATCGCCGCCACGACGGCCGTGGCGCGGGCGGGCGGGGGGCGCTGCGTCGGCATCCTGGCGACGCCGGGGGGTGAGGCGCTGTATGTCGCGGCCTTGACAGCGGCGGGCGTGACGCCGGTCGTCCTGCAGGGGGAGGATCGGGCCGCCTTCATGGCCTGCGTCTACGGGGTCAAGCGCGGCGATGTCGGTGTGGACAACCGTGCGGCCATGGCGCGGCTGGGCCAGGCCCTGGTCGCGGCGGGGGCCGATGCGGTGATCGCGGGGTGTACGGAGGTTCCCCTGCTGCTCGATCCGGCCGATGTGTCTGTTCCACTGGTGGATTCAGCAGAGGTTCTGGCGCAAGCCTGCGTCAGGATGTGCAAGGGCTGATGTGAGGGTCCATCCGAGCGCGGAAAGACTGTAATCATTCAGTATTGTGCGACTTTCTCGCAATACAAAACGGCAATATTTCGGACACGAACTTCACAAGCACCGCCGTTACCGCTGCGCCCCGTCATTCATGGGGAGCATCCAATGTCCGAGATTCACCTGACCGGTCGTCACGACGATGGCGATATCGAGCTGAACACCTCGTCGAATCCGCATTTCGGCGACCTCCTGCAGGAGCGCCAGTCGCGGCGCGCGGTGATGGGCGGGATGGCCTCGGTCGCCGCCCTGTTCGGCCTGGCCGGCTGTGACGACGACGGCCAGCCGACCGCGGACGCCACGGTCTCGGCCGGCGCCTCGGGCGCGACTACCTCGGGCAAGACGGTCACCCTGACGGGGACGGCCACGGGCGCGACGGGCGTGCTGTGGACCCAGATGTCGGGCCCGACGGTGGCCCTGACGGGCGCCAACACCAACACCGCCACCTTTACCGCCCCCAGCGTCACGGCCGCCACGCCGCTGGTCTTCGCCTTCAACGCTCCGGGTTCGAACACGATCGTGGCCACGGCCCAGACGACCGTGACGGTGAGCCCGGCCGTGCTCGGCTTCAACGCCGTCGCCAAGAGCCTGGCGGACGTGGTGACCGTGCCGGCCGGCTATTCGGTCAGCGTCCTCTACCGCCTTGGCGATCCGATCAACGCCGCCACCCCGGCCTATGCCAACAACGGCACGGACGCCAACTTCGTCTCGCGCGGAGGCGATCACCACGACGGCATGCACTATTTCGGCCTGGGCGCCACGAGCGGCCAGCGCGATGACGACAGCTCGACGCGCGGACTGCTGGTCATGAACCACGAGAACATCACCGCCGCCTATCTGCATCCGAACGGCCCGACCTCGGTCGGCGGCATCCGTCCGGAAGCCGAGGCCATAAAGGAGATCGAGGCGCACGGTGTTGCCGTGATCGAGGTCCTGAAGGGCGCGGGCACGGCCGGCTGGAACTACGTCCAGAACTCGACCTTCAACCGACGCATCACGCCGAACACCCCGATGGACCTCTACGGTCCGGTGCGCGGCGACGTGCAGGTGCAGACCGTCTACTCGCCCACGGGCGTGGCCGGTCGCGGCACGATCAACAACTGCGCCAACGGCTATACGCCCTGGGGCACCTATCTGACCTGCGAGGAGAACTGGGCCGGCTATTTCCGCCGCTCGGGCACGGACAACGCCGCCCGGTCGGCCAGGGAGGTCGTCGCCCTGAGCCGCTACGGCGTGTCGCAGGGCGCGGGCGGCGCCAACAACTGGGCCACAGTGGTTCCGTCGGTCCCGGGTTCGACCGTGTTCGCCAAGTGGAACGCCTCGGCGACTGGCTCGGCCGCCACGGCCGATTTCCGCAACGAGCCGAACCAGTACGGCTGGGTCGTGGAGATCGATCCCTACAACGCCGCCTCCACCCCGCGTAAGCGCACGGCGCTGGGCCGTATGGGGCACGAGGGCGCCTGGCCGGCCAACTTCGTCGCCGGTCGCAAGCCCGTCTTCTACATGGGCGACGATTCGCGCGGCGAGTATTTCTACAAGTTCGTCTCGGCCACGCCCTGGGTCGCCAACGACGCCCAGAACGCCGACCGCCTGGCCATGGGCGACAAGTACCTCGACAACGGCGCGCTTTACGTCGCCCGCTTCGACGCGACGGGGAACGGGGTGTGGATTCCGCTGGTCTTCGGTCAGGGCGCGGTCACTTCGGCCAACCCGGCCTATGCCTTCGCCAACCAGGCCGATGTCCTCATCAACGCTCGTCTGGCCGCCGACGCAGTCGGCGCGACCAAGATGGACCGCCCGGAATGGGCCGCCGTCAACCCGGCGACCGGCGAGGTCTATCTGACCCTGACCAACACCAACGCCGCCAGCCGCCCGCTGGCCGCCACGGACGCCGCCAACCCGCGTCACTACAACGACCCGCGCGGCTCGACGAACCAGTTCGGCAACCCGAACGGCCACATCATCCGTCTGCGCGAGACGGGCGATAACCCGGAAGCCACGACGTTCCGCTGGGACATCTACGCCTTCGGCGCAGGGGCGGACCTGAACGCGACGAACATCAACGTCTCGGGCCTGGACGCGACGAACGACTTCTCGTCGCCGGACGGCCTGTGGTTCGGCCGCCCGCAGAACGCTTCGGGCCTGGTCAATCCGCTGCTGTGGATCCAGACCGACGACGGCGCCTACACCGACGTGACCAACTGCATGATGCTGGTGGCCCAGCCGGGCAACGTCGGCGACGGCGCGGCGCGGACGATCACCAACACGGACGCGACCGGCGCGACCCGCACCCAGTCGACCTTCGTCGGCAAGGCCCCGGGCATGCAGCTGCGTCGCTTCCTGGTCGGTCCGAAGGAATGCGAACTGACCGGCATCGATTCCACGCCCGACGGCAAGACCATCTTCGTCAACATCCAGCACCCGGGCGAAAACGGCTCGGCGACCTCGCCGTCGTCGTTCTGGCCGGCCAGCCAGAGCGGCGGCACGGGCGCGCGCCCGCGCTCGGCGACGATCGTCATCACCAAGGACGATGGCGGCGTGGTCGGTCTGTAATACCCAACGTCCGCACGGAACGCGGGGCGCGCCGGTGACGGCGCGCCCCTTTTTCGTTTGCGACGAGACGCGCGCGGTCGCATTCAGGGCGGGTGAAGAGACAGAGTTTGATCATCGACTGCGACCCCGGCGTGGACGACGCCGTGGGGTTGCTGCTGGCCTTCGCCTCTCCCGAGCTGGAACTGAAAGCGATCACGACCGTGGGCGGCAACGTTCCGGTCGAGAAGACCACGCGAAACGCCCGGATCATCCGACATGTGGCGGGGCGAGACGACGTCCCTGTCTACGCGGGCGCGGCGCGGCCGCTGCGGCGCGACCCGGCGGGGGCCGGCGAGTTCCACGGGGCCGAGGGTCTGGGCGACCTGGAGGCGGTGGAGCCTGATGCTCCGGCGGCGGACGGTTTGGCGGTGGACGCCATCGTGCGGATCGTGATGGCCGAGCCGGCGGGGTCGGTGGCGCTGGCGGTCATGGGGCCGATGACCAATGTCGCCCTGGCGCTGAGGGCCGAGCCCCGGCTGGTGGAGCGGCTGGGCACGGTCGTGGTCATGGGCGGGGCGCGGTCGGAAGGCGGCAACATCACGCCTTCGGCAGAGTTCAACATCTGGGCCGATCCGGACGCGGCGGCGGAGGTCTTCGCTTCCGGCGTCGAGATGGTGGCCATGGGTCTGGACGTGACGCACACGGTGCGGGCGACCGAGCAGCGCATTCAGGACATCGAGGCGGTCGGCACGCCCCGGGCGGGCATGGCGGCCGCCATGCTGCGGTTCTCGCAGCGGGTCGAGCGGGAGATCGTCGGCTGGCCCACTCCGGATTGGGGCGCCCCCCTGCATGATCCGTGCACGGTGGCCTGGCTGCTGCGGCCCGACCTGTTCGAGCTGACCCCCTGCCGGATCGAGGTCGAGACCGAGAGCGAGCTGACGCGCGGGCATACGGCGGTGGAGTTCCGCGTCGATCCGAAGACGGCGCGGCACCGGTGGGCGGTGGGCGCGGCCTCGCAGGAGATCTTCGACCTCATCACCGCCCGTCTGGGAGCGGCGGCATGAACATCACCGTGATCGGGTCGATCAATCTGGATCTGGTGGCGACGGCGCCCAGCCTGCCGGCGGCCGGCGAGACGGTGACGGGGGCGACCCTGGCGCGGCATCCGGGCGGCAAGGGCGCCAACCAGGCGCTGGCGGCCGAGAAGCTGGGGGCCGAGGTCAATCTCATCGGCCGGGTCGGGAACGACGCCATGGCCGGCGAGGCCCTGGCCTTGATGGAGGACTTCGGGGTCGACCTGTCCGGCGTCGAGGAGGATATCGCCGCGCCGACGGGGGTGGCCCTGATCGCGGTGGATCCCTCGGGCGAGAACCAGATCGTGGTGGCGGCGGGGGCCAACCATCTGGTGACGCCCGAACAGCTGCCGGCGCGGATCGAATGCCCGCTGATCGTGCAGCTGGAGCTGCCCATCGAGACAGTGGAGGCGGCCGTGGGCCGGGCGGTGGGGTTCGTCTGCGCCAACCTGGCGCCGGCCCAGCCGGTGTCGGAGCAGCTCCTGCGTCGCTGCGACCTGATCATCGTCAACGAGATCGAGGCGGAGTTCTACGGCGACGCCCTGCATCGGGGCGGGGGCCGGGTGGTGATCACACAAGGCGCGCGCGGGGCCGAGATGTATCACCGGGGCGTCAAGATGGCCTGGGCCACGCCCCCCGGGGTGACGGCCATTGATGCGACCGGGGCGGGGGACGCCTTCGTTGGGGCGATCGTCGTCGCCTTGCTGGACGGGATGGAGCCGAAGGACGCGCTAGACTTCGCCTGTGCGGCAGGGGCCCTGGCGGCGACGCGGGCGGGGGCTCAGCCGTCTCTGCCGACGCGGGACGAGGTGGAGGTGTTGCTGCAGAGCTAGGGGCGGCCCTTCTCGAAGGTCTGTTGGGCCGTCGGGATCGTGACCCAGCGATGGCGGCTCTGCTCCCAGACCGATCGGATCGGCGCCATCGTGTGGGGCTCGACGTAGGCGCCGATGGGCACGCCGGTGACGCCCGCGTTTTTCGATCCCCGGAAGAAGACGGTCGATCCGCACTGCGGGCAGAAGTAATTCTCCAGCGTCGCCCCTAGGTCGGTCGGCCGCTCGAACCGCTTCGAAACGCCGGTCGCGACGACCTGATCATCGGCATAATAGGCCGCTACGCCAAACGGCGAGCCGGTTCGACGTTGGCAGGCGATGCAGTGGCAAGCCACGACGGCGGGGGTCTCGCCGGGCACCGAGACACTGAGCTGACCGCACTGGCATTGAGCTTTCATGGCCCCATCCAACACCCTGGACACCGGGGCAGTAAAGCAATGAGTCGAGGGACCGACTAGCGCTTGGCGATGCCGTTCGAGAACCAGGCCATGAAGAGCCGGAACAGCCAGCCGCCGGGCTTGGACTGTGTGGCGGTCACGGCCCGACGACCGCGCCCCCTGAACTGTTTGACGACCACGGGCCCCTACTCTCTACGCAACTGACGCTGCGGAAAGAACCGAGCGCGGGGAATGTTCCTGTGTCGGTTGTCGTACCTGGGAAGGTCAGACCCCGCCCATGTAGTCGCGCTTGCCGATCGGCACGCCGGCGCCGCGCAGCAGATCGTAAGCCGTCGTCAGGTGGAAGTAGAAGTTCGGCATGGCGAAGCCGGTGACGTACGGCTGGCCCTGGAATTTCATCTGGCCGCCCGGGAAGGTCAGAACGACGTCCTTGGCCTCCTGGCCATCGACCTTGTCGCGCGGGACTGAGGCCAGATAGGCCAGGGTCGAGGCGATGCGTTGCTTGAGTTCGGCAATGGTCGTCTCGGTATCGTCGTTGACCGGGGCGGCGACGCCGGACAGCCGGGCAAGGCAGAGCTTGGGGCTGTCGCAGGCGGTCTGCACCTGTTTCGACAAGGGGTTCATGTCTTCGATGATGCGCAGCGACAGATAGGTGTTCGGATCGACGCCCTTGGCCTCGGCATGGGCCACGGCCTTGTCGAGCAGGCCGTCTAGCGCGCGCAGGCCACGGGTGAAGGGCGGGACGGTCAGGTCGTAGAGTTCGGTCGCCATGGCAGTGCGTTTCCTTTGAAGACTTTGTGTCTCTCTAGCTCCGGCTTAGCCGATTGTCACGCCTTGGCGAAACACCCCTGAACGGCCTAGGGTAAATGAGCCGTCGGGGGACGATTGCTGTTCAGGAAGTGCTTCATGATCCGTTCGCTCGCCGTGTCGGCCGTCGTCTCGCTGGCCGCCCTGTCGCTGGTCGCGTGTCAGCCCTCGGGTGAGGCGACGAAGACGGCCGGGGAGGCGAGCCTGCCGTCGGGCGACGCGATGCCGACGACCTACGACTGGCATTTCACGCCGCACGGCGGGACGGGCGAACTGGACTTCGGCGATGGCGACTGGGCCGAGGGCGTGAGCGTCTTCACCCTGTCCTGCCTGCCGGAATCCAAGACCGTGCAGATGAGCTGGGGCTTCGACGAAGAGGCCGTCCTGACCTCCGGCATGGCCACCGGCACCTTCCGTCCCGGGGCCGACACGCCCACCGACCACCCGGTGCTGACGGCCCTGAAGGGGAACGGCGCGATCGACGTAGGGCTGAGCCAGGCCGATATGCGACTGGTCGCCAAGGACGCGGGCAAGTCCGAGATCGCCGCCTTCTTCGACTATTGCGACACGGGCAAGAACCCCATCTATTCCGCCGAAGCGGCGGCGGCCGAGGACGAGGCGAACGCCGCGGAGATCGCGGCCCAGGCCGCGGCGGCGGCTCCAACCCAGACGGCGCCGGTCGAGGCTCCGGCGGCCGACGCGACCGGTTCGCCTGCGACCTAGAAGGTCACCACCAGCCGGACGACCTCGCCAGCGTGGAGCCGGTCGAAGCCCGCATTGATGTCGTCCAGCGCGATGGTCCCGCTCATCAGCCTATCCACCGGCAGGCGGCCCTGACGGTAGAGGGCGACGTAGCGGGGGATGTCGCGGCTGGGGACGCAGGTCCCGATGTAGGAGCCCTTGAGGGTTCGCTCCTCCCCGACCAGCGACACGACGTTGACCGGCAGGGCGGCTTCGGGCGGAGGCAGGCCGGCGGTGATGGTCGTGCCGCCGCGCCGGGTCATCTTCCAGGCGGCCTCGAGCGCGCGGACGGCCCCGGCCATCTCGAACACGAAGTCGGCCCCGCCGTTCGTCAGGGCGCGGACCTGATCGACGGCGTCGGGATCCGAGGCGTTGACGGTCTGGACGGCGCCCAGGGTGCGGGCCAGCGCCAGCTTGTCCTCGGAAAGGTCCACGGCGACGACGGGCGAGGCGCCGGAGGCGAGGGCGCCCAGCACGCTGGCCAGACCCACGCCGCCGAGACCCACGACGACCGCGCTCTGGCCCGCCTTGATCTGGGCGGTGTTCACGACCGCGCCGACGCCGGTCAGGACGGCGCAGCCGAACAGGGCCGCCTCCTCGAACGACAAGGCCGGGTCGATCTTCACCAGGGAGCGTCGGGAGACGACGGCCCGCTCGGCGAAAGCGGAACAGCCGAGGTGATGATTGAGGGGATGGCCATGGCTGTGCAGGCGCTTCGCGCCGCTCAGCAGCTCGCCCCTGCCGTTGGCGGCGGCGCCGGGCTCGCACAGGGCCGGGCGACCTTCCGCACACGGATTGCAGTGGCCGCAGGACGGCATGAAGACCATGACGACGTGGTCGCCGACGGCGAGGTCGGTGACGCCCTGACCCAGGTCCTCAACGACGCCGGCGGCTTCGTGGCCGAGCGCCATGGGCAGGGGGCGGGGGCGGTCGCCGTTGATGACGCTCAGGTCCGAGTGGCAGAGGCCGGCGGCCTTGATGGCGACGCGGACCTCGCCGGGGCCGGGCGCATCCAGCGTCACGTTTTCGATGGAGAGGGGGCGGCTGTCGGCATAGGGACGGGCGGCGCCCATGGCGGACAGGACGGCGGCGCGGGTGGTGGTCTGGGTCATCGACAGCCTCGTCGGAAACGCGATCCGCCTTCGATAGGCGCTTGACGCAAGGGAGGCCAAGCCCGAGCGTCACGTCTTCCAGGATCGGCGATCAAGCCGGCGAGCGAGGGACGAAAGACGGATGCCGAAACGCGACGAGGGGCCGCTGGCCGACCGGAACACCTACAAGGCCTACCATACGGTCTCGACGCGCTGGGCGGACAACGACCAATACGGCCATATCAACAACGCCAAATTCTACGAGTTCGTCGACTCGGCGGTGAACGCCCACCTGATCATCGGCGGGGCGCTGAAGGAATCGATCGGCCTCGTCGTCGATTCGGGGTGTCGCTACACCTCGTCCCTGGCGTTTCCGGACGTCATCGAGGTCGGGATCAAGGTCGATCACATCGGCACGTCGAGCGTGAAATACGGCTTCGCCGTCTTCCGACGGGGCGTGAGCGAACCTGCGGCCATCGGCCATTTCGTGCACGTCTATGTCGACGCCGAGACGCGTCGGCCCAAGCCCCTGCCGGCGATCCTGAGGGGCGTGGTCGAGAACCTGAAGGCGGGCTGACCGGTCAGTCCTCGTCCATATAGCCGAGCAGGGCGAGCGCCCCGACGGCGGTGAGGACGCCGAGGGCGAAGGCGGCGACGATGGAGCCCGTGGCGACGGCGGTCGAAACCGTGACAGGGCGGGCTTCGTACCATTCGACGATGTCGGCCTCGTCGAGGTCGTCCTCGAGATAGGCGTCGGCGTCGTGCAGGGGGTTGTCTGACATGGTCAAGCTCCGGGTCGCTGGCTGGCATAATCCCCGGCGCGTCGCGGGGTTCCGGCGACCGAATGGCGCGCCTCCGTGACAGGCGCGCGACCATGGGCTAGACGGCGCCGCACGCACGTCGCGCTCAAGCAGCGAGACGCCGCGCGTCGAGCGATAGCGCACTTAAGAGATAACAATGGCCGGCCATTCCAAGTTCAAGAACATCATGCACCGCAAAGGGCGCGCCGACGCCCAGCGCTCCAAGCTGTTCTCCAAGCTGTCGCGCGACATCACGGTGGCGGCTAAGTCGGGCATGCCCGACCCGGCCCTGAACCCCCGCCTGCGTCTGGCGGTCAACAACGCCAAGGCCGAGAGCCTGCCCAAGGACGTGATCCAGCGCGCCATCAACAAGGCCGCCGGCGGCGACGTCGATACGATGGAAGAGGTCCGCTACGAGGGCCGGGGTCCCGGCGGCGTAGGCATCATCGTCGAGGCCCTGACCGACAACCGCAACCGCGCCGCCTCCAACATCGGCGCGGCGTTCAAGAAGAACGGCGGGGCGCTGAGCGAGATGAACTCGGTCGCCTTCATGTGGGACAAGGTCGGCAAGATCGTCTACGCCGCCGAGGCCGGGACCGAGGACGCCGTGATGGAAGCCGCCATCGAGGCCGGCGCCCAGGATGTCGAGAGTGATCTGGTCAAGCCGGACATCTACGAGGATGCGCCGGGCCACACGATCTGGACCGCCTTCGAGGACTTGAACGAGGTGGCCGAGGCCATGTCCAAGGTGCTGGGCGACCCGAAGTCGACGGCCATCGTCTGGAAGCCCCAGACCGAGGTGGCCGTCACCGGCGATCACGTCGGCACGCTGATGAAGCTGCTGGACGCCCTGGACGCCGAGGACGACGTGTCGATGGTCTATTCGAACGAAGCCATCTCCGACGAGGACATGGCCAAGTTCGCGGGCTGAACGGGCTAGGCGCTGAAGGCGGCCTGAGGGGTCGCCCTTCTAACGGCCGGCGGCCCGGGGCGGGACGCGCTTCCAGGCCAGGGTCAGGGCCGCCAGTGCGACGACGGCCGCGGCGACGGCGAACGGAGCGACCGGCCAGGCGCTGAAGGCAGCGAAGGCGTCCGCCCACGGCGTCGAGGCGGCGACCGTCTCGAACACCAGGACGTGGACGACCTGCACCCCTGCCACAGCGAGGAAGGGCCAACGCCCCCGGCGGTCGATCGCAGCCGCCAGCAAGGCCAGCACGATGGCGATGATCTCGCCCGAGTGGAAGAAGCGCGGGATCGGCAGTCGCGCGATCACCGGTGGCAGAACGAGGATGGCCGTCGAGAGCATGCAGGCGGCATGGACGGCGATGTTTCGCCTCTTGGCCACGGCCATGCAGACCAGGGCGACGAGGGCTATCGTTGAGATGATGTCGTGCGCGCCGAGCCGCGCCCCCAGGGCCGCGTAGAAGGGATCGCTACCCTCCGCGAACTTGGTCGCCATGCTGTGGAGAACGAGAACCGCCGCGCCGGCGAACAGGGGCACGGCGACGAACATCGCCCGCCCGGCCAGACGATGGACGGCGCGATCGGACCGGTGGGCGCTCCAGCTCTGAAAGCCCACGAGGGCCAGCCAGGCTGTCGCGGTCAGGCCATGCGCATGGAAGGCGAAACTGGCCTTGGGCAGGGCCCCGAAATAGGCCGGCCAGAACGCCAAACCGATGACGGGCGCGAGCAGCAGAAGCGCCCACCAGGCGCGGCGATACGGCATGATCTCATCCCCCGGGAGCAGCACGATACGATGGCACGGCGAACCGTGTTGTCCAGCCCGCGAGCGCGCGCGAGTCGTTCGCACGGAACCCGCATGCAGCGCAGGGCGTATCGAGGCTTCACCATTCACGCCGGAGCCGCCCCATGGACATCACCCAGCTGATCCTCGACGACCACGCCGAGCAGCGGCGGCTGTTCTCGATCATCGAGCAGATCGATCCGACCGACGTCGAGGCGCTGACGGCGGTGTGGTCGCGGCTGAAGGCGTTCCTGGACGTGCATGCCGAGGCCGAGGAGCGGTTCTTCTATCCGGAGCTTTTGAAGCTGGGCGAGGGCGCCAACGACGCGGAGGACGGCACGGTCGAGGGCGAGACCGAGGACGCCATCGAGGACCACAACAAGCTGCGCGATGCGGTGAAGGCGGTCGAGAAATATCCCGTCGGCACCGGCGCCTGGATCGAGGCGGTGGGGAAGGCCAACGTCGTCAACTCCAAGCATATGGGTGAGGAGGAACGTCAGGGCCTGACTGATTTCCGCCGTCACGCCTCGCTGGAGACCCGCCACGAGCTGGCGGTCCAGTTCGCTGCCTTCGAGGCTGATCACATCACGGGCGTGAAGCCGGTCAACAAGGACCCCGAGGCCTACATCGAAGAACACGGCTGACCATGATGGCCGAGCTGGCGGGCCATTGGGCGCCGCTGCTGGGCGCGGTCCTGGCGGGCGGGGTTATCGGACTGGAGCGCGAATGGCGCGGCCGGGCGGCCGGTCTGCGAACTCATATTCTGGTCTGTCTGGCGTCATCGCTTCTGATGCAGGCGGCGATGACGCAGCAGCGGTGGGCGTTCCTGGCCCTGCCCGACGAGAACATCGTCACCGACCCGACGCGGATGGCCCACGGTGTCCTGACCGGGATCGGTTTCCTGTGCGCCGGCGTGATCTTTCGCACCGGTTTTTCGATCCACGGCCTGACGACGGCGGCATCCCTATGGATCACTTCGGCGATCGGCATTCTCTTCGGGGTGGGGCTGTACGGGCTCGGCGCTCTGGCGACCGTTGTGACGGCGCTAATCCTGGTGGCGCTAAGGCTGATCAGTCTGAGGCTCCCGGCGCGCACCGTGGTGGACGTGGAGGCGGCTTGGGCGCGGGGGGACACGGCGACCGAGGACGCGGTCGAGGCCGCGCTGGCGATCGTCGATCCGGCCGCGCGCGCGGACCGGATCGAGGTGGCCGAGCACGGTGCGATGGCGGTGCGCAGTTGGCGGGTGCAACTGCGCGGGGCGTCCGATCTGAAGGCCCTGGCGGCGAACCTCTCGGAGTTGGATGGGGTGAAGCGGATGCGCCTAGACCCGCGAGACGACTGACGCTGGCCATGCACGCGCCGCTCCGCTCGTCGCCTTCGGCAGAGATTCGGACCGCCTCCCGGGCCTCACGCCCGTAAACAAAGACCCTAAGCCGTCTTCGAGGTCACCGGCTGACTTTCAGCGCAACTCCGTCCAGCACGAAGCCAGACTGCGCATCAAGGTTTCCGCCCAGACCGCGTGGTCGCCGCTGTAGTCGTCGATCGTCAGAAGCGCGCCGCTGCCATTGGGCGTCTCGACGTCGATGCTGATTTCGAAGCGCGAGCCGTCCTTTTTGGTCGGTTCGATGGGAAGCAAGATCGCGGGGGGCGGACGCAAGTCGCGCGGCGTGACGTCAATGGGCGGAATGAGGCGAAGGGTCTGCAAGGCGGTTCGCAATCCGGGACAGGTGGCCGAGCGTGCGACATGGGAACCGGTACGCGTATTGACGGCGATGGCCGACAGAGGCTGATCGACCGGATCGGCGCCGACCGCCCCGGGCGGCGCCGCGTATATCGTGATGTCAGAGCCTTCGTAGGGTGGCTGCTCCACAACATGCACCCTGACGACCGCGCGTCCCCCTTCGAAATCCGGCAATCGCACAGTATCGGTCAGGCGCTGCGACCCGGCTAACGCCGGGGTGGCGATCAGGGCGGCAAGGGCGAGGCCCTTCACCTCAGCCGCCCTGCATGGCGTAGCGTTTGACGATCTCGAACAGGAAGTCGCGGCCCTCGTAGAGGGAACGGACGCGGATTCGCTCGTTCAGGCCGTGGGCGCCGCCGCCGTCGGGGTCGCCGAACATGCCGGTGACGCCATAGGTCGGGATGCCTGCTGCATTGGTGAAGCGGCCGTCGGTCGCGCCCGTCGACATGGTCGGCAGGACCGGGACGCCCGGCCACAGGGCGCCGGCGACCTCGCGGATCGGGCCCATGACGGCGTCCGATAGGGGCGGCGGCGGGGTCGAGGGATCGGGCGCGCCGACCGTAGTGATGGTCACGGCCGGGTTGTCCATCAGACGGGCCAGCTGTGCTTGAGTCTCGGCGATCGTATTGCCCGGAAAGATGCGGCAGTTGATGTTGGCCGTGACGTGCTGGGGCTGGGCGTTCGGGGCGTGACCGCCCTCGATCAGGGTCGGTATGCAGGTGGTGCGGAGCGTCGCGTTCCAGCTGGGGTTGGCGGCCGAGATGCGCGCGGCGGCCTCGGCGTCCGGCGTCGGTCCGGCGGTCAGGGCGCGCATGTCGGCGGCGTGCTGGGGCTGGGTGTCGGCGAGCGCGGTGAAATAGGACCGGGTCACGGGATTGAGCTGCAGCGGGAAGTCGTACGCGCCGACGCGGGCCAGACCGTTGGCCATGGCGACGATGGCGTTGTCCTTCCTCGGGCGGGCCGAGTGTCCGCCGGGATTGGAGATCGAAAGCGCGAAGTCCTGATACAGCTTCTCGCCCGCCTGGACGGCCAGGGCGACACGATCACCGTCCGCGTCCAGAAGGCCGCCGGCGCCTTCGTTCAGGGCGAAGCCGGCCTGGAGCGCGTCCGGGTGCTCAGCCAGAAGCCATTCGACGCCGTTGTGGATGTCGGCGGTCTCTTCGCCGCAGGTCAGGGCGATCTTGATGTCGCGGACCGGCTGGAAGCCCTCCTGTTTCAGCCGGACCAGCGTATCGACCCAGACCGAAGCCTGGGCTTTGTCGTCGGAGGCGCCACGGGCGTAGAAGTAGCCGCCCTCCTCGACGAGGGTGAAGGGATCGCGGGTCCAGTCGGCGGCCTTGGCCTCGACCACGTCGATGTGGGCGAGCAGCAGAAGGGCGGGCGCGGACGGGTCCGAGCCGTGCAGGGTGGCGACGAGGTTGCCGTCCTTCGGTCGATCCTCCGGCGCCAGCACCCGGACGTCGGCGGCGGGATAGCCGGCGGCGGTCAGGCGGGCGCCCATCCGCTCGGCGGCCAGGGTGCAGGAGCCTTCGGACAGGGTCGTGTTGGTCTCGACCAGCTCCTCGTAGAGCGCGCGGAAGGCGAGCTGGTCGGGACGCGGGGCCGGCGCCGTCTGGGCCTGGGCCCTCGACGATGTCGCGATGGCGACGGCTACCCCGAGAACGATCGTGATGAGGGCCACACCGATCGCCATGCGCCGGCGGTTCTTCCTCACCTCGGCGTAGATGGGTTCATCGAGGTAGTAGAAGCCGGCCTGGGCCTGACGGACGGCGTTCTGGCGCACCAGGCCGCGCAGGGCGATCTTGCCCATGTTCCGGTCCGGCATCAGAGGGATGGCCCTGTCCGGCCCAAAGGCCTCGGCGGCGCGCAGGGCCTCGATCATCTGACGCTCGGCCTTCATCCGCATGGCCGCCACGACGGCGCCGGTGGTGTTGGACATGGTCTGCTCCCTCTTGCGAGAGCGACGCTATGCGCTGGGCGGCGGGAGGGGAAGCGGTCAGTTGCAGAAGGCGATGGCGGCGTCGACCCAGACGGCCAGACCGTTGCGCGCCCACAGCCAGACGCCGAGCGCGACGACGGCGGCGAGCACCCCGCCGATGATCAGGTTGCGCCTCATTCGGCGGGAACCGCCTGGGGACGCACCAGCGCCGCCTCGCGGATGGGCAGGTTGGCGAAGGCCGCCGTCACGGCGAGGCCGATCGAGACCAGCCAGATGATCTGATAGGAGCCGGTGACGTCAAAGGCCCAGCCGGCCGACCAGGCGCCGAGGAAGGCGCCGACCTGATGGCTGAGGAAGACGATGCCGCCCAGCGCGGACAGGTGCCGCACGCCGTAGATCTGCGCCACCAGCCCATTGGTCAGGGGCACGGTGCCGAGCCACAGGAAGCCGAAGGTCGCAGCGAAGATCAGGACGCTGATCGGCGACAGGGGAACGAGCAGGAAGACGACCATGGCCACGCCGCGCAGGGCGTAGAGCAGGGCCAGCAGGTGCTTCTTGGACCCCTTCGACCCCCAGACGCCCCAGAGCCAGGATCCGGCGATGTTGAACAGGCCGATCAGGGCGAGGGACGCGGCGCCGACGCCGGCGCTCAGACCCTGATCGCGAATGTAGGCGGGCAGGTGGGTGCCGACGAAGGCGATGTGGAAACCACAGACGAAGAAGCCGGCGTTCAGCAGCCAGAACGATCGGTCGGCGGAGGCCTCGGCCAGGGCGGCTTTGAGGGGAAGACCTTCGCCTTTTTCGGCCACGGGCGGCTTGCCGGCGACGCCGAGGGCCAGCGGGATGATGAGGGCGACGAGGGCCGCGAGGATGAACAGGGTCGCGCGCCAGTCGTAGGCGTCGAGAAGGCCTTGCGCCGCCGGGACGACGAGGAACTGGCCCAGCGAACCGCCCGCCGTGACGATGCCGAAGGCGACGGTGCGCTCATGCGGCTGGACCGCGCGGCCGACGGCGCCCAGCACGACCACGAAAGTGACGCCCGCCATGGCGATCCCGGTCAGGGCTCCGAAACCGATCATCAGACCGAGCGCGCCCGCCGCCGAGGCCGCGATGGCGAGCCCGGCGATGTAGATGAGGGCGCCGCCGACGGCGATCCGTCCGGCGCCCATCTTGTCGGCCCAGGCGCCGACGAAGGGCATGGCCAGCCCGAAGATCAGGTTCTGGGCCGCGATGACGAGGCCGAAGGTCTGGCGGTCGATTTCCAGATGGAAGCCGATGGGACGCAGGAAGAGGCCGAACGCCTGACGCACCCCCATCGACAGGGTTACGATCAGGGCGCCGGTGACGATCATGATCCAGGCGCGGCGGGAAATGCCCGGGGCGGCGGCGTCAGGCATGGATTTCGATCTCTTTCAGAAGGGCGATCAGGGCGGCTTCGTTGACGCCGAGAGTTTCCGACACCTTGGCTTGGGCGGTGCGCCAAAGGGGGAGGGCGTCGGACAGTTTCTCCCGCCCGGCCGGGGTGACGGACAAGCGCTGGGCGCGCTGCTCGGTGTCGGCGGCGATCCAACCGGCGCGGATCAGGGGCTGGACCGTGCGCCACAGGGCGCTCTTCTCGTGGGCGGTGGTCTCGGCGAGCTCGGCCAGGCTGGGCCGGTCCATGCGCGAGAGGGTCCGCATGATCGAGAACTGGGTCACGGTCAGGCCCACGGGCGCCAGGGCCTCGTCATAGCGACGGGTCAGGGCGCGGGAGGTGCGGCGCAGGCGGCCGCAGACGCAAGGGTCGAGGCCGGCGGCCACGGCGGGATCGGGGATGTCCATTGCATATACATAGATCGGCTAGGTTGCATATGCAACGAAGGAAGCGCGCCGGTCTTCATTGCTCGTCAACCTCGATTGCGGCATGACAGGAACGAATGACGAACAGCACGACTCAGATGGGGCCGACCCGTATCTTGGGCCTCGATCCCGGCCTGCGCCGCACCGGGTGGGGCGTGGTCGTGGCCGAGGGGTCGCGGCTGCGCTGGGTTGCGCACGGGGTGGTGACGCCGCCCGAGACCGCGCCCCTGTCGGAACGCCTGCTGTGGCTGCTGGAGAAGGTGGGCGAGGTCTGCGCTTCCCATGACTGCGACGAGGCGGCGATCGAGGAAGTCTTCGTCAATGTGAACCCGTCCTCCACTCTGAAGCTGGGTCATGCGCGGGCGGCGGTCATGCTGGCTCCAGCGCAGGCGGGCCTGAGGGTCGCGGAATATTCGCCGAACCTGATCAAGAAGGCGGTGGTCGGGGCCGGTCATGCCGACAAGGGCCAGATCGCCTTCATGGTGAAGCGGCTGCTGCCGGCCTCCGGCGACGTGAAGGCGGATGCGGCGGATGCCCTGGCCGTCGCAATCACCCATGCGCAGCTGAGGAAGCGGACGCTGCTGGAGGCCTTGGCATGATCGGACGGTTGCGGGGCGTGCTGGCCGAGGTCGAGGAGGGGCACTGCCTGATCGACTGCGCCGGGGTGGGCTATGTGGTGGCGTGCGGGGCGCGGACCCTGGGGCGACTGCCGGCGCCGGGGGACGAGGCGACCCTGCATGTGCATTCGCAATGGAGCGAGGATGCGGGGCCGAGGCTGTACGGCTTTCTGGCGCGGGATGAACGGCGGGCGTTCACGACCCTGCTGAGCATTCAGGGCGTGGGGCCGAAGGCGGCGCTGTCGGTGCTGGACGTGCTGCCGCCGGGCGAGCTGGCGGGGGCGGTCGCGCGCGAGGATAAGGCCGCGATCGGCCGGGCCAACGGGGTGGGGCCGAAGCTGGCGCTGCGCATCGTGACCGAACTGAAGGGTAAGTCGCTGGGCGAGGTCTCGTTCACGCCGTCGGCGCCGGGGGTGCATGCGGAGGCTCCCGCGCCGGTTCCGAGTGTGACGGGGGAGGCGGTGTCGGCCTTGCTGGGTTTGGGGATCGCCGAGGTGAACGCGCGCCGGGCCGTGGATCAGGCCCTGATCAAACTGGGTGACGAGGCCGATCTGTCGGCCGTGATCCGGGCGGCGCTGCAGGAGTTGGGGCGTTGACCGACGACCGCATCATCTCGCCCATGGCCGCGCCGGGCGAGGCTTACGACCGCGCCCTACGGCCCCAGTCGCTGGCCGATTTCGTGGGACAGGAGCAGGCCAAGGGGAACCTCAAGGTCTTCATCGACGCCGCCCGCAACCGGCAGGAGGCGCTCGATCACGTCCTGCTGTTCGGACCACCGGGGCTGGGCAAGACGACCCTGGCGCAGATCGTGTCGAAGGAGCTCGGCGTCGGCTTTCGCGCGACCTCGGGGCCGATCCTGGCCAAGGCGGGGGATCTGGCGGCCATCCTGACCAATCTGGAACCGCGCGACGTCCTGTTCATCGACGAGATTCACCGGCTGGCCCCACAGGTGGAGGAGATCCTCTATCCGGCGATGGAGGACCATGTGCTGGACCTGATCATCGGCGAGGGGCCGTCGGCGCGGTCGGTGCGGATCGACCTGGCGCCCTTCACCCTGGTCGGGGCGACGACGCGCGCGGGGCTGCTGGCGACGCCGTTGAGGGACCGGTTCGGCATCCCGCTGCGGCTGGAGTTCTACACGCCCGACGAACTGGTGCGGGTCATCACCGGGGCGGCGCGAAAGATGGGGGCGCCGATCAACGACGAGGGCGCGAGGGAGATCGCATCGCGGGCGCGAGGCACGCCGCGCGTGGCCGGGAGGCTGCTGCGCCGGGTGCGGGACTTCGCCGAGGCCGAAGGGGCCGCCGTCATCGATCGGCTGGTCGCGGCCCGCGCCCTGTCGCGGCTGGAGATCGACGAGGTCGGGCTGGATTCGAACGACAGGCGCTTCCTGAAGGCCCTGATCGAGAACTATGGCGGCGGGCCGGTCGGGATGGACACCCTGGCGGCCGCCATCGCCGAGGCGCGTGATGCGGTCGAGGACGTGATCGAACCCTATCTGCTGCAACAGGGGTTCATCCAGCGGACGCCGCGCGGGCGGATGGCATGCGCCAAGGCCTATGCGCATCTGGGCCTGACCGAGCCGCCGAAGCCGCCGACGGCGCAGGGCGGTCTGTTCGAGTAGCGGGCTTGCCAAGAACCAGGCAGGGGCCTTTGGTGGCGACGAACCGGAGCCCGCCATGATCCTTCGCGTCCTCGCCGCCCTGTCCCTGCTGTTCGGAGCAGGCCTGTCCGCCGCGCCCGCGGCGGCTGCCGACCCCGTATTCACCGACACCGCCTGCCCCGCCGACTGGCCCACGGGCGTGCGCGAGGTCCGGTGCGGGATGCTGACCGTCGATGAAGCGCGAGGCGGGGCGAGCGATCGGCGGATCGATATCGCCGTGGTCATCGTCAAGGCGTCGACGCCCTATCGCGATGCGTCGGGCCATCTGCTGCCGCCGATGGTGAATTTCCACGGCGGGCCGGGCGGGGCTTCGACGCCCGGCGTCGGCGGGGCTTTGCGGTATGCGCAGCAAAACCCGGACGCCCTGGCCGTGGATCAGGACGTGATCTTCTTCGACCAGAGGGGCGGCGGGCGCGGGTCGCCGTCGCTGGACTGTCCGGGCGTGGAACTGACCGATGCAGGGCCGCCGTCGGACGAGGATCGCGACGGGCTCATCGCCTGTCTGCAGGGCTGGAAGGCGCAAGGCGTCGATCTGAACCAGTACAACGCCGCCGTCATCGCCGACGACGTGGCCGATATGGTCGAGGTGCTGGGGCTGGAGAAGATCGACCTGCGTGGCGGCTCCTACGGTCCCCGGATTGAGGCGGCGGTCATCACCCATCATCCGGAGATCGTGCGTGCGGCGGTCATGCAGAGCCCCTGGCCGCCGGAAGGCAACTGGGCCGTCGGCACGCCGGAACAGGTCTCCGACGCGGTGAAGATCATCCTGGCCAAATGCGAGGCGCAGGCGGAATGCGCCGCCCGCTATCCGGACATGCAGGCGCGGTTCGAAACCGAGGCGCGGCGCTGGCTGGCGGGGCCCGTGACGGGGAACGACGGGGGGACGTTCAACGTCGACGACCTGTCCGCCTTCCTGATGGAGACGACCTATGACCGGGTCGGGGTGCGGCGGCTGCCGGCCGATCTGGACAAGATCATCGCCGGCGATCTGAGTGCTGTGGCCGAGATCGCCGAGAACCGGACCTACTACACCGAAGGCCAGCATATGGCCCACCTGTGCAAGGAGGAGCTGCCGTTCGAATCACGGGCGCGGCTGGCGGGCGGAGCGGCCGGCGATCCGGTGGCGGAGGTGCTGGTTCCGTCGCTGTCGCGGTTGTTCGACGTCTGCGATGCGGTGGGCGAGACCCCGGCCGCCGCTATCGAGAACGCCCCCGTCGTGACCAATATCCCGACCCTGTTCGTCGCCGCCGAGATCGATCCCGGCTGTCCGCCGCCCCTGACCGAGGCGGCGGCGCGGGGCTATGCCAACCATCAGGTCGTGATCGTCACCAACGCCACCCACGGAGAGACCGGGTCCAGCCCCTGCACCCGTGCGATGGTGCGGGACTTCCTGCGCGATCCGTCCGCGCCGGTGGATCGCAGCTGCCTGCCCGCCGCCGACACGCCGCTGGACTTCACCCTTGATCCGGCGACGACCTGAAGAACGGCTTGCCAAGTCGAGGGCGACGCACTTTGGTGGCGGCGATGGCGCGCGACCGTTTCACCGTCCGATCCCTGTTGCCGATCCTGGGCGTCGCCGTCTTGGTGCTGGGCGGGCTGTGCGTATGGCTGGCCGCGACGCGGACGCCACGCCCCCCGGCGGAGACGCCCCATCACATGGCCCAGCGCCAGATCCGGGCCGAGCGCGGCGCCGACTGGGAGGTGCGCTATATCGAGTCCGACGCCGGTCCCGTCGTCTGCGGCTACGCGGCGCCGCGCAACCGCGCCGGAATGACCCATGAACCCGTCGCCTTCATCTCCCGCATCGGTCGGGTGATGTTCGCCGACGATCCGCTGCCGACCGAGTTCCGTGATCTGAGAGACCGCTACTGCCCCGGCTTCGCCCGGGCTCCTTCCGCGCCGAACTATGTGAACTCGGCGCCGACCTCATGAGCGAACCCGATCACCCCACCGCCGGCCGTTTTGAGGGCCGGGCCCATCTGTTGCCGGTTCGCGTCTATTACGAGGACACCGACTTCACCGGGGTCGTCTATCATGCCAACTACGTCCGCTATTTCGAGCGCGGGCGGTCGGACTTCCTGCGGCTGGCGGGCATCGGCCATGCGCAGCTGCTGGAGATCGATCCGCCGCTGGCCTTCGTGGTGGCGGAGATGAAGCTGAACTTCATCAAGCCGGCGCGGATCGACGACGCCCTGGTGGTGCGGACCACCTATGACGCGGTGAAGGGGGTGCGGCTCTTGATCTCGCAAATGATCGAGCGGGACGGGGAGGCGCTGTGCCGGGCCGACGTGACCGCCGTCTGCATCCATCTCGACGGGCGACCGCGCAGGCCGACGAAGGCCCTGGTCGAGGCAGTGACGCCGTGGCTGGCGGGCGTCTGACGTTTTCGTAACTTGTTGGTACCCCCGGGGCCGCTAGACTCGCGCCCTGCTTCCGGGGGGATCGATCGATGGCGACTGCGGCTGAAGTGAAGGCGACGACGAGCTTCTTGCTCGTGACCCTCTTGCTGTTCCTGATTCTGATCGGCGGCGGGCTCGTCGGCTGTCCCTACTACAAGGTCTGGGAGCGCAAGATGGCCGGTCAGGCCGAGCTGCAGTACCAGCAGGGCGCGCGTCAGGCCCTGATCGCCCAGGCGGCGGCCGAGGACGAGGCTTCGATCAAGCGCGCCGAGGCCGCGACCCGGCGGGTGCGCGGCTGGGCCGATGCGGCGAAACAGGGCTGCGCCGACGTGGGTCTGGCCGGCGACCGGGCCTGTATCGACCAGCTGTTGCGCGACGCCGCCACCTACTCCATCGCCAAGGAAGGCCATGAGGGCGTGATCGTCTCCGTCGGCTCGCCTGTGTCTGTGGCCGTTCAGCCGCACACCGGCGGCCGTCAGGACTAGACGGCCGCTCCGCCGGCCTCCGCGCCATACAACCGCCATGCCGCGTGGCTGGATAAGCCCTCAAGACTGCCCAAGGACCCGCCTATGACCGTCGCTGAAACCGCCGCCGAAGTCTCGATGCTGAACCCGGTGACGCTGTTCATGACCGCCGACTGGGTGGTGAAGAGCGTGATGGTCGGTCTGGCGATCGCCTCGATCTGGTCCTGGACCGTCATCATCGACAAGGCCTTCCGCTTCACCGCCCTGAACCATCAGGCGGATGCGTTCGAAAAGGCCATCGCCTCGGGTCGGTCGCTGGAGGAGGTCGCCGCGCAGGCGGGGCCCGAGCCGTCGCACGCCCTGCCGCGCATGCTGATCATCGCCCTGTCCGACTGGCGCGAGACGCGACGCAAGGGGACGCTGTCGGACACCGAGGGCAATCTGCTGATCACTCGCATCGACAGGGCGCTGGATTCCCTGATCGCCCGGGAGGGTCAGCGGATCGAGGAGGGTCTGGGCGTGCTGTCGGTGGTGGCCACGGCCTCGCCCTTCATCGGTCTGTTCGGCACGGTCTGGGGCATCATGAACGCCTTCGGACGCATCGCGGCGGCCGGGAACACCAACCTGACCACCGTGGCGCCGGCCATCGCCGAGGCCCTGTTCGCCACGGCCGTGGGTCTGGCGGCGGCCATCCCGGCCTATATCGCTTACAACAAGTTCTCGATCGACGCGGGCAAGTTCACCGGCCGTCTGGAAAGCTTCGCCGACGACCTGCAGGCCGCCGTGGCCCGCCGTCTGGGCGGAGGGGCCGCGACCCCGCCGCCCCCGCCGCCGCCGTCCGCGGACCTGAACTTCCGCCGGAGCGTCTGAGCCATGGCGATGGGTGGAGGCGGAGGCGGAGGCCACGTTCGCGGCCGACGTCGAGCCCGCAAACGGCCGCTGAGCGAGATCAACGTCACACCGCTGGTGGACGTGATGCTGGTGCTGCTGATCATCTTCATGATCTCGGCGCCGCTGCTGACCGTGGGCGTGCCGGTGGAGTTGCCCAAAACCGAGGCCAGCGCGGTCGAGACCGAGAAGCCGCCGGTGACCGTGTCGATCGACAAGGACGGCGCCATCTTCGTCCAGCGCGACGAGACGGCCTATGACGCCCTGACCGAACGGGTCTCGGACGCGGCCGGCGAGACGAAGCGCGAGGACCTGTCGGTCTTCGTCCGGGCCGACGGCCGCGCCCCCTATCAGGCCGTGGCGCGGGTCATGGCGCGACTGTCGGCGGGCGGCTTCACCAAGCTGAACCTGATCACCGACACGGCCGAGGCGGCGCCCGCCGCTGCGGCTCCGGCGACCGCGTCGGACGCGGCCTCTTCGTCAGATCCCGAGGCCTGATTCCGTGACGCGGTCGTTGCCTTCCCCGGCGATCCTCGGCGCTCTGCTGGTGCATGGGCTGGTCGCGGCCGCCTTCCTGATCAAATGGCCCGAGAGCGAGGTCGAGATCATGCCGACCGTCCAGTCGGTGCCGGTGTCGATCGTCTCCGACGCCGTGGTCGAGGCCGCCCCGGCGGACAATCCGTCCGAGGAACCCGCAACCGAGGATGCGTCGACCGCGCCCGTGGAAACGCCGCCGGAGCCGGTCCCGCCCACCCCCACGCCACCTGCACCGACCCCCACGCCGACGCCGCGTCCAAGTCCGCCGCGACCCACGCCTCCGCGGGCGGCCCCCACGCCGACCCCCACGCCACGCCCGACACCGCCGCGGCCCACGCCGCCCCGGCCCACGCCGCCGCGTCCGACCCCGCCCAGGCCCGCGCCGGCCCAACCGCAGCCCTCGCTGGATCTGGACGCCCTGGCCGGTCCGCGCCGTCCCGCGCCGACGCCTGGCCCACGCCCGGCGACGGGGCAGCAGGGGCGGGGACAGGCCGCACAGGCCACGGGCCCTCAGCTGACCGCCATCTTCAACCAGGTCTATCCGAACTGGACCCTGCCCTGCGACATCCCCGGCGCGAACCAGCTGCGGATCGAAATGGACGTGACGCTGTCGCCGGACGGCCGGATCACGGCAGGACCGACGCTGCGCAATCCAAGCTCGGACGCGGTCTATCGCGCCGCCGCGGACGGCGCCCTGCGCGCCATCCGCCAGAGCGCCCCCTTCGACGTGCCCGCGGGCTTCCCCGGCGGCGCATTCCGCCCGACCTTCAATACCGAACGGGCCTGTCGGAACCGCTGAAGCCCGACCCGGCAAAGGTTGCCGTCCCGAAAGTCGCCCTATTCGGCCGCAAGCTGGCGTCTGTACTGGTTATTGTCGCGCGGTCTGGCGATAAAGGCCGGGACACTCGCCTTACGCCACTGGAGACATCGATGCGTCTGAACCTGTTGCTGAGCACCGTGGCCGCCATCGGCATCGCCGCGACGTCGTTTGCGCAGGCTCAAAGCACACGCGACTTGAACGGTCCCTCGCGCCAGCAGAGCCAGGCCCAGCCGGCCCAGACGGGCGAACCGATCGAGGTCGAGATCGACCAGGGCGTGCTGCGCCCCTTCCAGATCGCCGTCGCGCCCTTCAGCGGCGAGAACGGGACCTCCATCGCCGAGGTGCTGTCGGGCGATCTGCGTCGCTCGGGCTTCTTCGAGCCGATCAATCCGGCCAGCTTCATCGAGACCAACCTGTCGCTGGCCAATGCGCCGAATTTCGCCCAGTGGACCCAGATCGGGGCCCAGGCGGTGCTGTACGGGTCCGTCACCCCGCGCCCTGACGGCCGCAACGACTTCGGCTTCCGGCTGTACGATCCGTACCGCCAGTGCCAGCTGGTCAGCTACAACTTCACCGCCACGCGCGAGCAGTGGCGCCGGATCGCCCACAAGATCGCCGACGTCGTCTATGCCCGGATGACCGGCGAGACGGGAATCTTCGACACGCGGATCATCTATGTCGCCGAGAGCGGGACCGAGCTGAATCGCCTCAGCCGCCTCGCGATCGTGGACCAGGACGGCTACAACCCCGTCTTCCTGACCGACGGCTCCGAGATCATCCTGACGCCGCGCTTCTCGTCCAACCCGGACGAGATCACCTATATGGCGCTGGGCAAGGACTATTCCCGCATCTACCTCTACAACTTGACCACGGGCCGTCGCGAAAGCCTGGGCGAGTTCGACGGTCAGGCGCTGGCGCCTCGATATTCGCCGGACGGGACCAAGGTCGCCTTCTCCATCATCCGGGGCGGCAATACCGACGTCTATGTGATGAACCTCAGGACGCGCCAGCTGTCGCGCCTGACCTCGGATCCCGGCATCGACACCTCGCCGTCGTTCAGCCCCGACGCCTCGCGCATCGTGTTCAACTCCGACCGGTCGGGCACGCCGCGCCTCTATGTGATGAACGCCGACGGTTCGAACCAGCGGCCGATCTCAAGAGGCGGCGGCAGCTATACGGCCCCGGCCTGGAGCCCGCGCGGCGACCTGATCGCCTTCACCAAGTCCGGCGGCGGCCAGTTCGGCATCGGGGTGATGAACATCGACGGGTCCGGCGAGCGGATGCTGTCGCGGTCCTATTTCGAGGAAGGGCCGTCCTGGGCGCCCAACGGCCGCTATCTGATGTTCTCGCGCCAGACGCGCGGAGGGAACACCAACCTGTGGATGGTCGATCTGTCTGGCCGGGTGATCGCCCAGTCGGGCTATCAGGGCCGGGGCTCCGACCCCGCCTGGTCGCCGTTGCTGGACGGCGGAGCCTCGAACCTCGGCGCCGGCCAGGGCGCTGACAGCTGCGCGTCCTAGAAACTCACGCCGGGGACCCTCGGGAACAACTATGCGTTATCGCCGGTGACGGCGCAGACAAAAGCCACGGTTCGCCACGTATGCTGACGCTTCGCGGCAACGACAAAAGACTGAAGGAGACGACCCGATGATGACCCACTCCAACATGACCCGGTTCGCATTGGTCGGGCTGGTCGCCCTGTCGATGGCCGCTTGCGCGCCGCGCCGTCCGGTGACGGGCGTCGCCGACGGGAACATCGGCGGTCCCGCCGTCGACAATCCCGCCTACCCGGGCCCGAGCGCCGGCGGCATCGATGGCGGCAATATGGGTGCGGGCGCACCCGGCTCGGAGCAAGACTTCGTCGTCAACGTGGGCGACCGCATCTATTTCGACCTCGATTCCTATCAGGTCAGCCCGGAAGCCTATCCGCGCCTGGACGCCCAGGCCCAGTGGCTGGCCCGCTATCCCGGCATCACCGTCCGGATCGAGGGCAATGCCGATGAGCGCGGCACCCGCGAGTACAACCTCGCCCTCGGCGCTCGCCGCGCCGAATCGATCCGCAACTACCTGATCGGTCGCGGCGTCTCGGCCGGCCGGATCGACACCATCTCCTTCGGCAAGGAGCGCCCGATCGCTCAGGGCTCAAATGAGGACAGCTGGGCCCGCAACCGCAACGGCCACACGGCCATCGTCTCGGGCGCAAACTAAGCAAGGGCGCTACCGCTCGCCGCGCGGCGACTGGCTGCTTGAGCGCGATGTGCGATTTTGGCAGGGCGTCCGTACTCGCGGACGCCCTTTCCTTTTGACGGTCCCCGCCCGGCGCTGCACAAGGGGGAGGGGATGCGTGGGGGATCCGATGGTGGATGTGGATGCGGCGGGCAGTCTGGCGACCGGCGGCCTGATCGCGGGGGCGATCGAAAAGCCGACGGGGCATGCCGGCGCCGACCATGCCGGGACCTGCAGCGACTGTGGAGAACCCACGACCGGAAACTTCTGCGCCAACTGCGGCCAGCCGACCCATGTGCACCGCAGCCTGCTGCACCTCGGCGAAGAGTTGTTGCACGGGGTTATGCATTTCGACGGGCGCATCTGGCGCACCTTGCCACTGCTCATCGCCAATCCCGGTCGACTGACCCGCGAGTGGGTCCAGGGCAAGCGGACGCGTTACGTCTCGCCGCTGGCGATCTTCCTGTTCATCGTTTTTCTGATGTTCTTCGCCCTGACGGCCTTCCTCGGCGGTCAGGGCGACGAGGCGGCCGAGACGATCGACCAGCGCATCGCCGCGTCACAGCAGGCGGTGAACGAACTGCGGGCTTCGGTCACGGCCGCCGAGGCCGCGGCCGAACGGGGAGACACGGGCGAGGCCGCCGCGCTGGGCGGGCTGCGGGGCGGCCTGGTCGGCGCCGAGGCTCAACTGCGCGCGCTCCAGGAGGCCAAGACGCGAGGGCCCAGGACCGACGGCCTGACGCCGGGGAGCTGGCAATCGTACATGGCCGATGCGGTCCACGACGGGAACGTCACCATCGGCATCGGCGACAAGAAGATGCAGGAGAAGATCCTGCACAAGCTCGCGAACCCCGACTTCGCCCTCTACAAGGTCCAGCAGACCGCCTACAAATTCGCCTTCCTGCTGGTGCCGCTGTCGATCCCCTTCGTCTGGCTGCTGTTCGCCTGGAAGCGTGGTTTCACCTGGTACGACCACGGGGTGTTCGTCCTTTACTCCCTGACGTTCATGGCCATGCTGACGATGCTGATCGCCGGACTGGCGCGGCTGGAGAACGGGTTCGTCAA
The DNA here is from genome assembly GCF_027912535.1 of Brevundimonas sp. NIBR11. Lineage (NCBI taxonomy): Bacteria > Pseudomonadati > Pseudomonadota > Alphaproteobacteria > Caulobacterales > Caulobacteraceae > Brevundimonas > Brevundimonas sp. NIBR11. The sequence continues at coordinate 2,382,554 of NZ_CP115465.1, read as the reverse complement.
CGCCCTGACGTCGCTGCTGTGTCTGGCCGTGCCGGCGCATATGTTCGCCCAGCTCAAGGGCGCCTACAACCTGTCGATCTTCTCGGCGGCCTGGCGGACGCTGGTGCTGATGGTGCTTTGCAGCCTGGTGCTCAGTCTGTTCATCCTGGCGATCATCGTCCTTGGCCTGACGGGTTGACGGCATGCCTTGCGGCGGCCTCAAAACGATGAAAGCTGTAGCCTCATGAAGAGCCTTCTGTCCGTTCGCAACATCACCCTGAGCGCAGTCGGCCTCGCCCTGATCGGCGGGGCCGTCGTGGCTCAGACCCAGCCGCTTCCGGCGATCCAGTGGGACGTGCGTCGTCTCGACAACCTGGACCGCAACGTGCGCCGCCTGGAACGCGCCATCCTGCAGCGGAACAATCAGGTCGGCGAGCCGATGCTGGTCGAATCCGATCCCGAGCTGATCGCCCTGCAGGGCCGGGTGCAGCAGATGGATCGCCGCCTGCAGGATATGGAGGCCACCGTTCAGCGTGTGAACGGCGATCTGGAGCGGCTGACCTTCCAGCTGGACGAGAGCGACCGCGACAACGCCGCCCTGCGCCAGCGCTTGGGCGACGCCGACGGCCGCATCCAGCGCATCGAACGCGCCGCCGAGGAAAACCGTCGCGCTGCCGAAGCCGCCGCAGAGGAGGCCGCGCGCGGTCCGCGCTCGCCGACCGGCGACGCCGTGGCCGATCTGGCCGCCGCCCGCGCCCTGACTGACCCGGCCGCCCAGCGCGCCGCCCTCGAGGCCCTGATCGACAACTGGCCGGACACGCCGTCGGCCAAGGAAGCGACCTGGCGCATCGGCGACATCATCCGCGCCGGCGGCGATCAGGCCGGCGCCGTGCAGCAGTACGCCACCGCCCTGTCGGGCTGGCCGACCCTGCCCTGGGCCGGGGAGGTGACGCTGAAGCTCGCGCGCGGGCTTGAGGCCACCAACCGCGACGCCCAGGCCTGCGCGGCCCTCGCCGAATACGTCCGCCGCTACGAGCGCACCTCGACCCCGGCGCTGCGCGCCATAGCCGCCGAGACGCGGACGCGGGCGGCCTGCCGCTGAGCCCGAGCGGCGCGGCCGGGCTGGAAGGCCGGGTCGCCGCACGGCTTGAGGCGCGGCTTCAGAAGGACATCGACCGTCCCGTGGCGCTCGCCCTGTCCGGCGGCGGGGACTCCATGGCTTTGCTGGGGATCGCGGCCGCGTGGGCCGAGCGCGCCGGGCGACGCCTGCTGGCCATCACCGTTGATCACCGGCTGAACCCCGACAGCGCCGACTGGAGCCGTCGCTGCGAGGCCGCCGCGCGGGCGGTCGGGGCGGACTGGATCGAGCGCGGCTGGGAGGGCGAGAAACCGAAGACCGGCCTGCCCGCCGCGGCCCGCCGGGCGAGGCACTTCCTGATTGCGGAGGCTGCGCGAGAGGCGGGGGCGCGGGTGATCCTGTTCGCCCATACGGCCGACGATATCGCCGAGAGCGACTGGATGCGGGAGCGGGGTTCGACCCTGGGGCGGCTGCGCGAGTGGGCGCCGAGCCCGGTGTGGCCCAAGGGGCGGGGGCTCATGCTGCTGCGGCCCCTGCTCGGCGAGGGGCGGGATGATCTGCGGATCTGGTTGCGGGGGATGGGGCGGGACTGGATCGAGGATCCGGGGAATGCACGGTTTGGCCGGGGCAGGGCCAGAGCGGCACTGGCCCCTCTCCTGATGGGAGAGGGCTTGAGCGCCCGAGAGCGTCCGCGATCGGTCTTGCGCGAAAGGGTGCGGGTACAATCCTTACCGCAAACACACGGCCCTAACCCTCACGGCTTGGCGCATCGCTGGGCTCCGCGAGCCTCGAGCCCGCTCCCACTGGGAGAGGGTTTTCGGAGTGATCGTTCGATCTCGACGACCGAACTGGCCGCCGTCCTTCTCTGCGCGTCCGGCGGCGACACGCCACCGCGCCGCGACAAGCTCGACGCCGTCGCCGCGCGCCTGGCCTCCGGCGGCGAGTTCACAGCCACCCTCTCCGGCGCCCGGATCGAGGCCTCCGGCGACACCGTCATCATCGGCCGCGAGCCCGGAGAGATGCGCCGTCGCCCTCCGGCCGATGTCCCGCTCCGGCCCGGCGCGCCCGTCGTCTGGGACGGTCGCTACGAGATCACCGTCGACGCCCCCGGCTGGACCGCCGCCGCCGCCCTCGGCCGACTCAACGCCCTGGCCAAAGCGGATCGCGCCATCGTGAACTCCGTCCCGGCCTGGGCCCGCTCGGCGCTGCCGGTCCTGATCCGGGACGACGGCGGCGCCCCGGTTCTTGCATGGCGGGAAGCCAGGGTCCGCAATCTCGCGCCGCGTCGTCTCAGCCTCGCGCTGGGCGAAACGACGCAGGAAAGCGACCTCGATCTCGTGCTCCATGGCGAAACGCCGCCGCCTGACCTATTTTGACGACAACGACGTAACACCAGCCGCCTCTCCAGGGGCGGCGACGAGGATTTCAACCGATGAACTTGCGTAACCTGGCGATCTGGGGCGTGATCATTCTGGCCCTCCTGGCCGTCTATGCCGCCATCAGCCAGAACGGCGGCGCGACCCTGCCCGGGCAGCCCGCGGGCGCGGCGGCGCAAGGGCGCCCCACGCCGATCACCTATTCGGAGCTGGTCACCGCGGTCGAAGGCCGCCAGATCAAGGCCGTTCAGGTGCGCGGCGACACCGTGACCGGCGCCTACCAGAACAACACCCGGTTCACGACCACGACCCCCTATCCGAACGAGGGCATCGTCGAAGCCATCCGCGCCTCGGGCGCCGAGGTCGACGTGAAGACCACGCGTCAGTCGTGGTGGCAGGGCCTGCTCGTCGGCCTCCTGCCGATCCTGCTGCTGGTCGGCGTCTGGATATTCTTCATGCGCCAGATGCAGGGCGGGGCGCGCGGCGCCATGGGCTTCGGCAAGTCCAAGGCCAAGCTCCTGACCGAGCACAAGGGTCGCAAGACATTCGAGGACGTCGCCGGCGTGGACGAGGCCAAGGAAGAGCTGCAGGAGGTGGTCGACTTCCTGAAGGACCCGGCGAAGTTCCAGCGTCTGGGCGGCAAGATTCCAAAGGGCGCCCTGCTCGTGGGCCCTCCCGGTACGGGTAAGACCCTGCTGGCGCGCGCCGTCGCGGGCGAGGCGGGCGTGCCCTTCTTCTCCATCTCCGGCTCGGACTTCGTCGAGATGTTCGTCGGCGTCGGCGCCAGCCGCGTCCGCGACATGTTCGAACAGGCCAAGAAGAACGCCCCCTGCATCATCTTCATCGACGAGATCGACGCCGTCGGTCGTCACCGGGGCGCGGGCCTGGGCGGCGGCAATGACGAGCGCGAGCAGACCCTGAACCAGCTGCTGGTCGAGATGGACGGCTTCGAGGTGTCGGAAAACATCATCCTGATCGCCGCGACCAACCGTCCCGACGTGCTGGACCCGGCCCTGCTGCGTCCCGGCCGCTTCGACCGTCAGGTCGTGGTGCCGAACCCCGACGTCTCGGGTCGCGAGCGCATCCTGCGCGTCCACATGAAGGACGTGCCCCTGGCTGCCGACGTCAACGTCAAGACCATCGCACGCGGCACGCCGGGCTTCTCCGGCGCCGATCTGGCCAATCTGGTCAACGAGGCGGCCCTGCTGGCGGCCCGCAAGGACCGTCGCATGGTGACCCATCGCGACTTCGAGGACGCCAAGGACAAGGTCATGATGGGCGCCGAGCGCAAATCCATGGCCATGAACGAGGAAGAGCGTCGCCTGACCGCCTATCACGAGGGCGGCCACGCCATCGTCGCGATGAGCGTCAAAATGGCGGACCCGGTTCACAAGGCGACCATCGTTCCGCGCGGCCAGGCGCTGGGCATGGTCATGCAGCTGCCGGAAGGCGACCGCTATTCGATGAAGTACCAGCAGATGGTCGATCGTATTGCCATCCTGGCGGGCGGCCGCGTGGCCGAGGAGATCATCTTCGGCAAGGACAATATCACCTCGGGCGCCTCGTCGGACATCCAGCAGGCCACCAAGCTGGCCCGCCGCATGGTGACCCAATGGGGCTTTTCCGACGTTCTGGGCACGGTGGCCTATGGCGAGAACGAGCAGGAGGTTTTCCTGGGCCACTCGGTCGCGCGCAGCCAGAATGTCTCGGAAGAGACCGCGCGCACCATCGACGCCGAGGTTAAGAAGCTGGTCACCTCCGGCTGGGACGAGGCGCGCCAGATCCTGAGGGACCGCGCCGCCGATCTGGAGACTCTGGCCCAAGCTCTGCTCGAGTACGAGACCCTGTCGGGCGAGGAGATCAAAGACCTGCTGGAGAAGGGCGCCGCGCCGAACCGCGACGAGAACAACTTCCCCAACGCCGGTCCGTCCGTCTCCGTACCGGTCACCCCGGTCTCCGAAGGCGTCAGCGTCGTCGCCAAGGACGAGCACCCGACCGTTCACTAGTGCTCAGCACCCCGCCCGGATTTCCGCGACGGTTATCTGGAGACGCTGGGCGGACTGATCGGAGGCAAGAGCTGATGGCGCCGATGGTCGTCGATCCGAAGCGGCAGCAGGCCTTCGCCGACGCGGAGGCCTTCTACGCCTGGCTGGCGGACCACCACGCGAGCGAGCCTGAGGTCTGGATCCGGATCTACAAGGTCGGGTCGGGCACGCCGAGCGTCAGCTGGAAGGACGCCATCCCCATGGCGCTGTGCTGGGGCTGGATCGACGGGGTGAGGAAGAGTCGCGACGAGGACAGCTTCTTGCAGCGGTTCACCCCGCGCGGGCCCAAGAGCAGCTGGAGCGAGCTCAACGTCGCCCACGTCGAACGGCTGACCGCCGAGGGTCGGATGCGACCGGCAGGCCTGAAACACGTCGAGGCGGCCAAGGCCGACGGGCGCTGGGAGAAGACCTATCGGGTCAAGGGCGCCGCGGTCCCTGACGACCTGAAGACCGCCATCGAGGCGGAGCCAAAGGCGAAGGCCCTGTTCGACATCCTGACCAGCCAGAACCGCTTCGCCCTGATCCACCGCACCAACGCCCTGAAGACCGAGGCGGGGCGGAAGAAGAAGATCGCCGACCTCGTCGCCATGCTGGCGCGGGGCGAGACGCCCTATCCGCAGAAGCGCCCATGACCCACGTTCGACCGCGCGTCATGGGCATCCTCAACGTCACGCCCGATAGCTTCTCGGACGGCGGGGCCTACGACTCGGTCGAGGCAGGGCTGACCCAGGCGATGAAGCTGATCGGCGACGGAGCCGATATCCTCGACATCGGCGGCGAGTCGACGCGGCCGGGCGCGGAGCCGGTCGAGGTGCATGAGGAAATCGCGCGGACGGCGCCGGTGATCGCGGCGGTCCATGCCCGCTGGAACGGCCCGATCTCCATCGACACCATGAAGCCCGAGGTCGCCCGCGCCGCGGTCGCGGCCGGGGCGACGATCTGGAACGACGTCACCGCCCTGACCTATGCGCCAGACGGGCCGGACCTTGCCGCCGAACTGCGGTGCGAGGTCGTCCTGATGCATATGCTGGGCGAGCCGCGGTCGATGCAGGTCGAGCCACGCTATGGCAACGTGGTCGCGGAGGTGCGCGACTATCTGGCCGCGCGCGCCGAGGCGGCGATGGCGGCGGGTGTGGCGCGGTCCAGGATCACGCTCGATCCCGGCATCGGCTTCGGCAAGACCATCGAGCATAATCTGGCGCTGATCGCCGGTCTGGGAACGCTGGCCGAGCTGGGCTTCCCGGTCCTGCTGGGGGCGAGCCGCAAGCGGATGGTCCGCAACATCGATCCCTCGGCGACCGAAGCCGACGACCGGCTGGGCGGCTCCATCGCGCTCGCTCTGGAAGGCGCGCGTCGCGGGGCGACCATCGTCCGCGTCCACGACGTCCGCGAAACGGTCCAGGCCCTGGCGGTCCAGGCGGCGGTTCAGGCGGCCGGCTAGGCCGCGTTGATCTGCCAGGACACGCCGAACCGGTCCTGGACCCAGGCGAAGCGACGCGAGAAGCCGTAGTTGTTCGCTGGCATCATGACCTTGCCGTCCGTCGAGAGCGCCGTCGCCAGCGCATCGACCTGATCCGGCTCGTCGACGCCGAGGAAGGTCGAGATCGATGGGGTGAAGGTGAAGTCGTGCACGGGCGGACTGTCGTTGGCCATGACCTCCAGCCCTGCGATCGACAACCGGGCCATGGCCACGGTCCCGTCCGGCTTCCGGTCCAGCGACAGGATGCGGGTTTCGGGCAGGGTGGCGGCGTAGAACTCCAGCGCCTCGGCGCACTGGCCCTGGAACATCAGGAAAGGGTGGGCGGTGGTCATGCCAGCGTCTCCATCCAGGCCGAGCGGCGGGCGAGGAAGACGTCCCAGTCCCATAGGTGCCGCACGCCGCGGATGGCGTCCTCCAGCCCGTCCATATGGGTCCGCCAGCCGCTGAGGACATTGGCGCGGCCGCCTTCCCAGCCCTGCGGGATGCGATGGACCAGCTGGATATGGGTGCCGTCGCCGTCGGGCGTCAGCAGCCAGCGAACCACAGACAGTGCGTTGGAGCCGAAGGTGTGTTCGAACCGTGTGTAGGGCTCGACGACCAGCACCTCGTTGTTCTGGATGCGACGGTCGGGCGTGTCGGGCATGAACTCATGGTCCGGCTGGCGGAAATGCAGATCCATTTTGCCGCCGGGGACGAGGTCGATGTCCGCTTCGGCCAGCCAGCAAGCGAGGCCTTCCGGCGTGGTCAGAGCCTTCCACACTCGCTCGGGCGAATGGCGCAGGCGGCGCTCGAAGCGGATTTCCCAGCCGTCATCAAGGGTGCGGATCTCGCCCTGGTCGCAGGGCGTTTCCAGGGTCTCGTTCATTGCGGGAACTCCTTGTCGAGGTGACGCTCCAGGGCGTCGAGACGGTTGATCCAGAATTTGCGATAGGGCTCCAGCCAGGCGTCGAGCTCGGCCAGGGGCGCGGTGTTCAGGCTGTAGAGGCGGCGCTGGGCGTCCTTGCGCACGGTCACCAGACCGGCTTCGCGCAGCACCGACAAATGTTTCGACACCGCCGGCTGGCTGACGGGCAGAGCCTCGACGAAGTCTCCGGCGGGCCGTTCGCCGTCTCGGAGCAGGGCCATGATGGCCAGGCGGTTCGGTTCCGCGAGGGCGGTCAGGACGGCGTGCATGAGTATCGTTTAATAGCTATATAGCCATACCGCAATACACAAAGCGTGCTTGCCGATCCCGGCCGGGCGCGGCATCCAGCGGCATGACATCTTCGCTCCCCGAGTCTCGCGGCCGCGTCCTGATCATCGCCGGGTCGGACTCAGGCGGCGGGGCGGGCATCCAGGCGGACATCAAGGCCGTGACGGCCATGGGCGGCTATGCGGCCACATCCATCACCGCGATCACGGTCCAGAACACCCTCGGTGTTCACGGCGTCCATTCCCTGCCGCTCGACCTTATCGAGGCCCAGGCTCGGGCGGTGCTGGACGACATCGGCGCCGATGCGATCAAGACCGGCATGCTGGGCTCGGTGCTGGTGGTGGAGCGGGTCGCGGCCGTTCTCGACACCTCGAGCGCGGCGGCCGTGGTCGATCCTGTCATGGTGGCCAAGGGCGGGGCGGCCCTGCTGGACGACGACGCGGTGGCGGCGGTGCGATCGCTGATGATCCCGCGTGCGGCGCTACTGACCCCCAATGCGCCCGAAGCCGAGGCCTTGACCGGGATCGCGGTCGAGGATCTGGACGGCCAGCGTCGGGCGGGCGCGGCCCTGCTGGAGCTGGGCGCCAAGGCCGTGCTGATGAAGGGCGGCCATGTCCCGGGGCAGACGGTCGTCGACCTCCTGATCACCCCGACCGGCGAAACCCTGCTGGAGGGGCCGCGCATCGAAACGACCTCGACCCATGGGACGGGCTGCACCCTGGCCAGCGCCATCGCGGCGGGTCTGGCGCAGGGGCGGCCGGTGGAGACGGCGGTGGCGGAAGGCTGGGCCTATGTGTCCGAGGCCATCCGGCGCGCGCCGGGGCTGGGCGGAGGGCACGGTCCACTCGACCACGGCTGGCCGCTGAGGGATGCGCGATGATCGATCTGGAGGCGCGGCTGGTCGAAATCCTGCACGAGGACGCCGACCTGATGCACGTACTGAGGACGGTGCGGAGCCTGGATCTGCCCGACTGGCGGGTCTTCTCGGGCGCGGTCTATCAGTCGGCGTGGAACGCCCTGACCGGCCGGCCGGCGGGATATGGCCGCCGCGATTTCGACCTCGGCTATTTCGATCCGGACACCTCTTGGGACGCCGAGGATGTCATCATCAAGCGCGTCGCCGCCGCCTTCGATGAGCCCTTCCGCACCGACGTCGAGGTGCGCAATCAGGCGCGGGTGCCGATCTGGTTCCCGGCCCATTTCGGCGAGCCCTATCCGCCCATCGCCAACACCGACGAGGCGCTGGAGCGGTTCGTGGCGCCCTGTTTCGCCATCGGGGTCCGGCTGGAAGCCGACGACACGATCAGCGTCGCGGCGCCGCTGGGACTGGAGGACCTGTTCGACCTGGTCCTTCGTCCCAACCCCAACCGGGGCGTTGCGAAGGACTGGTCCAGGGTGGTCGAGAAACGGCTGGCGCTCTGGCCGGAACTGACCGTCATCGAACCGGAGATCGCCTGATGCGCCAGTGGACCGTCGACGCCTTCGCCGAACGCCCCTTCATGGGCAATCCCGCCGCCGTGCTCCAGCCCCTGGACGCCTGGCCCGATGCGGCCTGGATGCAGTCGCTGGCGGCCGAGAACAATCATTCGGAGACCGCCTTCCTGCGCACCACGCCCGATCCGGCGCGGTTCGACCTGCGCTGGTTCACCCCTGCGACCGAGGTCTCCCTGTGCGGCCACGCGACCCTCGCGGCCGCCCATGTCCTGTTCCGCGAACTGGGCGTCGAGGCGCGCCGGCTGACTTTCGACACGGCGTCGGGGCCCCTGACCGTCGACCGGTTCGGCGAGGGTTACGAGATGGACTTCCCGGCCGATCCGCTGTCGCGGGTCGAGACGCCGAAGGGCCTGGCCGAGGCGCTCGGCGCCGAGCCTGTCGAGGTGTGGGCCAGCCGGTATCTGATGGCGGTGATGGCCGATGCGAAGACGGTCCGGGAGCTGACGCCCGACATCCCGGCCCTGATGGCGTTCGGCAATGGAGCGCTGGAGAACGGGCAGGTCATCGCCGCCGCCCTGTCGGACGACGGCGTCGATGTGGTGGACCGGTTCTTCGGCCCCGGCTGCGGCGTGAACGAGGATCCGGCGACCGGTTCGGCGCGTTGCGGTCTGGCGCCCCTTTTCGCGACGAAGCTGGGCCGGACCAACATCACCTTCGAACAGGCCTATCCGGGCCGAGGCGCGCGGTTCGAGACCGAGCTCGTCGGCGACCGTGTGCTGATCCGGGGCCAGGCGGTGACGGTGATGAGCTCGGTGCTTCGCTTCTGACACGCGAAAGGGCGCGACCCTTTCGGATCGCGCCCCCGTTTCGCCAGCGACCGGGCTACGGGTCGGCCGCCGGCGATGGTCAGGTCCTAGTAGCGACGATTGTCGCGGTCGCGACGCTCGTCACGGATCTGGGCCGAGAGGCGGTCGAAGCGACGGTCGAGGTCCGAACGCTCCCAGGCCGTCAGGCCGCCGCGACGATAGTTGGCCTCGAGGCGCAGCAGGCCGTTGAACTCCCCGCGCAGACGGGTGGCTTCCCGGCGGCTCAGCTGGCCGTTGCGGACCCCGACGTCGATGCGGCGATCCAGGTTGGCCTGGCGCACGTTGATCGACTGCCAGCCGCCGTAGTTCTGATTGTACCCCTGGTTGTGGCCGCGGTTGTTATAGTTCTGGGCCGCGGCGGGCAGGGCGGCGGCGGACACCGAAGCCAGAACGAGGGCGGGGATCATCAACTTCTTCATCGGATTACTCCATCTCTGTTCTCCGCAACCGGACCGGCTGCGTTGGCGCCATAAGAGCGGATTGCCGCTGAGCCGTTCCTGAACAGCGCGTGTCAGCTTGCGTTCATCCGATGCGAGACGCCGGTTTCGTCTGAGGTTAAACCTCCCTAAGCTGGGCGTTCAGCCTCCGTTCAGAGCGGCGGCGACATAAGACGCTCCATGACCCGCCTGTCCGCCCTTGCCCTATCCCTCCTGATCGCCGCGGCGCCCCTGAGCGCCGCGACCGCGCAGGATCGTGGCGGCCGCGGCGATCGCGACCGCAACAATGGTCAGTCGTTCGAACGCCAGGAGCGTCGCATCTCCGAAGCCGAGGCCCAGGGCATCGCCCAGTCCCGTGCGCGCGGCGCCCGCTTCGTCGGCTCGCTGGGCCTGCGCGGCGACTCCTATGTCTTCCGCTTCGAGCGCGACGGTCAGATCATCGACATCGCCGTCAGCTCGCGCGGCTAAGAAGGACCCCACCGAATGCGTGTTCTCCTTGTCGAAGACGACGCCGACCTGTCGCGTCAACTCAAGCAAGCCCTCAGCGACGCCGGCTATGCCGTCGATCACGCCGCCGACGGCGAGGAAGCCCACTTCCTGGGCGATACCGAACCCTACGACGTCGTCGTTCTCGACCTCGGCCTGCCCAAGATCGATGGCGTTTCGGTGCTGGAGCGCTGGCGCCGGGACGGCAAGACGACGCCGGTCCTGATCCTGACGGCGCGCGGCGCCTGGTCGGACAAGGTCTCGGGGTTCGACGCCGGAGCCGACGACTATCTGACCAAGCCCTTCCACACCGAAGAGCTTCTGGCCCGCCTGCGCGCCCTGCTGCGCCGTTCGGCCGGCATCGCCTCGGCGACGCTGGCGTGCGGCGGTCTGCGTCTGGATCCGCGCGCGGCGCGGGCGACGGTCAACGGCGAGCCCCTGCGGCTGACGTCGCTCGAATACCGACTGCTGCACTACATGATGATGCACCAGGGCCGGGTCATCAGCCGGACCGAGCTGGTCGAACACCTGTACGATCAGGACTTCGACCGCGATTCCAACACCATCGAGGTCTTCATCGGCCGCCTGCGCAAGAAGGTCGGGTCCGACCGGATCGAGACCGTGCGCGGCCTCGGCTATCGTCTGACGCCCCTGGCCGGCGAGTCCGAAGCCGCGTGAGCGACGAGGCCTCGGCGCCCCAGCCTGCGACCAAGCCGTCCTGGGGCCGCTGGTTCGGCCGTCCAGGCCGCAGCCTGACGCGTCGTCTGATCTGGCTGGCCTCGGCCTGGATCGTGGTCGCCCTGATGCTGACCGGCTGGATGCTGACCAGCCAGTACCAAGAAAGCGCCCTGCGCCGTCTGGGCAACTCTCTGGGCGGAGTTATCGACGACGTGGTCATCGCCAGCGTCATGACCCCGGAAGGGCTGCGGGTCGCCGAGATCAAGGACGCCCCCACCCTGCGCGGCCTGTCGGGAAAATACTGGATGGTCGGCCGCGTCGACGCCGACGGCGGCTTTGTCGTCCTGGCCAAGTCGCCGTCCCTGTCGGGCGAAAGCCTCTACGTCGATCCGGAGCTGCCGGGACGGCTGCAGGCCTCAATGGGATCGACCCTCAGCTACAACGACCCCGGCATCCTGCCCGGCGCGGCCCAGCCGCTGCGCATCGCAGCCAGCATGAAGACGCTGAACGGACAGCCGCTGGTTTTCATGGCGGGCATCGACCGGTCCGAGATCGAGTCCGACACGCGCCAGTTCGCGACCTTCACCTGGACGGCTCTGCTGATCCTCGGCATCGGCCTGATCATCGCCGTCTTCCTGCAGGTCCAGATCGGTCTGCGCCCCCTCTTCGACCTGCGCGTCGAGATCGCCAACGTCCGCAAGGGTAAGGCCGCCCGGATCGAGAAATCCTATCCGACCGAAATTCAGCCCCTGGCCGAACAGGTCAACCGGCTGCTCGATCATAATCAGGAAGTCGTGGAGCGCCAGCGGACCCATGTCGGCAACCTGGCTCACGCCCTGAAGACGCCCCTGTCGGTCATGCTGGCCGAGGCGGGGACCGACACCGGGCCGCTGGCCGACATCGTCCGACGCCAGTCGGAGGTGATGAAGGGCCAGGTCGACCACCACCTGCGCCGCGCCCGCGCTGCCGCCCGGGCCGCCCATGGCCTGGGCGAGAAGACGCCGGTGGGGGAGGTCATCGACGAGCTGGCCGTCATGCTGGAGCGGGTCTTCCAGTCCAAGGACGTCGAGATCGACTGGCGCGCGCCCGACGAACTGGCCTTCCTCGGCGAGCGTCAGGACCTGCAGGAGATTCTCGGCAACCTGATGGAGAACGCCTGCAAATGGTCGAAGCGGCGCGTGCGGGTCTCCGCTGGCGCGTCCGGCCTGGGTCATATGATCGCCGTGGTGGAGGACGACGGGCCGGGCCTGCCGGCCGAACAGCGCGACGGCGCGATGAAACGCGGGGCGCGGATGGACGAGAACGCGCCGGGCTCGGGCCTGGGCCTCGCCATCGTCGACGACCTGACGCGGGCCTACGGCGGGCGGCTCACCCTCGCGGCCAGCGACCTCGGCGGCCTGAAAGCGGTGCTGGAGCTGCCCGCCGCGGAGGCCTGAACCTGACGGGAACGTGCGCTACCGGAATGTTAACCCCGCGCCTTCACCGTGATCCTCGGCCGCATGCCTGCGGCGTACGGAGTTTCGCATGGCCGAGCTTTCGGTCGCGCAGCGTGCAGTGCTCGCCCAGATGCTGGAGCGCGTGCCCGATCGCGTGTTGAAAACCCTGTCGGGCGCGGTTTCTCAGATGCCCGGAGAGCGCGCGGCCGCGCTCAGCATCATGCTGGCGGACGAAACCATCGACCGCCGCCGCCGCGCCATCGCCTTCGCCCCGCTGCTGCCGATGTTTCAGCGCCGGCCGGACGGCGTCGAGGCCCTGACCTTCCCCTCCGACGTCCTGCCCCGCCTGTGGAAGGCGGCGTCGAGCAAAGAGCCTGAACTGCTGCTGATCCTCGACGACTACCGGCCGATCGAGGACAATCCGAAAATGCGCGCGGTCGCCGACCGCATCTGCGTGGCCGCCGCCGGATGCGTGCGCGACCATCCTGAGATCGTCTGGCCCTCGGCCGGCGCCGACCAGGAGGCGCGTGTGAAGGGGTTGGAGGAGCTGGCCTTGTGCTTCGACCTCGCGACCATGGCGCGACGCGGCCTCCTGATCCTGCCCGACCTGATCCTGCGGCCCACCGGGGATCAGATGGCCGAGCTGCGCCTGCTGATCCGCGACAGCGCGGGCGTCACCGCCGACGGCGGGCCGCGCATGCTGGAGATCTTCTTCGCCCATCTGGCGGACGCCTCCCTGATCCTGCGACTGGTGGTCCATTCGTCCAAGTCGGCGTCCAAGGAAGGCTTGCTGTCGGAATCGGAGATGGCCGGGTTCGTCAATCGTCTGATCGCCGAGGTCGAGGCGCGGGTCAGCCGCATCGCCTCCTATGGCCCGGGCGTCAAGGCCGATCCCGGACCGGGCCTGCGCGCGGACATCGCCTGGTGCGCCGAGACCCTGGGCGAGCTGGACATCACCCTGCAGCTTGATCCCGACGGAAGCTGGGGCAAACAGGCGCGCGAGGCCCGCGAACGCATCAACGCGACCCTCTCCAGAACCCTAAAGACCCTGGACAAGGCGCTCGACAGGCTGATGCCGTCCCGCGAGGCCAAGCTCTCCGGCCGGATGACCCGCAAGGTCCCCGATCTTGAAGCCGAGGCGGCGCCGCTGGAGGCGGTGCAGGCGGCCATCGTCCAGCTGACCCTGCTCGGCGCCCTGCGAACGGCGGCCCAGGTCTTCGGCTGCGAGGGCCTGCGGGTTCAGCTGGTCCAGTCGGTGACCGAGCGGATCACCGCCTATGTCGACATGGTGATCGAGGCCGTTAACGCCGGCGACGCCCCGGATCAGCGCAAGTCCCTGGCCCAGGTCGAGACCCTCGCGAAATGCCTGTTGTTGATCGAGGCGACCGAAGCCGCGCGCACCGTGCGGCGACGCGCCGCCGCCGCCGGGGCCCGTCCGTCGCTCGACGCCATCGAGGACGCCTCGCCCCGGGCCGCCTGATCCGCTAAAGGCGGCGGATGATCGTATTCTGGACCCTGGCGGGCCTCGCCACGGCATTGGCCGGGCTTCTGGTGCTGAGCCTCGCGCGGCGCGGCGCGGACCGTGAGGCCCCCGTCTCCGACACCCCCGGCGCGGAACTGACCGAGCTGGACCGGCTGAGGGCGCGGGGCCTGCTCGACGAAGACGCCTGGGCCTCCGCCCGCGCCGAGGCGGGACGCAGGCTGCTGTCGGGCGCCCGGCCCGAAGCCGCCCCGCGCGTCGGCGGACGGGACCGCACCATCGTCCTGAGCGGCCTGATCGCCGCCGCCGCCGCGACGCTCGGCCTCTATTTCGTCGTCGGCGCGCCCGGCCTGCCGGACCAGGCCTACGAGCGCCGCATCGACGACTGGGCCGCCAGTCCCGAGACCCTCGACGCCGAACAGATCGCCGCCGTTCTCAGCCGGGCGGTCAAGCGCGAACCCGACAACCGCACCGCCCTGACCATGCTGGGCGCCGCCCGCTTCGAAGCCGGCGACCCCATCGGCGCGGCTTCCGCCTTCCGTCAGGCCCTGCGGCTGGACGAAAACGACGCCACCAGTTGGGCGCGTCTCGGCGAAAGCCTGGTCCGCGCGGCCGACGGCGAGGTCGGCGTCGACGCCGAAGCCGCCTTCACCCGCGCCCTGTCGATCGATCCGGACCAGCTCGGCGCCCGCTATTTCCTCGGCGAGGCGGCGCTCAAACGCGGCGATACGGCGAAGGCCCGCGAGGTCTGGGCCCCACTGATCGCCGCACTCGATCCGGCCGATCCGCGCCGGGTCGATCTGGTCACGCGTCTGGACGCGGCCGCATGACCCGTTGGAGCCGCGCGTCTCAGGCGCTATACGGCGCGACTTCTCCGTTCCCGGAACCCGTCGTCCGCCCATGAGCTGGCTTCCCAAATCGCCGAAGGCCCGTCGCCGCCTGTGGGTCGTGGCCGCCGCCGCCCCCGTGCTCGCTCTGGCCGTCGGCCTGTCGCTATGGGCGATGAAGGACAGCGTGACCTTCTTCTTTTCGCCGTCCGAAGCGACGCCCGCGGCCGCCCCCGCCGGCCGGATGATCCGCCTGGGCGGTCTGGTCGAGGCCGGCAGCGTCGAACACCACGGCGCGACCGTCGCCTTCTCGGTCACCGACAACGCCGCGACCAGCCGCGTCGTCTACCACGGCGACCTGCCCGACCTGTTCCGCGAAGGGCAGGGGATCGTCGCCCAGGGCAAGTTCGGCCCCGACCGCGTCTTCCACGCCGACACCGTCCTCGCCAAACACGACGAGACCTACATGCCGCGCGAAGTCGCCGACCGGCTGAAGGCAAAGGGCGAGTGGCGGCCTGAAGGCGGCCGCACCTCCTCATGATCGTCGAATTCGGCGCCTTCGCGCTGATCCTGGCCCTGATGCTGTCGGTGCTCCAGACGGGCCTCGCCACGACCGGCCGTCTGCGTCGCAGCCCCCTGCTGGCCGGAGGCGCAGAGGGCGCCGCCGTCGCCGCCGCGCTGGCTACGGCGCTCGCCTTCGCCGCCCTGATCTTCGCCTTCGCGACCTCGGACTTCTCGGTCGCGAACGTCGCCAACAACAGCCACACCGACAAGCCGATGCTCTACAAGGTGGCCGCCGCCTGGGGCAGCCACGAGGGGTCGCTGGTCCTGTGGTGCCTGGTCATGACCGGCTTTGGCGCGGCCCTGACCCGCGCGCGCGGCCTGCCGTTCGGCCTCAAGACCTCGGCCGTCGGCGTGCAGGGCGGCCTGGGCGCGCTCTTCCTCGCCTTCGCCGTCTTCACCTCCAACCCGTTCGAGCGGATCGACCCGGCTCCGCTTCAGGGCGCCTCCCTGAACCCTCTGCTTCAGGACCCGGCGCTCGCGATCCATCCGCCCATGCTCTACGCGGGCTATGTCGGCTTCTCGGTGACCTTCTCCCTGGCCGTCGCCGCCCTGATCGAGGGCCGGGCCTTCTCCGGCTTCTGGCCCGCCTGGGGGCGATGGGTCCGGCCTTGGGCCCTCGCCAGCTGGGTCTTCCTGACCGCCGGGATCACGCTGGGCGCCTTCTGGGCCTATTACGAGCTCGGCTGGGGCGGCTGGTGGTTCTGGGACCCGGTCGAGAACGCCAGCTTCATGCCCTGGCTCGCGGGCGCCGCTCTGTTGCACAGCGCCGTCGTCACCGAACGGCGGGGCGCCCTCGCCGGCTGGACCGTGTTCCTCGCCCTTCTGGCCTTCACCTTCTCCATGCTGGGCGCCTTCCTGGTCCGGTCCGGCGTCCTGACCAGCGTCCACGCCTTCGCCGTCGATCCGGAGCGGGGGCTGATGCTGCTGGGCATCCTCGCCGCCACGGCCGGATCGGCCTTCGCCCTGTTCGCCTGGCGCGCGCCCCAGCTCAAGGGCGGCGGCCTGTTCGCCCCGATCAGCCGCGAGGGCGCCCTGGTCCTGAACAACCTCTTCCTGACCGTGGCGGCGACGACCGTCCTCCTCGGCACCCTCTATCCGCTGATCCTGGAGGCCGCGACCGGCGCGACCATTTCGGTCGGCCCGCCCTATTTCGCCCTGACCTTCACCCCCCTGATGGCGGTCGCCTTCCTGATCCTGCCCGCCGGGCCGCTGCTGGCCTGGAAGCGCGGCGACGCGGTAGGCGCCCTGCAGCGGCTCGCCGTCGCCGGCGGCCTCGCCCTCGCCTGCGGCTTCGTCGGCTGGCTGGCCTTCGAGCCGAAGAAGGCGTTTGCGGCGGCCGGGCTCGCCGTCGGCGCCTGGCTGATCCTGGGCGCCCTGGCCGAGGTGGTCGAGCGCGTCCGCCTGTTCCACGCCCCGTTGCCCGAGGTCGGCCGCCGCGCCAGAGGCCTGCCGCTCGGCGCCTGGGGCATGACGCTCGCACACGCGGGCCTGGGCCTCTTCGTCCTCGGCGCCGTGGTCGAGACCGGCTTCACGGTCGAGGCGGCCGCCCCCCTGCCCATCGGCGGCGAGGTCCAGGCCGGACGCTGGGCCGTCACCCTCGACAAGGTCGAGATCGTCGAAGGCCCCAACTATCTGGCCGAGCAGGGGACCCTGACCGTCACCTCCACCGACGGCCGCGCCGTCCCGAAGACCGTCACGGCCGAACGCCGCTTCTTCCCCGCCGGCGGCCAGACCACGACCGAGGTCGGCCTCGATTTCCGGGGGCTGGACGACGTCTATGTCGTCATGGGCGAGCGCCGCTCGACGCCGGAAGCCGCCCGCGCCTGGACCGTCCGGGTCTATTACAATCCCTGGGCCCGGCTGATCTTCCTCGGCCCGTTCGTGATGGCCCTGGGCGGGGTGCTATCCCTGTTCGATCGGCGGCTGAGGCTGGCGGTGGGCGGGCGGAAGAAGGTCGCGGCCGCGTGACCTTTCCATTTTCTGTGCATCTCCGCGAAGGCGGGGACCCAGGTTTTAGACAGGGGCAAGACATGCGGAATCGCGGTCGACGCGCGCTTGACGCCTCTGACCGCCCAAAGGATTGGGGCCCCGCCTTCGCGGGGATGAGCGGATTTTTGGTGGCCATGGTGCTCGCTATCCTGATGCTGTCCGGCCCGGTCCGGGCCCAAGAACCCGCCGCTCCCCCAGACCAGCCGCTCGCCTCGCCCGGCGCAGAGGCCCGCGCCCAGCGGCTGTTCTCCGTGGTCCGCTGCGTCGTCTGCCAGCACGAATCCATCGCCGACAGTCCGGCCGGGATCGCGGGCGACATGCGCCGCCTGATCCGCGAGGAGATCGCCTCGGGCGCCACCGACCAGCAGGTCCGAGACGACCTCGTGCGCCGCTACGGCGACTACGTCCTGTTCACCCCGCCGGTGCGGACCGGGACCTGGCTGCTGTGGTTCGGCCCGGGCCTTCTGGCCGTCATCGGCGGCGCGGCGCTCGTCGTTTTCGCCCGCAGAAAGCCCGTCGAAACCGCGCCGCTCTCGCCCGACGAGGAACGTCGGCTGGCCGATCTTCTCCAGACTGAAACGGTTCGCCCTGATCCTGACGCATCCGCGCCTCACGACGGGCGTTGAGCGGGTAGAAGCCTCGCAAGTCCACGGTTGGCGAAAGCCGCCGGAGGTCTATATCAGAAGGCGAAACGGGTCCGTCACGGACCATGAAGGATCGAAAAGACACCGATGCTGAAGCGCAAGGAATTCATCCTGGGGGCCGCCGTCGGCCTGACTTTCGCGGCCGCCGCGACCGCCGGGGGCGTGATCGACTGGCCCGGCGCCAACGCCGCCGAGGCGAGCGGGCGGCTGATCCC
The DNA here is from genome assembly GCF_027912535.1 of Brevundimonas sp. NIBR11. NCBI lineage: Bacteria > Pseudomonadati > Pseudomonadota > Alphaproteobacteria > Caulobacterales > Caulobacteraceae > Brevundimonas > Brevundimonas sp. NIBR11. The sequence goes on along the minus strand of NZ_CP115465.1, from coordinate 2,364,348 downwards.
GTCCGCCGGCGCCTCGGGCCTCGCCTTCGCCCCGCCCCAGGGCGCGCCCCTCAGCTTCGCCGACATCTTCGATCAGGTCTCGCCCGCCGTCGTCCAGATCGACGTCGAGACCCCGATCGAACGTCCGCGCAGCGGCCTGATCCCGATCCCCGGCCTGCCTGGCTTCGGCTTCCAGGCGCCCCAGACCCCGGAAGCGGAACAGGGCGAGGACGCGCCGACCGCCCAGGGCGCCGGCTCCGGCTTCTTCATCTCGGCCGACGGCTTCATCGTCACCAACAACCACGTCGTCGCCAACGCCACCAAGATCACCGTCAAACTGTCGGACGGCCGTGAACTGCCCGGCCGTCTGGTCGGTCGCGATCAGGACACCGACCTGGCCGTGGTCAAGGTCGAGGGCTCGGACTTCAAGTTCGTCAGCTTCGAGGAAGCGGCCGAGCCGCGCGTCGGCGACTGGGTCATCGCGGTCGGCAATCCGTTCGGTCTCGGCGGCACGGCCACGGCCGGCATCGTCTCGGCTCGCGCCCGCGACATCGGCGACGGCACCACGCCCTACACCGACTATCTGCAGATCGACGCCGCCATCAACCGGGGCAACTCGGGCGGCCCGACCTTCGACATCTATGGCCGCGTGATCGGGGTCAACTCGGCGATCTTCTCGCCGACGGGCGGCTCGGTCGGCATCGGCTTCGCCATCCCGGCCTCGATCGCCAAGTCGGTGACAGATCGCCTGATGACAGGTCGGGCCATCGAGCGCGGCTATCTGGGCGTTACCATCGAGACCCTCAGCGACAGCGCGCGCGAAGCGGCTGATCTTCCAGAGGGTGCGTACGTGAACAGCGTAACGCCACGCGGCCCGGCGGATGTAGGCGGTCTCCGTGAAGGCGACCTGGTGGTCAAGCTGAATGGCCGGGATATCAAGACCTCCACAGAACTGACCCGCCAGGTCGGACAGGCTGCGCCCGGTGACGAGCTTCGCCTGGAAATCGTCCGCGAAGGTCGCCGTCAGACGCTCAGCATCCGCTCGGGCACGCGCCCGGCTGATATTCAAGCGGCACAGACGACTGAGGAAGGCGCTGAGCCGTCGCCTGGTCGGCCGGTCGCACCCGCGGGCGAAGTCATCGAAGGCCTGACCGTCGCGCCTTTGACCGATGGCCTGCGTTCGCGTTTCTCGATCTCCGAACGTGTCGAGGGCCTTGTCATCACGGGCGTTGCCGAAGGGTCTCGTGCCGCACGGGATGGCTACGAAGCCGGATTCGTCATCGTGCAGGCCAATCTGAGGCCGGTTCGGACAGTGGCGGACTTCCGGGCCGCTGTGGCTGCCGCGAAAGCAGCGGGCCGGGAAGGAATCTTCCTGTTGGTGCGAACACCGGCCGGCAATCGCTCCGTCGTACTCGAACTGGCCAAGGTGGAATGATCCGCCTCGGAGTGGTCCGCAGCCTGAACAAGGCTTAACTCCCCAAGTCGCCGCCGATGGACTACCGTCGGCGGCGATTGTGATTCCGGAGGGGCGGCCCAATGAAAATTCTCGTGGTCGAGGACGACGCCGAAGCCGCACAGGCCATGGTGCGCGGCCTGACCGAGGCCGGTCACAGCGCCAGCCATGCCATCGACGGCGCCTATGGCCTGCTGGAAGCGCAGAAGGGCGACTACGACGTCTATGTCGTGGACCGGATGATGCCCCGCCTGGACGGCATCGGCATGGTGGAGACCCTGAGGAAGGACGGCGACCAGACGCCGGTGCTCTTCCTGTCGGCCATGGGCGAGGTCGAGGACCGGATCACGGGCCTGAAGGCCGGCGGCGACGACTACCTGGTGAAGCCCTACGCCTTCGCCGAGCTGATCGCCCGGGTCGAGGCCCTGTCGCGCCGTCGCGAGACGGGCGGGGTCCAGACCGTGCTGAAGGTCGGCGACCTGGAGATGAACCTGATCGGCCGCACCGTGCATCGCGGCGCCACCGAGATCGACCTGCAGCCGCGCGAGTTCCAGCTTCTGGAGTTCCTGATGCGCCACGCCGGCCAGTCGGTGACCCGCACCATGCTGCTGGAGAAGGTGTGGGAATACCATTTCGACCCCCAGACCAACGTCATCGACGTCCACATCTCCCGCCTGCGCTCCAAGATCGACAAGGGCTTCGACAAGGCGATGCTGCAGACGGTGCGCGGGGCGGGGTATCGGCTGGAGGCGTAGGGACGAAAGACTTTCTCCCTCCCCTTCATGGGGAGGGTGGCCGAGCGCTGCGAGGTCGGGTGGGGAACTCCACGACTTGAAGGAAGCAACGACCAAGGCCCGAGCGATGCGCAAGGCGATGACCCCGCCGGAAGCGCGCCTGTGGCTCGGCCTCAAAGCTCTGCGACGAGAAGGCTATCATTTCAGGCGACAGACGCCGGTCCGAGGGTATTTCCTCGACTTCGTCTGCTTCAACCATCGTTTGATCATCGAGGTCGACGGCGCCTCGCATGAAACCGCAGACGGTGCGAAGAAGGACAGGATCAGGGACGCGGTGTTCGCTCAGGAAGGCTTCAGGACCTTGCGGTTCGACAATGCGATGATCCGCGACAACCTCGGCGACGTGGTGGAGTTCATCCGGCAAAAGCTGGGGGAGCACCCCACCCGGTCTCCGCTGCGCTCCGACCACCCTCCCCATGAAGGGGAGGGAGAATAGTTTGGCGATGCGTCTCCCCTCCCTCTTCCGCCGCACGCCCTTCCGGCTGACGCTGCTGTTCCTCGCCCTGTTCGCCGCGGCGGCCAGCGCGATCCTGGCCTACGTCTATATCGCCTCGGCCCAAGAGGCTCAGGCCAAGGCCGAAACGGACGTGCGCAGCGAGCTGCAGGCCCTGGTCGGCGTCTATGACAGCCGCGGCATCGACGCGCTCAACATGGCGGTCATCGACCGGACCCTGACGCGCAGCGCCTTCCTCTATCGGCTGATGGAGCCGGACGGGACCTTCATCACCTCCAGTCTCAGCGTCTCGCCCTTCGACGAGGCGCCGACGACGGAGGAGGCCTGGACCACCTTCACCATCACCGATACCGACCCCGACGGCCGCGTCATCCGGCCCCAGGTCCGCGCCGTCCAGATCAGGCTGAAGGGCGGGGAGGGACTGATCGTCGGCGAATCCCTGGGCGACACCGAGGCCTATCTCGGCCGTCTGACCCAGGCGTTGTGGATGGCCATGGGCATGGTGCTGCTGCTCGGTCTGGGCGGCGGCCTGCTGATCAGCCGTAACCTTGAACGCTCAATGGGGCGGCTGAACGCCGTCGTCGGTTCGGTGCAGGACGGCGACCTCAAGGCCCGCGTCGCCGTGCGCGGCACGGGTGACGAACTCGATGAACTCGGCGTCGGGCTGAACGGGATGCTGGACCGGCTGGAGCAGTCGATGGCTTCGATCCGCCACGCCGGCGACGCCATCGCCCACGATCTGCGCTCCCCCCTGACGCGGATGCGGGCCAAGCTGGAAGTCGCCCTGATCGACGCCGAGGCCGGCCGTGTCGACGGCGTCGACGCCCTGCAGGTCGCGCTGGACGAGGCGGACACCCTTCTGAAGACCTTCAACACCGTCCTCGCCATCGCCCGGCTCCAGGCGGCGGCCGGTCGGGTGCCCGACGCCGCCGTCTTCGACGCCGCCGACCTCGCCGCCGACATGGCCGAACTCTACGAGCCCGCCGCCGAGGACAAGGGTCTCGACTTCTCCGCCGAGATCGAGCGCGGCCTGCTGATCGAGGGGGCGCGGCCCTTCCTCGCCCAGGCCCTGGCCAACGTCATCGACAACGCCATCAAATACACCCCTGTCGGCGGGGCCGTCATGCTGCGCGCGCGCCGTCGCTCCTCGGGCGAGATCGAGTTCTCCGTCACCGACACTGGCCCCGGCGTGCCCGAGGAGGACCGCCCGCGCGTGATCGAACGCTTCGTCCGGCTCGACAACAGCCGCTCCGAGGCCGGATCGGGCCTGGGCCTGTCGCTGGTCGGCGCCGTCATGGAGGCTCACCTCGGCCGCATCCAACTGGATGAGGGCCCCGGCGCTTACGGCGGCTCCGGCCCGGGCCTCCGCGTCGCCCTGGTCCTGCCGCCCGCGAGCGACGGATGACCGAGGCGCCGCTGCTGGACCGGCTGGCTCCCTGCGGCCCGATCGTCGATGCGGAGGCGGCCCGCCGCGCCCGCGACCGCCTGACGCCCGCCGCCGCCGAGGCTGGCTGGAGCGCGACGCTCGACGCCGCCTGGCCTGCGCTTGCCCCCGTTTTCGCCGCCTCTCCCTATCTGTTCGGCCTCGCTCGCCGTTGGCCGGACATGTTGCACGCCGTTCTGACCGAGGCGCCCGACGCCCGGCTGGAGACCATCGCGGCCCGCACCATCGCCCTGACCGGCGGCGCCGACGACATGCGCTCGCCGCTCCGAAAGCTGAAGGCGGAACTTCACCTCCTGACCGCCCTCGCCGACCTTGGCGGGGTCTGGAGCCTGGATCAGGTCACCGGCGCCCTCAGCCGCTTCGCCGACGTCGCCTCCCGCGCCGCCCTGTCCGCCGTGGCCGAGGACCTGCGCCGACGCGGCAAGCTCCTGACCGCCGCCGACGACCGCTCGGGCCCCATCCCCGGCTTGTTCGGCCTGGCCATGGGCAAGCATGGCGCGAACGAGCTGAACTACTCCTCCGACATCGATCTTAGCCTCTTCTTCGACCCGGACCGCCTGGCCCCCGTCCTCGCCGAGGGGACGGAAGCCCAAGGCCTGATGAACCGCGTCGCCCAAGGCGTCGCGGGTTTGCTCAGCGAGCGCACCGCCGACGGCTACGTCTTCCGCGTCGACCTGCGCCTGCGCCCCGATCCATCCTCGACTCCGCCCGTCGTCGCCGTGCCCATGGCGCTGGATTACTACGAGGGCGTCGGACAGAACTGGGAGCGCGCCGCCTTCATCAAGGCCCGCGCCATCTGCGGCGATTTCGACGCCGCCCGCGATTTCCTGAAGGCCCTGGTCCCCTTCGTCTGGCGCCGCAGCCTCGACTATCAGGCCGTGCTCGACATCCAGTCGATCAAGCGGCAGATCCACGTCCACAAGACCGGCGAGGGACTGGAGGCGGCCGGCGCCAATCTGAAGCTCGGGCGCGGCGGCATCCGCGAGATCGAGTTCTATGCCCAGACCCAGCAGCTGATCCTCGGCGGCCGCGACCCGTCGCTGCGGTCCTCACGCACCGTCGACGCCCTGGCCGCCCTCGTCGCCAAGGGTCACCTTCCGGCCGAGGTCGCCGCCGAACTGACCGCCTTCTATATCGAGCTGCGCGGCCTCGAACACCGCGTCCAGATGCTCGAGGACGAACAGACACACATCCTGCCCGCCGATCCGACCCGCCGCGCCGCCGTCGCCGCCCTCTCGGGAGAAGACGATCTGGCCGCTTTCGACGCAGGCGTGGAGGCTGTCCTGATCGGCGTCAATCGTCGCTACGGCGCTCTGTTCGAGGGGGAGGAGGAGCTGTCCTCCCCCTTCGGCAGCCTCGTCTTCACCGGCGTCGACAATGACCCGGAGACCCTCGCCACCCTCGGCCGCATGGGCTTCTCCGAACCCGGCGCCGTGGCCGATACCATCCGCGCCTGGCACCACGGCCGGATCTCCGCGACCCGGTCGGCGCGGGGCCGCGAGCTGTTCACCCGGCTGGCTCCTCGCCTCCTGACGGCGCTCGCTCGCACCGGCGCCGCCGACGCCGCCTTCCGCCGGTTCTCGGTCTTCTTCTCCGGCCTGTCGGCGGGCGTGCAGATCCAGGCCCTGTTCCTGAACCAGCCCGAGCTGTTCGAGCGGATCGTCGGCGTCATGGCCTTCGCCCCGCGCCTCGCCCGGACGCTGGGCCGCTATCCGGCGGCGCTGGATTCCATGCTCGACGTCCGGTTCGAGACCGAGCTCGGGATCAACACCGGCCTGTTCGACCAGATGGCCGAGGAGGCGCAAGCCGCTGGCGACTTCGAGGGCGCCATGAACGCCGTGCGCCGCCTGCACCGCGAACAAGCCTTCCGCATCGGCATGCAGACCTTGACGGGCCGCGTCGGCCCTGAGGCGGCGGGCCGGGGGTTCACCAATCTGGCCGACGCCGTCATGCGCACCCTGGCGGCGGCGGCCCTGACCGAGACCGAGCGTCTGGGCGGCGCCATGGCCGGGGCGGTCGCGGTGATCGCCCTGGGCAAGGCCGGGTCGCGCGAGATGACGGCCGGGTCCGACCTCGACCTGATGACCGTCTATGGCGCGCCGTCCGACGCCACCTCCGCTGCGAAGGGCTGGTCGCCCGACGTCTTCTACGTCCGCTTCACCCAGCGACTGATCTCGGCCCTCTCGGCCCACACGGCCGAGGGCGGTCTCTACGAGGTCGACATGCGGCTGCGCCCCTCGGGCTCCAAGGGGCCGGTGTCCGTGCCCCTCTCGGGCTTTGAGGCCTATTACGCCGGCGAGGCCGCGACCTGGGAGTTCATGGCCCTGACCCGCGCCCGCGTCGCCTGGGCCAGCGATCCGGCCTTCGGCGCACAGGTGACGGCGGCCATCGAGGCGGCCCTGCGTCGCCCGCGTCCTGAGGTGGACACCGCCGGCGACGTCCGCGCCATGCGCGACCTGATGGCGCGCGAGCGGCCGGCCAAGGGCTTCTGGGACCTGAAGCTGATCCCCGGCGGCCTGGTGGACGCCGAGTTCGTCGGCCAGTTCCGCCAGCTCCAGGCCGCAGCCTCGGGCGGCCCCCTCAGCGTCTCCATCCTCGATCAGCTCGCGAACGATCCCGAGCTGGAGGACAGCTGGATCTTGCATCAGGCCCTGGCCCAGCTCCTGGCCTGCGCTTTCGACGACAAGGGCGATCCGGAAGGGGAGGGCGAGACCTTCCGTGCCCGCCTGGCCGAGGCGGCGGGCGAGGTGGACTTCCCGGCGCTGCGGCGTCGGCTGGAGACCACCCGCAGGGACGCCCGCCGGGCCTTTGAAAAGGCTCTACCTGCACCCCGCGACGGATCGTCCTAACTCGTCCGTTAGACCTTCCAAGACGGGGGTCTTGCGAGCGCATGTGCGGTCGCTCTTTTCGGAGACGAACAGATGAAGAAAACCATCCTGGCCGCTGGCGTCGCCGCCCTGGCCGTGCTCACCGCCGGGTCCGCCCTGGCGCAACAGGCGCCGCGCGGTCCGCGCGTAGACGCCGACCGCGACGGTCAGGTGACCCGCGCCGAGTTCGTCGACGCCCGCCTCGCCCGCCTGACCGCGATCGACGCCAACCGCGATGGCTCCGTCAGCGCCGAGGAGCGGCAGTCGGGCAGGGACACCCGCCGGAATCAGCGCGTTTCGGCGCGCTTCGAGACGCTCGACAAGAATGGTGACGGCGCGATCAGCCGTGAGGAGTTCACCGCTCCGCGCGAAGCCCGCGCCGACGGCGCCCGCCAGGGTCGCGGCCACCGCATGCAGGGCCCGCGCGGTCATCGCGGCCAATGGGCCGGGATGCGCGGTCATCGCGGCCAAGGGGCGCAGCGCGGCGAAGCGCCGGCCGTGTCGATCGCCGATGTCCGAACCCGTCTGACGACCCGGTTCGACCGCGTCGACACGAACCGCGACGGCGTCATCTCCGCCGAGGAACGCACCGCCGCCCGTCAGGCGATGCGTGAACAGCGCGGGGAGCGCCGCGCCGAACGGATGGCCCATCGCGCCGCCCGTCAGGCGTCGCCTTCCGCGCCCGCTTCGGAGTAAGACTATGGGGACGGTCGCGCTTCCCTGGCCGTCCCGCTTCGTCGCCAATCCGCCTGCACGTCGGGAAAGGGACCGCTTGGCTTCTGTCGTCGATCCCGACGAAGATCTGGTGCGCCGCGTGGGTCAGGGCGACCCCGCGGCCATTCAGGCGCTGGTGGCGCGCAAGCTGCCGCGCATGCTGGCCCTGGCCCAGCGGATGCTGGGCGACGCCGTCGAGGCCGAGGACGTGGCCCAGGAAGCCCTGCTGCGCGCCTGGAAACAGGCCCCACGCTGGACGCCGGGAAAGGCGAAGTTCGACACCTGGCTGCACCGGGTGGGGCTGAACCTTTGCTACGACCGCCTGCGTCGGCGTCGCGAGGTTCCGACCGAGATTTCCTTGGATCGACCCGACGAGGGTCCGGCCCCGGATCGCGGCATTCTGGCGGCCCAGCTGGGCGCGCAGGTGGACCGGGCGCTCGCCGCCCTGCCGCACCGCCAGCGCGAGGCCATTGTGCTGTGTCACTATCAGGAGCTGACCAATATCGAGGCCGCCGGCCTGATGTCGGTCAGTGTCGAGGCGCTGGAAAGCCTGTTGTCGCGGGGTCGCAGGACCCTCAGACAGGCCCTGGCGCATCTGGCCCCCGGCGCGGAACCGGCGGCCGAAGGAGGACGAGGATGACACCCAGGCGCATCGATGAGCGCATGGACGCGACGCGTTTCGGCGAAATGGCCGATGCCTACGGCGGCGACGTCCGCCGCTGGCCCGAAAGCGAGCGTGACGCCGCACGCGCCTGGATCGAGGCCAATTCGGAGGCCGAACGCATCCTGTTCGACGCGCGCCTGACCGACGCCGCCCTGTTCGCCTCGCCCAATCCGACCGTGTCCATGGCCCTGCGCGATCGCGTCCTCGCCTCGGCGGCCGCCGCCAGTCTGAAGGCTCGCGCGACTTGGCCCTCGTTGCGCAGGCTGCTGTGGATCGGCGGCGCCGGCTGGGCCGCCGCCGCCTGTGCGGGCGTGGTCTTCGGGACCAACCTCGGCGGCCATCTGGCGGCCCAGAGCCAGGCCGACGCCGTGCTGGAACAGGCCCTGCTCGGCGGTTTCGACGAGACCGAGGTGCTGGGATGAACGCCCGCACCCTGGCTATCGTTCTCGGCGGCGCCCTGGCCGTCTCGGTCGCGGTCAACGTCTTCGCCGCCACCGCCGCCTACACCGCCCTGAACGGTCAGGATCGGATGGAACGCCGTATGGACGAGAAGGGGCCCGACAACCGCCGCCCCTCCACGCGCGAACTGCTGCAGGCCCTCAGCCCCGAGGCGCGCGTCACCGTCAAACAGGCCCTGCGCGACGCCGGAATGGCCGCCCGGCCCGACTTCCAGCAGTCCCGCGAACTGCGCCGCCAGGCCGTGGCCGCCGCCGCCGCCCAACCCTATGACCCCGCTCGCGTCGAGGCCCTGCTGGATCAGTCGCGCGCCGCCGAACTGCGCGCACGCCGGACGCTGGAAGCCGACGCCATCGCCATTCTGGCCACCCTCTCTCCGGCCGACCGCGCCGCCTTCGCCCGCATCCTCGACAATCGCGGCAAGGGCGGCGGCGGGCGTGGGGATCACGCGGGCGAAGACCGACTGAAATAGGCGCCCCCCCCAATCGTCGGGGGTGGTCTTCTGTCTGAAATCACTGGAGAACCGCACGGATAACAGGGAAATCCTTGGGGGATCGGTGCAGCGTTTTCGTGTTCAGGAGTGGGTGTGGATCGGCGTGATCGCCATCGCCATACTGGTGATGATCGGCGTGGTCCTGGAGCCTTGGCTCACCCGGTGATCTAGGCCGCCTGCGCCTGTTCGACCGGGGCGACCGGCCGTTTCATCGGAATGTCGAAGCTCACCGTGGTGCCCACGCCCGGTTCCGACTCCATCAGCATCTCGCCCTTGTGCAGCTCGATCAGGGCCTTGGTCAGCGACAGGCCGAGACCGGTCCCTTGCGTGGTCTTGGAATGCTGGCCCTCGACCTGTTCGAAGGGCTGGGCCAGACGCGCCAGATCGGCGGCGGCGATGCCGATGCCGGTGTCGGTGACCGCGATCCGGACCCGGTCCTGATCCAGCCGTGACAAGGCCACCGTGATCTCCCCGCCCTCCGGCGTGAACTTCACCGCGTTGGAGATCAGGTTCAGCATCACCTGTTTCAGCCCGCGATAGTCGGCGTCGATCTCCGGCAGATCTGGCGCCTGCAAGGACAGGGTCAGCCCTGAGTCCTGCGCCTTGCCGCGCATCAGTCGGATCGCGTCCTCGCATACCTCGATCAGATCGACCGGCTCGTAGTGCAGTGTCATCTTGCCCGCCTCGATCTTGGCCATGTCGAGGATGTCGTTGATCAGGCTCAGCAGATGCTGGCCGGACTTCAGGATATCGGCGGCATAGCCCTTGTACTTGGGATCGCCCAGCGGGCCGAACATCTCGCCAGCCATGATCTCCGAGAAGCCGTTGATGGCGTTCAGCGGGGTCCGTAGCTCGTGGGACATGTTGGCCAGGAACTCGGACTTGGCCTGGTTGGCGGCCTCCGCCCGGGTCATGGCGACCTCGTATTTGCGGGCCAGCAGGCTCAGCTTCTCCTGGCTGGTCTCCAGCTGGTCGACCATGGTGCGCAAGCTGTCGGCCGCGCGCTGCCGCTCCAGCTCCTGACGGCGGATGGCGGTGACGTCCGCAGCGGTCACGACAGTTCCCCCGTCGCCGGTGAACCGCTCGGCCAGCTGCAGCACCCGCCCGTCGTAGAGCTCGACCTCGCGCGCCCCGGCGCGTCCTTCGGCCGAGGGACGCTCCTCCTTGATGGCCAGGGCGGCGATGCGGTTCAGCTCGTCCTTCATGGCGCCCTTACGAACGGCCTCGTCCGCGAACCCAAAGGCGTCCTTGAAGGCCTGGTTCCACAGGATCAGCCGGCCGTGCTTGTCGAACAGGACGAAGGCGTCCGACACGCTCTCGATCCCGTCGCGCAGGCGGTTCTCCGCCGACTGCGCCTGGGCCTTGGCCCGCCGCGCCTCGGTGATGTCGAGCGCGACGCCCAGGATCATCGAGAAGCCCTCGTCGCCGCGCGCGCCCCGCGCCTGCCCCCGCGCATCGATCCAGCGCGCGCCGCCGGTCGCCAGCGGCACGGGGAAGGTCACCTCGAAGGCGCCGAAGGTCGCGGCCTGACGCAGGGCGTGCTCGACCAGATCGCGATAGCGGGGCGCGATCCGCTCCATCACCGCCTCGGCGCTGACCGTGCCTCCGGCCGGCAGCCCCAGCAGCTCGGCCATGTAGTCCGAGACCACGACCTCGCCCTCGTTCAGGTCCCACTCCCAGACGCCGCAGCGCGCCGCCTCGACGGCGACGCGGAACCTGTGCTCGGTCTCGGCCCAGGCTCTCGACGCCCGCGACTGCCGCCACCGCTGGATGACGGCGAGTCCCAGCACCAGCACCCCCAGCCCCAGGGGCGCGATCAGCAACCACAGATCGCTGATGATGGCCGCCGCCCCCGTCGTCTCGGGCCGCCAGGCCACGACGGACAGACCGCTGTCCCCGACCGGAGCCGCCGCCGCCTCGATGGCCTCGTGCGCGCTCGGCGCGCCGTGAACACTCCCCTTGGCGGCGGTCAGGGTCGACAGTTCAAGCCCCAGGGTCTCTCTGAGCGAGGCGCCGGCCGCCCCCGCGATCAACCCTTCGGTCGGCGACACGACCAGGGTCCGGTCTCCGGCGTTGTCGGCCACGGGCGTGCGGGCCGCCAGGCCCGGGGCCTGGGACGCCGTGGTCAGAAGGGCGGTGCGGTCATGGCTGGCGCGCGGACCGGGCGTCCCGGACGCGGCGGCTGGACGGAAGTCGGAGGGGCGGGCTCCGGCCGCGGCCGAGGCCTCTCCGTCGGGAGCCACGACGGCGAAGGCGCTGTCCGGGGCGATGGCGCGCGCCGCCTCCAGCGCATCGAGCGGCCGCTCCGGCGCGGCCCTAAGGGTCTGGGCGGCGACGATCAGCCCGGCCCTGGCGCGCGCCAGTTCGGCATCCAGCTGCGCGGCTCCCAAGGCGGCGTCGCGGTGCAGGGCCTCGGCCTTCAGGGTCGCGGCCTCCCGCGCCGGCCGCGTGCTCTCGCGCGCGAACAGGACGACATAGATCGCAAGGCCCAGCGTCAGGGCGAGAACCAGCACCCGCCCCCAAGTCGGCAATCCTTCGGGACGGTCCCCCGACCGTCGTCCCGGCTGCTGAATGCGGCGATCGGCGCCCCGCAAATCTCTCTCCCGGACATGCTCGCGGCGTCCCGGCCGGGGCGGCAGGGTCAGGCGTTGGGCGATTCGACGACGCTTCGGAATCTAGGCTGCGTCGCGGAATCCTGTCGAGGTTTGGTTAACGAAACTCTTCTATGCGGCGTGCGCGCGAGTCCCCGGCGCCACAGCCTCGGGCGCGGGCGCCAGAACCTCGGTCACGGACTTGAGCACCTCGCGCGCCTGACGCGCCATGGCCAGGGTCTCGGGCGGTGCGTCGTCGGGGCTCTCCGCCACCGTGTCGATCAGTCTCTGGGCCAGCTCCATCAGGCGGGGGGCCGCTGCGATCAGCCGGGCCTGGAACTCGATCCGCTGGGGATCGCGATCGTACTCGGCCCCCGGCACGCGCCAGCCGCCCCAGTCTGCGGCGTCGGTGACCACGACCGGATAGGTGCCCGGATAGGGGTGATGCGGCACGTCCTCGGCCTGCTGCCACTTGTTGCGCGCCCGCAGCAGCCGCCAGTCGCCCAGCTCGGCGCCTGTCTCGTCCTCGGCCGGCAGCATCAGCTCGCTCGCCTGGAACTCGCGACCCAGGCCTACGTCATAGGTGACCTTGACCGGCTCCTCGAAACCCTTGGCCCAGACGGGCTGGACCTTCTCGATCTGGGCCCAGGCGCCGACGCACTCGACCCAGACTTTCTGGCCCTTCTGGAATTGCGCACGCGCCATAGTCACCCCTGTCTCTGACCTCGCAGCTTGCAGGATGGCCTGTTGACGCAGGGTTCAGAGACAGGGTGACGCGCGCGTTAACCTCGTCGGGTCAGTGAGGCTGGGAAATCGTCTCCAGCGCCTCGCCGGCGTAGCGCTCCTTCACACGGGTCGACAGGTCGCCGAGCGAGACGACGCCCACCAGCTTGCCGTGTTTGTCGACCACAGGCAGGCGTCGGATCTTGCCGCCGCCCATCAGGTCCAGCGCAGACTTCAGATCGTCGGTGTCCAGCACCGTCGTCGCGCCGGACGTCATCACTTCCGTCACCGCCGCAGAGGCGGGCTTGCCCTGCGCGACGCCGCGCACGGCGATGTCGCGATCGGTGATCGTCCCCACCAGGCTGTCGCCGTCGGCGACCGGCAGAAAGCCGAAGTCGCCGGACGCCATGCGCGAAGCCACCTCCTGAAGGGTGTCGCCCGTCCGGGCGACCTGGACGTCCTTGCTCATCACGTCACGAATTTTCACGACGGAAACTCCTCGTTGCTGCGTTGAACCCTTCGAACCCGCAGCAAAGCGTGGCGTTCCCCGGGCCCCAAGCGTGGCCGTTCATCAACCTGACTGTTCGACAACAGCGGGCTCAGACGCGTGTCAGCTTCACAGTGCTTTCCTCCTCTTCGCAGCCCACCCCGGGCGAACAGGAAGGAAGAAGAGCATGACGACCGCCCTCACGAAGAAAGCCCTGCTTTCTCTGCTGGCCGCGTCGGCGGTCGCGATCGCGACCCCGACCCTGGCGCAGGACCATGGCCGCCACGGCGGCGGTTATGGCGGCGGCTACGGCCAGGGCCACGGCGGCTGGAACGGCGGCGGAAACGGCGGCCTGAATGGCGAGCAGGCCCGCATCGCCCAGCGCATCGACCGCGCCGCCTACAACGGCCGCATCAGCCGCCGCGAGGCCCAGAACCTCCGTTACCAGCTGGAAGAGTACCAGCGCGTCGAGTGGCGCTACCGCCGCGACGGCCTGTCCCAGTGGGAACGCCGCGACCTGCAACAGCGCCTGGACCGCATCGAGCGCAACCTGCGTGACGAGCGCTGGGACCGCGACGGTCGCCGCTGGTAACCTCCCGACCGGCGTGACCGAGGGCCGCTTCCGAAAGGAGGCGGCCCTTTCGCTTTGCCAAGGCTCCAGCTAAGCCGCCGCCCATGACCGCGACCCTGACCGCAGCCCAATCCGCCCGCAGCCTCCTGACCCGCCTCGGCGTCGCGGAGAGCGCCTTCGACCCGGCCGGTCTGCCGACCCGCTCGCCCATCGACGGCTCGACCGGAGACCCCGTCCGCGCCGCCGACGCCGCCGCGACCGAGGCCGCCATCGCCGCCGCGACCTCGGCCTTCGACGCCTGGCGCCGCATTCCCGCGCCCCGTCGCGGCGAACTGGTCCGTCTGTTGGGCGAGGAGCTGCGCGTCGCAAAGGCCGACCTCGCCATGCTGGTCACGCTCGAGGCTGGCAAGATCGTCTCGGAGGGCCTCGGCGAGGTTCAGGAGATGATCGACATCTGCGACTTCGCCGTCGGTCTCTCGCGCCAGCTCTACGGCCTGACCCTGCCCAGCGAGCGCCCCGGCCACCACATGCGCGAGACCTGGCAGCCGCTGGGGCCCGTCGCTGTCATCTCCGCTTTCAACTTCCCCGTCGCCGTCTGGGCCTGGAACGCCGCCTTGGCCCTCGTCTGCGGCGACCCGGTGATCTGGAAGCCGTCGGAGAAGACGCCCCTGACCGCCCTCGCCACCCACGCCGTGATGCAGCGCGCCCTGGCCCGCTTCGGCGACGCCCCCGAAGGCCTCGTCCAGCTCCTCGTCGGCGGCCGCGAGGTGGGCGAGGCCCTTGCCGCCGATCCGCGCGTGGCCCTCGTTTCCGCCACCGGCTCCACCCGGATGGGCAAGGCCGTCGCTGTGACCGTCGCCGGCCGCCTCGGCCGCTCCCTGCTGGAGCTCGGCGGCAGCAACGCCATGATCGTCACGCCCAGCGCCGACATGGACATGGCCGTCCGCGCCATCGCCTTCTCCGCCGTCGGCACCGCCGGCCAGCGCTGTACGACCCTGCGTCGCCTGCTGGTCCATGAAGATATCGCCGATGCTCTGCTGGACAGGGTGGCCAAGGCCTACGCCACCCTGCCCATCGGGGACCCGCGTCAGGACGGCGTCCTGGTCGGCCCCCTGATCGACGAGGACGCCGCGCTCGGCTTCGACCGCGCCCTCGCCCAGGCCGTCGAACAGGGCGGCCAGATCGTCGTCGGGGGAACCCGTGACGGCTCCTATGTCCGCCCCGCTATCGTCCGCATGCCGGCCCAGAGCGCCGTCGTGCAGCACGAGACCTTCGCCCCCATCCTCTACGTCCTGACGTGGAAGACCTTCGACGAGGCCGTCGCCATGCAGAACGCCGTCCCCCAGGGCTTGAGCTCCTGCGTCTTCACCGACAGCGTCCGCGACGCCGAGGCCTTCCTCTCGGCCTGGGGCTCCGACTGCGGCATCGCCAATGTCAACATCGGCCCCTCGGGCGCCGAGATCGGCGGCGCCTTCGGCGGCGAGAAGGACACCGGCGGCGGCCGCGAATCCGGCTCCGACGCCTGGAAAGCCTATATGCGCCGCCAGACCCAGACCGTGAACTTCTCGTCGGAGCTGCCGCTGGCGCAAGGCGTCCAGTTCGACGTCTGACCTGGTAGTCCCTCTCCCGGCGGGAGAGGGCTTGAGCGCACTGCGGCGCAAGCCGTCGTTCTTGCGCGAAAGGGTGAGGGGTCAACCTGTCCTTCGGCGTAAGCCGTCGCACTGCCACGGCTCACGCCGACTTCGACACCAGCCCCTCACCCTTTCGGGTTTGCGGATCGCTCCGCTCTCCGAACCTCAAGCCCTCTCCCGCCGGGAGAGGGTCCAAGCGTCGATACCCATCAACGAATGCCCGAATTCGTCCAGCGAATTCAACGCCCGGCTCCATTTAAGCCCATTATCGCAGGCGCCCCTCAAACCGGGCGTACACTCTTTCCCATCCCGTCGTTGGGGAAGGCGTCCTGGGCCCAGGACCCGGACGTGCGGCGGGGCCGATCGTAACGGGGTTGTCCGAGGGGCGTGAAACCTCGGAGCCCGGCGGGCCTGAGCCCGCCGCCCGTCGCGGGCCTATCGCCTGAGGGTCCAAAGGACTCGGGACCTGTGGTCGGTCATCGTTGCGACGATGATGCAGACCCCTCCCGGGGTGTCCGTACACCCGCTGGGCGACGCTCGCGGACCCGGTCGGGGACGGAGCCTTCGGCGCGAGCCGAAAAACATTCATCGGTCCCCGTAACGCGAAAGCAGGGGGCCATCTCGGTTCCGGGCGACCGCCCAGGCTCCGTCGACTTCCCCAACCCGTTCGCAGCGGAGGAACGATGACGCGTGTCTGAACAACAGTATCTCCCTCCCACCTGGGGGAGGGTGGTTGAGCCCAAGGCGAAACCGGGTGGGGGCGGCAAGGCAAGGCCCCGCAGACCTGTGTCCGCGTCGGCCGGCCGCCCCCACCCGACCTCGCTCCGCTCGGCCACCCTCCCCCAAGTGGGAGGGAGAAACTCTAATCCGCGACCCCTAACGCCTCGACACCGCCCCATCCCGTCCCCACTGTCACCCCATGAACCGCCGCGCCTTCCTGACCCGCGCCGTGCTCGTCGCCGCGGGCCTCGGCGGCGCATGGTGGTTGCGGGACCATGTGCTGTGGCGCGATCCCGCCGTGGTTTTCGGACCGGACAACTCCAGCGGCTGGCTCCCCTATGACGAGGGTCGCGCCTCCGTCCCCACCGTCCGCGTCAGCGTCGCCGGCCAGTCCATCCGCGCCCTCGTCGATTCCGGCGCTCAGTATTCGGTCATCGATCGCGGCCTGTTCGACCGGCTCGGCCTAACCCAGGCCTTCGATATCCCCCTCGTCGCCTACGGCGTCGGCGGCGGACCCCAGATGGGGCGGGGCGTGACCCTCGACATCGCGGTCGGGGCCATGCGGATCGAGGCCCTGCGCGCCGCCATCCTGTCGCTAGGCCCGCTGGCGGTGGGGGAGGGGCTCGGCGCCCCCCTGATCCTCGGTCAGGACGTCCTCAGCGAGACCGTGCTGGAACTGGACACGGCGGAACGCCGCATGCGCTTCCTGCCCCGCGAAGGCCACGCCCTGCCCGAGGACGTCGCCGCCATCCCGGTCACGAAGGCGGGCGGCGCGCTGACGACTGAGGTCACCGTCGAGGGTGCGACGGTCCAAGCGGTGGTCGACACCGGCGCCTCGGCCCTGCTGGCCCTGTCGCGCGAGGCGGCGGAGGGGGCGGGCCTGCTCGACGGTCGCCCGGCCGAACGCGGGGCCAGCATCGTGCTGGGCGGCTCCATCGACAGCCGGATCGTCCGATCCCGGACCATCACCGTCGGCGACCAGATCTATCGCGACGCCCCGACCCCGATCTATGCCGACGTCCCCCTGCCGGGCTTCCCCGCCGCCCTGGTCGGGATGGAGGCCTTCACGGGTCGCAGGCTGGTTCTGGATCTCGGCGGCGGCAAGCTCCACGCCTCCCGGCCGCTGGACCTCACCATCGGCCGCTAGGGCCGCGTCTGCCCCGTTCCCTGCACCACATATTTGTAGCTGGTCAGCTGCTCGGCCCCGACCGGCCCCCTCGCATGGAGCCTCGACGTCGAAATCCCGATCTCGCCCCCGAACCCGAACTCGCCCCCGTCCGCGAACTGGGTGGAGGCGTTCCATAGCACGATGGCGCTGTCGACGCGGTTCAGGAACTCAGCCGCCGCCGCCTCGTCCTCGGCCACGATCGCATCGGTGTGGCCCGATCCATACCGCCGGATATGGGCTGCGGCCGCCTCCAGCCCGTCCACCACCCGAACCGCCAGGATCGGCGCCAGGAACTCCCGCCCCCAGTCGTCGTCGCTCGCCGCCGTCATGGCCGGGACCAGCGCCCGGGCCTCGTCATCGCCCCGAAGCTCGCACCCCGCCGCGATCAGGGCCTCCGCCACCTCCGGCAGCAGACGCCCCGCCGCCGCCCGGTCCACCAGCAAGGTCTCGGTCGATCCGCACACGGAGGTCCGCCGCATCTTGGCGTTCACCACCACGTCCCGCGCCATCCCGACCTCGGCCGAGCCATGCAGATAGGTGTGGTTGATCCCCTCCAGATGCCCCAGCACCGGAACCCGCGCCTCCGCCTGCACCCGCGCCACCAGGCTCTTGCCGCCCCGCGGGATCAACAGGTCGATGGCGCCGCCCAGCCCGGTCAGCAGGGCGCCGACCGCCGCCCGGTCGGGCGTATCCACCAACTGCACTGCGTCCTCCGGCAGGCCCGCCGCCCTCAGCCCCTCGACTACCGCCTCATGGATCGCCAGCGAACTGTCCAGACAGTCCGATCCGCATCGCAGGATCGCGACATTGCCCGATCGCAGGCACAGGGCCGCCGCATCCGCCGTCACATTGGGCCGGCTCTCGTAGATGATGGCCAGCACCCCGATCGGCGTCCGGACCCGCGCGAAATCCAGGCCGTTCGGTCGGGTCCAGCGGGCGGTCTCAACCCCCACGGGATCCGGAAAGGCCGCGACCTCGTCCACCGCCGCCGCCATGGCCTCGATGCGGCCCGGCGTCAGGGCCAGCCGGTCGATCTGGGCCTCGGCCATGCCGTTTGTCCGGGACCGGTCGATGTCACACCCGTTGGCGGCCAGAATCGCGTCGGCCCGGTCGCGGATGGCTGTCGCCATGGCCGAGAGGGCCGCCGAACGCACCTCGGCAGAGGCGATGCGGACGGCGTCCGCCGCCGCTCTGGCCCGGGCCCCCATTGCCATCATCCGGGCGCCCAGATCGCTCATCCGTGCAGCACGAGGTCGTCGCGATGAATGGCCACGCCAGGACCCTTGTAGCCGACCAGGTCCTCGATCTCGCCCGAGTGACGGCCCCGGATTTTCTCCATTTGGTCGGCGGCATAGGCGGCCAGACCGACGCCCAGGACCCCGCCGTCGGCGGCAACGATCCGCACGCAGTCGCCCCGGTCGAACCGGCCCTCCACCGACTTCACGCCCGACGCCAAGAGGCTGCGTCCGCCAGCCAGCGCCTGGGCGGCGCCGTGATCGACCGTGAGGGCGCCGGCGGGTTCGAGGCTGCCGGCGATCCAAGACTTGTAGGCCTGCAAGGGCGTGGCCGACGCCGTGATCAGACTGGCTCGAGCGCCCGATGCAACAGCGCTGAGCGGCCGTCCCGTCAGGCCCGAGACAATCAGGGTGGCGCAGCCGGCCGAGCGGGCGATCCGCGCCGCCTCCAGCTTGGTCGCCATCCCGCCCGTGCCCACGGCCGCGTCCGCATTGGCCCCGCCCGCCATGGCCAGAACCTCCGGGGTCAGGCTTTCGATCAGCGGCAGATGCTCCGCCTCCGGGTCGCGACGCGGATCGGCGGTGTACAGACCATCGACGTCCGACAGCAGGACCAACAAGTCCGCCCGGACCAGCTGGGCCGTTCGGGCGGCCAGTCGGTCGTTGTCGCCGTAGCGAATCTCCTCCGTAGCGACGGTGTCGTTCTCGTTGACCACGGGGACGACGCCGAGCTTCAGCAGGGCCTCCAGGGTCGCTCTGGCGTTCAGCCACCGCCGGCGGCGTTCGGTATCGTCGCGGGTCAGCAGGACCTGGCCGGGGGTCAGGCCTGCGCTCGCCAGCGCGGCCTCCCAGGCGTGCATCAGCAGGGACTGGCCGACGGCGGCGGCGGCCTGCTTCTCGTCGAGCCGGGCGTTCTTCTCCAGGCCGAGGCGGCCCCGGCCGAGGGCGACCGCGCCCGACGACACCACGACGACCTGGCGGCCCTGGGCCCTGACGGCGGCGATGTCGGCGGCGAGGCCGGCCAGCCAGACGGTGGCGGGGGCTTTCTGGTCCACGACCAGGGATGAGCCGACTTTGACCACCATGCGTCGCGCCGCTCGGAGGCTGGCGGCGGCGGTAGGACGGTCGGCGGTTGTCACGGCAGGGGAGGTCACGCCAAGGAGCATGCCGCGCCGTTTGCGCTGCAACAAGCGGTCAGGCTGACCCTTCTAAAGGCATTAAAGACCCTGGAAGGTGTCGCAGCTGGCCGGGTCGCCGGTCTGATATCCGCGCTGAAGCCATTCCATGCGCTGGGCCGAAGAGCCGTGGGTGAAGCTTTCGGGGCTGACCCGACCGCCGGACCGACGTTGCAGGGTGTCGTCGCCGATGGCCGACGCGGTGCGCAGGCCTTCCTCCAGATCGCCTTGTTCGACCGCGACCTCGCCGCCCGAGACCGAGGCCGCGTTGGCGGCCCAGACCCCGGCGTAGCAATCGGCCTGGAGCTCCAGCGCGACCGAATACCGGTTCGCCTCGCCCTCGGAGGAGGCGCGCTGCTGGGCCTGTTGCACCTGTTCGGAGGCCCCGGTCAGGGTCTGGACGTGGTGGCCGATCTCGTGGGCCAGGACATAGGCGCGAGCGAAGTCGGCGCCGGAGGCCCCCAGCTGGGTCTCCATCTCCTGCCAGAAGGAAAGGTCCAGATAGACCTGACGATCGGTCGGGCAATAGAAGGGGCCCATCGCCGACTGGCCGAAGCCGCAGCCGGTCGGCGTGCCCTGCTCGTAGATCACGATATTGTCCGGCGGCCGGTAACCCGACAGCTTGGAGGCCCAGACGTCGTTGATGTTGCGGCCGACGATGTCGACGAACAGGCCGGCCTGATCCTCGGGCGTGCCTTGCTTGCCTTCTTGGGTCGCGCTGGCCTGACCCAGGCTGGAGGCGACCTGCTGCGTCGTCGAGGGGTCGATGCCGAAGACGAAATAGCCGATGGCCGCCAGGACCATCACGCCGATGCCGCCGCCCGCGACGGCGCCGCCGCCCATGCCTCGGCGATCCTCGATCCCGCCGCCCCGCTGTCCGCCCTGCCAACGCATCGTCGCCTCCCGTTTGTCCTGACCAAGCTAGGCCGGAACGCGGCGAGAGGGGAAGGGATGCAATCGCTCAGTGCGGGGCGCGATCCAGCCAGCTGTCGATCTGGCCGACGCCGGCGGCGGTCGCCTCGCGCCGGGCGGTCGCGGCTTCTCTGGCGCGGCGCTGGGCGTCCAAGGAGGGGGCGACCGCGACGAGGGGGATGTAGGGCTCCGGCTGACGCTGGCCGCGGATTTCCATCTCGGTCAGACGGGCGTTCAACTGCTGTTGACGAACGAAGGCAGCCTGCTGTTCGGACTGGAGCCGCTGAATCTCCATGCGGTCGCGCAGCCGGTCGGCGAGCGGGTCGCCGATGTACGGCTGGCCGGGCGCGTAGGTCTGCGCCGAGACCGCTCCGGCGGCCGTGATCAGGACGATGGCGATAAGGGCGGTGCGCATCGCTCAAAGATGGGACCGAACCGCCTCGCGACCAAGCGTGGCCGCTAGTCCAGTTCGAACACCGAACTGCGCTTGACGGCGAAGTCTTCGAGCTCGCGCGTCGTCGGCACCTGATACTCGGCCAGATGACTCAGGCCATCGGCGTTGAAGTAGGTTCTATGGGGGTCGCCGATGAAGACGCGGATCCCCTGCGCCCGCGCAGCCCTGAGCCAGGCCATGACTCGCTCGGTCATCGGCTTTTCGTAGCAGACGTCGCCGGCGCAGATCACATCGACCTCGGGTGGCGGGGCGTCCAGCAGGTTGCGGTCGGTGAAGGACAGGGCGACGCCGTTGGCCTCGGCGTTCAGGGCGACGGCCGCATCGCAGAAGGGATCGATGTCGGCGGCCAGGACGCGGGTCGCACCCGCTTTCATCGCCGCGATCCCGACCAGACCGGAGCCGGTTGCAAAGTCGAGGACGGTTCGCCCGGCGAAGACCTCGGGATGGTCCAGCACCCAGCGGGCCAGTCCCTGCCCGCCTGACCAGGCGAAGGCCCAGAACGGCGGCGGCAGGCCCAATTCGCCTAACTCCTCCTCCGTCAGCTTCCAGATCGGGGTGATCTCGTCGGCCAGCCACAGTGAGATTTCGGGCGCGTGAGGCACGGCTTGAAGCCGGGTGTTTTCGAGAATGAAGGCGCGGGGGTCGGCGATGCTCACGCGGGCTTCGACGCCGCCTGTCTCAGGACGCTGACATAGCCCCGGGCCACCTCCATCCGACGGCCAGGCTCCGTCGCCCGAACCGCCTGGTGAAGGCGAGGCAGGCTCCAACAGGGCACGTGCATGAACAGGTGGTGCTCTGCGTGGAAATTGACCCAATAGGGGGCGATCAGGGCGCGCTCCCACCAACTCGCGCGGGTGGTGCGGGCTGCGCGGAAAGGGTCGACAGCCGAACCCTCGACGCAGGCGTGTTCGGCTATGTTCCGAAGCCGCGTCACCAGCGGAAACCAGGTCGCCATCGGCAGGAGCCACAGGGAGAACCACGCCCACCATACGCCGGCCGCGAAGAAGCCCGCGAGCATGGCGGCATTGACCAGCAGGAAGGGCAGAACCGACCGGCCGGTGACGATGGCCTCATAGTCGTGTGCTGCGCCCGCTGTGGCCCGGTTCCTCAGCATCGCCAGGGGAAGCAGCACCCGCTGTTTGAAAAAGGTCTGGCCGGTCAGGTCGCGGATCATCTTTCGACCCAGGGACGCGCCCGAGACAGGGAAGGGCGCCGACAGGACCAGATCAGGGTCCTCGGCCTGCTGGGCGAAGCGGTGGTGAGACAGGTGATAGGGGCGGTAAGCGTTCAGGGACGCGCCAATCGGTACGGCGCAGAGCCAGTGGCCGAGGAAATCGTTGAGCTTCAGATTCTTCGCCAAGGCTCCGTGGGCGGCCTCGTGCATCAGGATCGCAAGGCCGAGCTGGCGCGTGCCGATGATCATCACGCAGAGCGGGATCAAGATCGGCTGCCAGACGCCGGCGGCGATGCCTAGCGCGATTACGCCCCAGCAGTGAAGGACCAGCAGCGGCCCCTTCCACGCCGACCGCGACTGAAAGGGCGCCCAGTCGCTGGGAGCGAACAGGTCGGCAGGGGAGATGCGCGGGGCGGCGGGCATGGGTCGATGATAGGCCGGCCGCGGGAATCGACCAAGCGGTCTGCGGCGGGGGAGGATATGTCAGCACGACCTGACAAAGTCATGTTGACCTGACAGAACCTGCATGTCATGTAAGCCTTACATTAAGTCAGGAGCTCACGACATGACGCGCTGGAAAAACGGTACGCCCGCCGACCGCAGATACGTTATCCGAACAATGGCCTTCACCATTCCCTACGTCGCCGTGAACGTCGTCGCCATTTTCGGCGCCTTCGATGAGATCATCGGTAAACCCGCCGCCTGGGCCTTGGCGGTCGTCGTCTCCGCGCCCATCGTCGGATGGATCTGGTCGATCCTGAGCCTGATGCGGGACTCCGACGAATTCATGCGGGCGCTGATGGCCAAGCGGTTCGTCGTCGCTGCGGGCATGGCCATGGCGATCGCCAGCTTCTGGGGCTTTGGAGAGAGCTACGCCAACGCGCCGCACATCCCGAACTGGATGATCTTCCCCCTGTTCTGGGCTTGTTTCGGCATCGTGACCCCCTTCATCCGGACCTCGCACTGATGAAGAACCGGCTGAAGCTCCTCCGCACGGAGAGGGGATGGACCCAGGAACAACTGGGTCAGGCGCTGGGTGTTTCCCGCCAGGCCGTCAACGCCCTGGAGACAGAGAAGCACGACCCGTCCCTCGACCTCGCCTACCGCATCGCCGCCCTGTTCGAGCGACCGGTGGAAGCGGTCTTCGACAACCCCCACACTGACGCCTAGGTCAGCCGAACCTTACAAGGACATCGCCATGCTGCATTTCCGCCACCTCGTCGGGCGCTCGACCCTGCGCGCCCTGTTCCTGGCCTCGGCCGCCGCGCTCGCGGTCGGGGGGACGCTCTTCGTCGCGACCCAGGCTCGGGGCGAGCCCGCCCCGGCAATCCGTACCATGCCCTTCGTGTCGGACCGGCTGTCGGTTGAGGTGATTGGAGAAGGTCCCGACGTCATCCTGATTCCCGGTCTGGCGTCTTCGCGCGAGGTCTGGCGTCTGCTGGCGACGCGTCTGGCCGCGACGCACCGGGTTCATTTGGTGCAAATGGCAGGTTTCGCCGGCGAGCCCTGGAGCCACGGCGACGGTCCATTCGTCGCGCCCGCCGTGGACGAACTGGCCCGCTATGTCGCCGAGGCCGGTCTGGAGAAGCCCGCCGTGATCGGCCATTCCATGGGCGCGCTTCTGGGCCTGCGTCTGGCCCAGACCCATCCGGAGGCCGTGGGGCGGCTGATGAGCGTGGACAGCCTGCCCTTCTTCAGCGCCCTCTACGGTCCCACTGCGACGGCCGAGACCGTCCGCCCCTTCGCCGAACAGGCGCGCGCCGGATTGCTGGCGGAAACCGAACCGGAGGCCAAGCGCAGCCGGGGCCTGGTCACCGCGGCGGGCATGGCGCGGGACGTGGCTATCCGCGCCGAGATCGCCGACTGGACCGTCACGAGCGACAACCACGCGGTCGCCTCGGCCATGGCCGATGTCATGACCACCGACGCCCGGCCGGGACTAGCCGCCATGACGATCCCGGTGACAGCCCTCTATGCGAGCGATATCGACGGCGGGGCGCCGCCCGCGATGGCTCAGGCGTTGTGGGAGCGCGAGTATGCGACGCTTCCCGGCGTGACCCTGATCCGCGTGGACGGCAGCCGCCATTTCATCATGGCCGATCAGCCGGAGCGGTTCGACGAACTGGTAGACGCGTTCCTGAAGTAGGCGGTCAGTCCTGAGGCTTTGGCTCGCCGGCGAACTCGTCGGCATAGGCCGGGACCAGCAGCGACCGGAAAGCGCTCTGCGGCACCGTCACCTCATAGGGTCCCTCGGCATAGGACCCCACCTGATACGGCCCGATCAGGAAGACCAGACCGCCGGCCTTGCCGGGCTGGGTCCCGGTGGCCAAAACGAAGGGCACGGTCGAGGCGCGCGGGCATTTCCACATTTCGCCGCCGGTCAGGGAGATGGTCTGGGCCTGCGGGTCGCGCTTCTTCTTCTCGGCGTTGACGGCGGCGCACAGGGCGATGTCGAGCGCCGACAGGTCGCCGGACTTGAACAGGTCGGCCGCCGCCACTTCGCGCTTCAGGGCCTTGTCCCACAGGATCGCGGCGAAGGACGAGTTGGGGTGGACCCCGCCCGTGTACTCGCTGTCGGTTCGGATCAGGCTGAACAGCTTGCCGGTCTCGGCGCCGGGGGTGATGGCGATTTCCTTGCTGTAGGCGCCGACGCCCTCGTCGCCGCCGGCCTCGGTGCGGTCGGCCTGGGCGCCTTCGGAAAACTCGCGCAGGTCGCGGACGGCGGCGGCGTAGAGGCGGGCGTGCAGGTCGGGCTGGCTCTTGATCGCGATCGGCAGCGTCAGGTTCACCTCAGCGAACGGGGTCTTGGATTCGAAGGCCATGGGAGCGGCGGCGTCGGCCGGGGTGACCATCGCTCCGGCGCCGGCGGTGGGCGCCGGCGCAGCGGCCTTGTCCTCGGCCTTGTCGCGATTGCAGCCAGCCAGGGTCGCGGCGACGGCGAGGCTGAGGGCAAGCATGCGAAGGGGGGCGGTCATGGCGAACTCCGGGTCAGAGGGCGAAGGTTAGCGTGCCGAGAGCGATGGCCGCCAGCAGGATCAGACCCGCCTCGCGGTTGGACTTGAACAGTTTCAGCGCCAGGGCGCCGTCCTCGGGCCGCAGAGCGCGGATCTGCCAGGCCAGATGGGCGGCGTAGGCGGCGACGCCGAGATAGAAGGGGGCCCCCAGTTCAGCGACGGCTCCGGCCGCCACGGCCGACAGCACCGCCAGTCCGTAGAAGGCCGCGACGCCGGTTCGGACGCCCGTGCCGAGGCGTCTGGCCGAGGACTTCACTCCGACCATGGCGTCGTCCTCGATGTCCTGCAGGGCGTAGATGGTGTCGTAGCCGAGTGTCCAGAAAACGCCGCCAACCCACAGCAGGATGGCCGCGATCGTCAGCTCTCCGTTGACGCCGGGTGCGACGGCGAAGGTCAGCCATTCGCCGCTCATGACCTTCCACTGGCCGCTGGCCCAGACGAGGAAGCTCAGGGCGCCGGTCGCGGCGGCGTAGCCCATCAGGGCGCCCCAGTTGAAGGTCAGGCCCAGCCAGGCCTGGGGCCACCAAGTGATGCGCTTCATGAAGGGATAGGCGGCGACCAGTGCCAGGGAGCCGACGCCCAACAGGACCGCCGTCAGGTTCAGGGTCACGAGGATGGCTAGGCTGACGAGACTGCACCCGATGACGAACCGCCAGGCCTCGCGGACGCTGATCCGACCGGAGGCGACGGGACGCGCCGCCGTGCGGGCGACCTTCAGGTCGATGTCGCGATCGACGATGTCGTTGAAGGCGCAGCCCGCCGCCCGCATCAGACAGGCCCCGATGGCGAAACCGGCGAACAGCCACAAATCATAGAGGTCGGGCGTCGACCGGTGCTGGCTCAGCGCGAGGGCGATCCCCTGCCAGCCGGGAAGCAGCAGCAGCCAGACGCCGATGGGCCGGTCGAACCGGCCAAGCTTCAGCCAGGGCTTCAGCCCCTCGGGCGCGCGGGCGTCGACCCAGTTCAGGCCGGCGTCGGGGAGGGGCGCCGACATCTCAGCTGCGGCGCACGAGGACGACGCCGGCGATGACGAGAGCCACACCGGCGATCCGGCCAAGGTTGACCGGAGCGCGAGGCACGCCGAACGCGCCGAAATGATCGAGCGCCAGGCTGATGATGAGCTGGCCCGCCACCATCAGGGTGATGGTCATGGCCACGCCCAGACGCGGAACGGCCCAGGTCGCCGCGACCACGAAGATCGCGCCATACAGGCCTCCGACCCAGGCGTACCAGGGCAGGCCCTTGGCTGCCGTAATGTCCGGCCGGGTGTGCAGGATGGCGGCGAGGAGGCCGAGTGCCGCCGTGCCGACGGCGAAGGAGACGAAGGCGGCGTTGACCGGACTGGCCACGGCCGTCGCCAGCCGGGCGTTCGTCGGCGCCTGGAGCGCGGTGGCGCCGCCGGCCAAAACGACGGCCAGCATGGCGATGTAAGGGGCGAAGTTCATGGCGAAGCCTTTACCAGCGCGAATCGATGGGCGCACCGCCGAACATCTCCGCCATGCGCGAACGCGTCGATCGGTGCGCATCCTCGGGCAGGTTCAGGGGGTCGAACCAGCCGGTCTCTGCGATCTCGCCGTGATGGGTCAGTTCGCCCGCCTTGAAGGCGTCGAAGCGATAGACCAGCACATGATCGCCCCGGAAGAACCGCTCGTTGGAATGGACGGAGACCAGCCGGCCGGGCGCCGTGGCGATCAGTCCCGTCTCTTCGACCAGTTCACGCGCGGCGGCCTCGCCTGTGGTCTCGCCGCGATCGACGCCTCCGCCGGGCAACCACCAGCCGGCCAGATAGGTGTGTTTCACCAGCATGACGCGGCCCTGGGCATCCACCGCCACGGACCGCACGCCCAGGGTCATGCCGCGCGACAGCCGCGACACGAAGAAGAAGATCGGGCGGGTGAAGGGCTCGATTCGGACGCGCCAGTTCATGGGGCGAGGCTACAGGGCCGGAAGGACCTCGAACACCCGTTCGACCGGTCGGGCCACGACGACGCCGAGGGGGCTTTCGACGATGGGACGTTCGACCAGGATCGGGTGGGCGACCATGGCGGCGATGACGACGTCGTCCGAGGCGTTCGTGCCCAGCAGAGCCGCCTCCGCCTCCCCCGTTCGCAGGATTGCTCTCGCCGGCTCTCCCAAGCGCTCCAGCAGGCCGCGCAGTCTCTTCTCGGTCCAGCCAACCTCGCGATAGAGGATGATCTCCGGCTCGATCCCTCGCGCCTGTATCAGGTCCACCGTCGCACGCGACTTGGAGCAGTCGGGGTTGTGAAAGACCGTCACAGGAAAATCAGTCATGACCGCCTTGTCCGACAGGAGGCGGGGTGAGGCAACCTGGACATCTGCGTCTTGCGAGACCTTTGACTGCCATCCGACGCGCGTGGCGGCCTTGAACCGACGGCCCGGCGCCGGTATGCCCGCCCGACTATCAGGAGCTTTCCATGCTGGCCCTCTACATCATCCTCGGTTTCGTCGCCGTTGTCGGCGCCTTCAACTTCTTCGAGTTCGGCCGGGTTGACTGAACCTCGCGCGTCGTCCGATCGAGGCGCGGCGCTCGTCACCGGTGGAGCGCGCCGGATCGGTCGCGCCATCGTGCTGGCCCTGGCCGCGCGCGGCCATGACGTCGCCATCCATCATCGCGATTCGGTTGAGGACGCAGAAGCCCTGGCCGAAGAGGTTCGCGCCCTCGGCGTCCGAGCCGCCGTCGTTTCCGCCGACCTGACCGAAGAAGCCGAGGTCCGCGCCCTGATGCCCGCCGCCGGGAAGGCCCTGGGGGCGATCTCCGTCCTGATCAACAACGCCTCGGTGTTCGAGGACGACCGCGTCGGCGACCTGTCGCGCGAGACCTGGCGCCTGCATCTGGAGACCAATCTGCGGGCGCCGGTGGTGCTGGCCGAGACCTTCGCGGCCCAGGCCCCGGACGGATCGTCGATCGTCAACCTGCTGGACCAGCGGGTGTTGAAGCCCGATCCGCGCTTCTTCTCCTACGCCCTGTCGCGAAACGGCCTGTGGTGGGCGACGCGGACCCTGGCCCAGGCCCTCGCTCCCCGCATCCGCGTCAACGGCGTGGGGCCCGGCCCGACACTGGCCTCCATCCACCAGTCGGAGGCGCAGTTCGCCGCCGAACAGGCCGCCATGCCGCTGGGCCACGGTCCGTCGCCGGAGGACATCGCCGAGGCTGTCGTTTATCTTGTGGGCGCGCAGTCCGTCACGGGTCAGATGATCGCCGTCGACGCCGGCCAGCACCTGGCCTGGCAAACCCCCGACATCGCCGAGTGAACAGCGCCGTGACCCAGTTTCCTTCGGCCGCCCGGCGCGAAAACCTGACCGTCTTCGTGAAAGGCCTGCGGGTCGAGGCGGGCATCGGCGTCTACGATCACGAGCATGGACGGCTCCAGACCCTCGTCATCGACGTGACGCTGGATCTTGGCCAGGCAGAGGTCCACGGCCTCCACGACACCATCAACTACGAGACCATCGCCGCCTCGGTCCGCCGCATAATCGCCGAGGGGCATGTTGGTCTCGTCGAGACCTTCGCCGAACGGTTGGCCCTCCACTGTCTGGAGGATCGACGGGTGCTGGGAGTCACCGTCCGGGTTGACAAGCCGGGCGCGCTGGAGGCCGCCGACGGGGCCGGGTGCGAGCTGACCTATCGGCGCTGATCAAGGTCCAGCCTTGCCTTTGCCGGCTTTCGGCACGACATGTCGCCGCGCAATGCCCCAGGTTCGTTTCACACGCCGCTTTTCGATGGCCCATCGTCTGCTGGCCGACCCCTCGTCGCGCTGCGCGGTGCCGCATGGTCATAACGAGTTCGTCCACGTCGTCCTGGCCACCGACGCGGAGATGGATTTCGGCGGCTCCAACTACGTCGCCTCGTTCGAGACGCTGAAAGGCCGCTGGCACGGCTTCATCGACAAGGCCGTGGATCACGCGTTTCAGATGAACGCCGTCGATCCCATGCTGGCGTGGTTTCGGGAGACCGAACCGCAGCGCGTGCCTCGCTTGATGGTCTTCGATGGCGACCCGACGACCGAGGCCTTCGCCGTCGCCCTGAGGCGCAAGCTCGACGCCATCTTGGCCGCCGATGGCTCGCCCTATCGCTGCGTCGAACTGACGCTCGAAGAGACGCCGACCAACGCCATCCTGATCGGCGAGCATCTAAGCGCCGCCGAGCGCGGTTGGATGGCCGGAAGCTGGATGGACCGGGCCGATCTCTCGATCAACGACCTCGGCTGACTTGCCTCGGACGGGCCGCCCCGCCATTGTCGCCACCATGAACGCGAGGACCCCGATGGCCGAGCCCGGCGATCCCAGTGCACGCCGGCCGTCCGAGCCGGACCATCATGACGACGACCTGATCGGATTCGCCACACCCGCGGCGCTCGAGGGCCGGACGCGTGAGCGCAGACCCGTCGAGCCGGAGCCGAAAGTCGGGGCCGGGTTGTTCGAACCGACGCCTGGCCCGGTCGTCGCCCCGGTTCCCGAGATGGCTGCTCCGACGCCGATCCCGGCCCCGCCGCCCGCGCCCGAACCGGTTCCCCGCTGGGCGCGCGAGACGCCGGTCGCCGAACAACCTGTCGGAAGCTTCGCACGTCGCGGCGAACAACAGGCGCCGATCGACGGCGCCATGGGCATTTACACCGTCTACGCCCTGATTCTCTTCGCGGTGCCGACGCTGGGCGTCTCCGCCGTGCTCGCCCTTCTGGCCGTCACCGGCCGGGCGGCTCCAAAAGGCGAGATCGCCGCGAGCCACTTCATGTTCCAACAGCGCACCCTTTGGGCGGGCGCGGTGGTCGCCCTGCTCGGCGCTATCCTGATCGCCGTGGGCCTGGGGGTCTTCGTTCTGTTCGTTCTGGCGGTCTGGTTGATCCTTCGGGGCGCTGGAGGCGTTCTGAAGCTGAAGGCGAGCCGACCGATCGAGAAGCCACGCGCCTGGCTGTTCTGAGCCTGATCGGCTGAGGAGGGATCGTGCAGCGATCCGGCCGATCCCGTGAATAAGGCTCTCGTCAATAAAGGAGCGACTGAATGTTCGACGCATCCCAACCCCGTCTCGAGGCGGGCCACGAAGCCGAGGGCAAGCCCGCCGCTCTAGTGGCCTGGGCGCTCTATATCCTTTCGATTCCTTCGGCGAACGTGTTGGTTCTGGTCGGACTGGTGGTGTCCTACGCCGCGCGCGGTTCGGCCACGGGCGTCGCACGCCAGCATATCGAGGCCCAGATCGCGCTGTTCTGGTCGGTCTTCTGGTGGACCATCGCCCTGTGGGTGCTGATCGCAATCTCAAGCGTCGCCTCGATCGTGCTGATCGGCATCCCCTTCCTGCTTCTGTTTCTCCTGCTCTGGTTCCTGCTCAGCGTCTGGTTCACCGTGAAGAGCGTTCTGGGGCTGCTGAACCTTCTGGCTGACAGGCCCGCCTGATCATACGTGACCGTACGGAACGGTCCGCCGATGCAAGACATTCTTCTCGTAGCAACGAGGGGATCTTCATGACCGACTTCCGCGATGTCGTGGCCGAACAACGCTACGAACAGGGGTTCACGGATGGGGAGGGTCAGACGCGACGCGTCTGGGCCGACTATTCGGTGCAGGGAAACCGCCGCGCCATCCTGCACGTCGAGGCCGAGGATGAACTGCGCGGATCGGGCGCGGCGGGCCAGTTCATGCAGAGCCTGGCCGACCACGCCCGCGCAGAGGATCATCGCCTGACGCCGGTGTGCGGTTACGCCGTGGCCTGGTTCAAGCGTCATCCGGATCAGGCGGACGTCGTCGGCTAGCCTCCCGAATAGCCGCCGATGATCGGCAGCAACTCGCCGGTGATGAAGCTCGACATCTGGGGCGAGGCGAGGAAGACGTAGGCCGGAGCGATCTCTTCGGGCTGGGCGGGGCGCTTCATCACCGTGTCCTCCCCGAAATGAGCGACATCCTCGGCCTGTTTGTCGGCGGGGTTCAAGGGCGTCCAAACCGGGCCGGGCGCGACCACGTTGACGCGAATGCCGCGCTTCGCGAGGTGTGTACCCAGCGAGCGGGCGAAGGCGTGAATGCCGCCCTTGGTCATTGAATAGTCAAGCAGATCCTTGTTGCCGAGGATGCCCGTCACCGAACCGGTCATCACGATCGACCCGCCCGCCTTCATGTGCGGCACAGCCGCTTGGGTCAGGTTGAAGTAGCCGTAGAGGTTGGTCTTCAGCGTCCGGTCGAAATGCTCGAAGGTCAGGTCCTCGAAGGCGTCGACATGTTCCTGGAAGGCGGCGTTAGGAACGACGACATCGAGGCGGCCGAAGGCCTTCAGCGTCTCGGCCACCGCCATCTTCGAAAAGGCCGGATCGGCGACGTCGCCCTTAAGGACGATGGCGCGACGACCCTCCGCCTCGACGGCCTTTTTCGTCTCCTCGGCGTCCGCGTCCTCGTCGAGGTGACAGATGGCGACATCGCAGCCCTCACGCGCGAACAGGACGGCCACGCCGCGACCGATGCCCGAGTCGGCGCCGGTGATGAGGGCCGCGAACCCCTCCAGCTTGCCCGAGCCCTTCCAGAAGGGGGCGTCGTACATCGGCGCCGGATCCAGCGCCGCCTCGTTTCCGGGCTTGGTCTGATGCTGCTGGGGGAAGGGGGGTTCCGGATAGCGGCGGGCGCCGGCCTGGACCGCACCCTTATCCTGACCCTCGCCGCCGCCCTGCTCCGCCTTGCCATCGATCTCCGACTGAATCTTCCGCTCGTGGTCGGCGGTGTTCTCGGCGGCGGGTACGAAACGGTCGGTCATGGGGCTCTCCTTGAAACTCCCCAGCGAAACCGGCGGACCCGCGCGCGGTTCCGGGTATTATCCTCCTCGGCGGCCTGTGTCTGATAAGGGACATCCGAATGGACGGCATCGATCTTCAAGGCGTTCAGCAGGGGCTGGAAACGGTCGCCGGACCATTTCAGGTCTGGGTCCTGCCCGCCCTCCTGGGGCTGGGCCTGGCCTCGGCGACGGGGCTGCGGACCTTTCTGCCGCTGTTGATGCTGGCGCTGGCGGTCAAGTTTCGCCTTTTCGGGATCGAGTTGAACGACCAGATGAGCTGGCTCGCGGACTGGCCCTCCATCGCCGCCCTGGGTGTCGCGGCGGTGGTGGAGTTCGCGGGCGACAAGATCCCCGTGGTCGATCACGGGCTGAACGTCATGGGCGCCTTCACCCGGCCGGTCGCGGGCGCGATCGCCGCGGGCAGCGTCTTCGCCGGGCTCGATCCGACCACGGCCGCCGTCGCCGGAATCATCGTCGGGGCGCCCGCGGCCTTCGCCTTCAACGCGGCCCAGGGTGGAGCCCGATTGACGTCGACGGCCACGACAGGCGGCGTCGGCAACCCGATTTTGTCTTTCATAGAGGACGTGCTGAGCGTCTTCACGGTGATCCTGGCGCTCCTCGCCCCGATCCTGGTCCCGGTGGTTTTGATCGTTCTGGCGGTGCTGCTGTTCCGCCTGGCCAACCGGCTGAGGGCGAAGCTTTACGCCCGCAACGGACTTACGGCAGACGCGACACGATCGCCTTGATGGTCTCGGCCTTGGCGGGGAGGTCTTCGGCCAAACGCGAGGCGATCTCGCGGGCGCCGACGGGATAGGCGTCGCCGCCCTTGGCGATCTCGTCGGCCAGGGACGCGGCCTCGCCGAGGATCCTCTCGAGCTGCTCAACCTGTTCGATGGCCAGGGCTCGGGCCTCGGCCTGAAGCCGTTTGACCCGATCGGCCGTCGTCTGCGGGCCACGCATCAGATCATAGACCTCGCTCTCGGCGACGAGACGAAGGTCGGGCTTGTTCGGCTTCTTGGTCGGCATGGCGAGTCCCTTTCCAACGCAAACAATGGCGCCAAAGGCCAAGCTGTTCCTCGCTTGGTGGCCGCGCGTGGCTTTAAGCGAACGACTGTTGCCGAAGCGCCGCATAGGGGGCGGTCTTCAATGGTCAGGCTTTAGGCGAAGGTGGGCGATCGATGGTCGGTTTTCAGGCAGTGATGGGTCTCGCCCTGGGTCTGTTTGCGGCGGCCGCGCCTGCGGGGCGCCCGGAACGGACGGTCAGCGAGATCCCCTATGTGACCTGCGACGGATCGCGCTGGCGCGTGCGGCTGGAGAGTGAGGTCTTCATTCACACCCCGGAGGCCGGCGGCCCGTCACACGACAACATCATGCGCTATCGCACCTGGGGCGGGGCCTGCTGGCAGGCGAGTTGGAACCCCTATCGCCGAGAGTTCTTCCATGTCCCGGTCGGGGCCGGGCAGTCTCACAGGGATGCGATCCTGAATTTCGAGGACTGGGACGGCCAGCGCTGGACCGCGCGGCGCGAAGGCGGCGACTGGGTCGTCATCCAGCCCTAGAGCCTGCTCCCGACAGGCGTACGCGATGCTCCGGTCGGATCGGGCTCCAGGCTTGGCTCAGGCCTGCTCCTGCCGCCGTTCCTCGTCCTCGGCGACCATGACCTCAGCGGTGTCCTCGTTCAGGGCTCGGGCCTCGCGGCGCGGCTTCACATAGGGTTCCGGCTGCGGCGTGGAGGTGTTGTTGCGCCACAGGCTGCGCCCCGCCTGCAAGCCGCCCGTGACCTGGAGCGTCAGGCGCTCCTCGTCGCGGCGACGGACGTCCTCGATGGTCTCGCGGGCCTCGTCCTCGGAGAAGCCAAGGTCCTTCAGCACATGCTCGCCGAAGGCCAGGGCGCTTTCAAAGGTCTCGCGGATGTGGAACTCCACGCCCGCGTTGATCAATCGTATCGAGTGGCCGCGATCGTAGGCGCGCACGAACAGCTTGGTCAGGGGGAACTCGGCCTTGACCAGCTCCACGATCCGGTCGGCGGCTTCCGGCTTGTCCACGCAGACCAGGATGGTCTCAGCCGTCTCGGCCCCGGAAGCCCGCAGTACGTCCAGCCGCGAGCCGTCGCCGTAATAGACCTTGAAGCCGAAGTTTCCGGCGGCCTGAATCATCTCCACATCCATGTCGATGATCGAAACGTCCACGTCGCGCGCCAAAAGCGGCTGACAGACTACCTGGGCGAAGCGGCCGAAGCCGATGACCAGCACCCGCTCGCGCAGGTTCTGGGCCCGGTCGACCCCGTCCACCTCGTCGACGTCGATCTCGGCCTCCTTGAGGAAGAAGCGCGACACCACCGCCGTCACCAATGGCGTGGCCACCATCGACAGGATGACGATGGCGGTGAAGATCGCCGCCGTCCTGGCGTCGAACAGCCCGGCCATCATGGCCGCGCCGAACAGGACGAAGGCGAACTCTCCCCCTTGCGCGAACAGGGCCGAGCGCTCCAGCGCCTCGGGGTGTTTGGCCTTGAACAGGCGGGCGATCGTGTAGATGCCGATGGCCTTGACCAGCATGAACACGACGACCCCGCCGACGACCCAGCGCCAGTCGGTCACGACCACGCCGAGGTTCAGCGACATCCCGACCGACAGGAAGAACAGGCCGAGCAGGATCGACCGGAAGGGATCGACGTCCGCCTCCAGCTGATGCCGGAAGGTCGAATCCGACAGCAGGACGCCGGCCAGGAAGGCGCCCATGGCCATCGACAGCCCCCCGAGAGACAGGGCCCAGGCCGCGCCGCAGACGACCAGCAGGGCGGCGGCCAGCATGACCTCGCGCCCGCCGTACTTGGCCAGCTGACGGAAGATGGGATTGATCGCGTATTTGCCGGCCAGGATGACCCCGACGACGGCGGCGACGGCGAAGCCGATCGTCTGCCACAGGGGCGGTCCGTCCTGGGCCGTGCCCAGCGCCGTCCCCAGCACCGCCACGATGGCCAGAAGAGGCACGATGGCGAGGTCTTCCAGCAACAAGATCGACACCGCCCGCTGACCGTGCGGGGTGTTGATCTCGTTGCGCTCATCCAGGGTCTGCATGATTACAGCGGTCGAGGACAGGACGAAGCCCGAGGCGCCGACGAAGGCCACGGCCGGGGCGATGCCGAAGGCTATGGCGGTGAGGGTCAGAAGGACAGAAGCCGTGACCACCTGGGCCGCCCCGAGGCCGAAGATTTCCTTGCGTAGCTTCCACAGCTTCGCCGGTCGCATCTCCAGTCCGATGATGAACAGGAACATGACCACGCCGAGCTCGGCAACGTGGAGAATGGCCTCGGCATCGCCGATCATGCCGAGCGCGAAGGGGCCGATGATCACCCCGGCGGTCAGGTAGCCCAGCACCGAACCCATGCCGAGCTTGCGGAACAGGGGCACGGCGACGACGGCGGCGGACAGCAGCACCACCGCGTGGCCGAGATTCATGCCTGCTGCCGGGTCCGCCATGATCGCTCCGTGTGGTCAGGCCACTATTGTGGCGATCCCGGCGCGCGATTGCGACCCCTGACGGTTACGCTTTCGCCAGTTCTACGATCCGCCGCACCAGGCTGCTGTCCGGATCGGAGAGCGGGTCCAGCACGGTGAAATGGTTCAGGCCGGGCAGGGCTTCGAACCGAGTGTCCACCCCCTTGCCGCCCCAGTCGTCCGCCATGTCCCGCGACTGGCGCACGAACTCGGCCGTCTCAGCGGCGCCGACGACGCAATCCAGCACCGTCCCGCCCGGCGTCGATCCGTTCGGCACGGGCCAATGGACCGGCGACAGGGCCGCGGCTTCCCGCGCGTCCAGCCCCAGCGCCGCGTTAAGCGAGGTCGGGACCAGAGGCTCCAGATTGAACAGGCCGGAGATCGCCACGGCCCCACCCGCCCGGCCCTCGGACAACATGCAGGCCGACAGATGCCCTCCCGCCGAATGGCCGAACACGACCGGACGCTTGCCGGTTCGGGCGCGGATCAACTCCACCGCATCGCGCATCTGGCTGACGATCTTCCCCAGGCGCACGTTGGGGCAAAGGTCGTAGGACGGAATGGCGACGCTGACGCCGTGTTCGAGGAGCGCCAACGCGACCCAGCTGAACCACGACTTGTCGAGCGCCTGCCAGTATCCGCCGTGGATGAAGACCGCGACGGGCGCGTCCGGCCCGGCCTCGAACAGGTCCATCACCTCGCGTTCGCCGGACCCGTAGGGCAGGGCGGTCGGGGGATGGGCGGCGCGGGCTGTCTCGGCGTCCGCCTTCCAGCGCGCCATGACGACAGGGTGGTCCGGCACCGCCGCGCGGTTGTTGTATTCGGCTTCGAGATCGAGGGGCTTATCCGACACGTCCGCATCCGCTACTCAGACCCGCGAACACCGGAGTCCACGACCATGATGACCGCCATCTTCGTCTTCATCAAATGCGAGCTGGGCCACGCCAACGACGTCGCCGCCGACATGGTGGACAATGTCGAGAACGTTTCGGAGGTCTATTCGACCTCGGGTCAGTACGACCTGCTGGCCAAGTTCCAGCTGCCGAAGGAGATGGACATCGGGACCTTCGTGACGAAGTCGGTCCAGACCCGGCCCCATATCCGCGACACCTTCACCGTCATCACGTTTTCGCCGTTCCTGCCTTCCCGCGTCTGACGGGTTTTCCGGCATCGACGCGGTCGGCGTCGTCCTCGGCCTCGTCGTCTTCCCCGACCTTCTCCTCGACCGTCGCCGACAGGCGCTGGAAGATGCCCAGGCCGATCAGCACAAACACCGACGCAGCCAGAAGCGCCGTGGGATAGCCCATCTGGGTTACGTCCTCGCGGGCCGTCTTGAAAACCATGACCAGCGCCTCGAGGAACAGGGCGATGATGATCGTGGACAGGAACTTGGTCAGGCTGCGTCGCGCCTCGGCCGCGCTGCGCTTCTCGTTTCCGCGCCGAACCTCGTCCTCGAAAAGGTATTTGGCCACGTCGAACACGGCGATGGCGACGATCACATAGCCGAGCACGTCCAGTACGGCGTCCGCTCCCGACGCGTCGGGGTTGGCGAACCCCTCCCACGCTTCGCGCAGTCCCAGCACGACGAGGGCCGTTGCCAGCAACATCAACAACAGGCTGGCGGCGGCGAAAACGCCGCGTGTCACGTAGGTCATGGTGAAGCTTCCCGATTCGCCGTCACAAACGCGCGAGCGGGGGCGATGTTGCCGCGACGACAGGGTGGCGAAACGCAACTGAACGCTGCTAACCTGCTTCGATAGACGCCGGGACAGGCGTCACGGAGGACGCCATGGCCGATCTGGAAACCTTCCGCGCCGAGACGCGCGCCTGGCTGGAGGCGAACTGCCCGGCCGAGTGCCGCGGCCCGCTGGACAATGACGAGGACCGGGTCTGGGGCGGGCGCCAGGCGACTTTCAAGACCCCGGCCCACAAGCGCTGGATGGACGTCATGGCGGCGCGCGGCTGGACGGCGCCGCAATGGCCCACGGAATACGGCGGCGGCGGGCTGGACCGCGAGGAGGCCAAAATCCTGGCGTCGGAAATGCGCCGCATCGACGCACAGATGCCCCTGTCGTCCTTCGGCATCTGGATGCTGGGCCCGGCGTTGCTGCAGTTCGGGACCGAGGAACAAAAGAAGCGCTTCCTGCCCGAGATCGTGCGCGGCGAGATCCGCTGGTGCCAGGGCTATTCCGAGCCCGGCGCTGGCTCGGACCTGGCCGCCGTCCAGACCCGCGCCGAAGACAGAGGCGATCACTGGATCATCAACGGCCAGAAGATCTGGACCTCCTATGCCGACAAGGCCGACTGGATCTTCTGCCTGATCCGCACCGACCCGGAGGCGCCCAAGCATTTAGGCATCTCCTTCGTCCTGTTCGACATGGCCACGCCCGGCGTCACGACCAAGCCCATCGAGCTGATCTCCGGCAAGTCCGCCTTCTGCGAGACCTTTTTCGACGACGTGCGGGTTGAGAAGGAAAACCTCGTCGGCACGCTGAACCGGGGTTGGGACGTGGCCAAGGCGTTGCTGGCTCACGAGCGCACCATGATCGGCGCCGTCGGCGACATGGGCCGTCCAATGAGCCAGGTCGCGGTCGATTCCATCGGTCTGGACGACGCCGGTCGTCTCTACGAGCCAATGCTGCGGGCCAAGATCGCCGAGCTGGAGATCGACGCCGCCGCCTTCCGCCTGTCGATGGAGCGGGTCGGCGATCAGGTGAAGGCCAAACAGGTCTCGCCCGCCATCGCCTCCATGCTGAAATATTACGGCTCGGAGCTGAACAAGCGCCGCCACGAACTGGCCATGTCCGCCGGCGGCTCGGACGCCCTGGAGTGGGAAAGCGAGCGGTCGAACCACGGCACGCCCGCCCGCGACTGGCTGCGCACCAAGGCAAACTCGATTGAAGGCGGCACCAGCGAGGTGCAACTGAACATCATCGCCAAACACCTGCTTCAGCTGCCGGGAGCCTGAGCCCTTGCCCCTGATCCTCACCGAAGAGCAGACGATGCTGAAGGAGGCCGCCGACGGCTTCCTGTCGGAAAACGCCCCTATCTCGGCCCTGCGCAAGCTGCGGGACAGCCGCGACGCCGACGGCCTCTCGCGCGACCTGTGGAAGGCGTTCGGCGAAATGGGCTTCGCCGGCGTCATCATCCCGGAAGAGCACGGCGGCTCCGGCCTCGGCGCCGTGGAGGCGGGCATTGTGGCCGAAGGGCTAGGCCGCACCCTGACGCCGTCGCCGTATTTCGGCTCGTCGATCCTGGCCGCCCGCGTCCTGATCGACGCCGCCTCGGCTGAGCAACAGGCCGCCTGGCTGCCGAAGATCGCGGCGGGCGACGCCATCGTGTCGCTGGCGCTGGACGAAGGTCCGAAGCACCAGCCCAACCGCATCGCCACCACCGCCGAACGCTCCGGCAACGGATTTAAGCTGAATGGCGCGAAAGGCTTCGTGCTCGACGGCCATATCGCCGACGCCCTGATCGTCGCCGCGAAGACCGACGGCGGAGTGACCCTCTTCCTCGTCGATCCGAAGACCTCGGGCGTCGAGATCGAGCGCACCGTCATGGTCGACGCCCACAACGCCGCTCGCGTGACCCTGACCGACGTTCAGGTCGATGCCGACGCCGTCATCGGCGACGTCGATGCGGGCGAGGCCGCCCTTGAGGGCGCGCTCAACCTCGGCCGCGCCTGCGCCGCCGCCTGTCTGACCGGCGCGGGCGATCAGGCCTTCGCGACGACCGTCGAATACCTCAAGACCCGCAAGCAGTTCGGCAAGCTGATCGGCGAGTTCCAGGCCCTTCAGCACCGCGCCGCTCATCTGTTCACCGAGCTGGAGCTGGCCAAGGCCGCGACCTTGGGCGCCCTTCAACGCCTCGACGCGGGCGCGCCCAAGGCCGACCTCGCCGTCTCGGTCGCCAAGGCCAAGGCCGGACGCGTCGCTGAACTGGCGGTCCAGGAAGCGGTCCAGATGCACGGCGGCGTCGGCATGACCGACGAGTTCGACGTGGGCCTCTACATGAAGCGGGTCCGGGTCCTGAACGAACTGCTGGGCGACGCGGGCTTCCATGCGGAAAAACTGGCGAGAGCGGGGGGGTACTGAACCCTCCCTCTCCCAGTAGGAGATGGATATCCATCAACGGATCGTCCGATTTCCCTCATCGAATCAACGCTCGGCTCTAACGAAGCGCTTTTTGTCCGACGTCGAGCGAAACACCCGCATAATGAGCCGTCCGATCAGGGGGAGCGGCCTCCAGCCGAACGCTTCGAACGCTTCAGACGCTTCGGACGGTGTTTTCGCGTCCGGGACGGGCTAAGTCCCGATCAGGGAGACGATGCACATGACGCTGAACAGCGCGACCTATCTGACCGGCTTCGGCAATCACTTCGCGACGGAGGCCGTGCCCGGCGCCCTGCCGGTCGGCCGCAACTCTCCGCAGAAGACGCCGATGGGCCTCTATGCCGAGCAACTGAGCGGCACGGCCTTCACCGCCCCACGCGCCGAGAACCGCCGCAGCTGGCTCTACCGCCTGCGCCCCTCGGCCCAGCACCCGGCCTACCAGCCCTTCGACCAGGGCCGCGTTCGCTCCGGCCCCTTCCACGACGCCCCGCCCAGCCCCAACCGCATGCGCTGGGACCCTCTGCCGATCCCGACCGAGCCGACCGACTGGGTCGAGGGCCTGATCACCTACGGCGGCAACGGCGATGCGGAGGCCCAGGTCGGGGTCGGCGTCCACCTCTACGCCGCCAACCGCTGCATGACCGACCGCGTCTTCTACGACGCCGACGGTGAGCTGCTGATCGTACCGCAGCAGGGCGACCACGCCTTCGTCACCGAGTTCGGCCGCATCGAAGCCCAACCCGGCCACATCGTCGTCATTCCGCGCGGCGTGCGCTTCCGCGTCGAGTGCGATACGCCCATCCGCGGCTATGTCTGCGAGAACTACGGCGCCCCGTTCCGCCTGCCGGACCTCGGCCCCATCGGCTCCAACGGCTTGGCCAACCCGCGCGACTTCGAGGCGCCGGTCGCGGCCTTCGAGGACGTCTCCCGCCCGACCGAATGCGTGCAGAAATACGCCGGCCGCCTGTGGGTCACGACCTTCGATCATTCGCCGCTGGACGTCGTCGCCTGGCACGGCAACCTCGCGCCGTATCGCTGGGACACCGCGCGGTTCAACACCATCGGCACGGTCAGTTTCGACCACCCGGACCCGTCGATCTTCACCGTCCTGACTTCGCCCAGCGACACCGTCGGCACGGCCAACTGCGACTTCGTCATCTTCCCGCCCCGCTGGATGGTGGCCGAGGACACCTTCCGCCCGCCGTGGTTCCACCGGAATGTCATGAGCGAGTTCATGGGTCTGGTGACCGGCGAGTACGACGCCAAGGAAGGCGGCTTCGCCCCCGGGGGGGCCTCCCTGCACAACTGCATGAGCGGCCACGGTCCGGATCAGGCCAGCTACGACAAGGCGGTCTCGGCGACCCTTCAACCGGTGAAGATAGACAAGACCCTGGCCTTCATGTTCGAGACGCGTTTCCCCATCCGCACCACGGAATGGGCGCAAACCACCCCGACGATGCAGCTCGACTATGACGACGTCTGGATCGGCTTCGCCAAGGGCGACGTCGCCAACAAGTAAGGACTCCCCATGCGCATTCTGATCGCCGCCCTCGCCCTGATGGCCTCCGCCTGCTCGCCGATGGCCGAACAGGCGCCCGACGCCGCGACCCCCGGACAGACCGCAGAGGCCGCTTGCGCCGCACAGGGTGGCACGCTCCAACGGGTGGGCCGGATGCAGTCGGTCCAGTGCATCATCGCCTATGCCGACGCCGGCAAGCGCTGCACCGACGGCGACCAGTGCCAGGGCGACTGCCTGGCCCCCGCCGCCAGCGCCATTCCCGCCGGTCAGGCGGCGACGGGCCAATGCGCCGCCGACAGCAACCGCTTCGGCTGCGCCACCCGCGTCGAGGACGGCAAGGCCGACGCCACCCTCTGCATCGACTGATACGGGCGCTCCTCGCCGTGTTTGCGGCGGCCGTGCTCGCGTCCTGCGCGCTCACGGCCGCTCCGCCGACGACGCCGACCCAGCCGCAGGAGGCGCTGATCGTCCCGCACGACGACCGAACAGGACGCATCCGTCGGCGCCGTGCTAGCGTTGCTTTCGCATGACCCTGACCGATCTCGCCGCCCTGCTGGGCCTGAACCTGGCTCTGCTTGTCGTGACGATGCTGGCCCTGTGGGGACTGGCGCTCCGGCTTAAAGACGTCAGCTTCGTCGACGGCGTCTGGCCCTTGGGCATGCTGCTGCTGGCGTTGGCAACCTTCCCCCGCACGGATGGGGACCAGACGCGGAAATTCCTGCTGCTGTGGCTCTGCGCCGTCTGGGCCGTCCGCTTGGGCTGGCACCTGCTGAGGCGCTGGCGCGAGAAGGGAATCGACGGCCGCTATGCCGACATCGTCGAGACCCAGGAACGCGAACACGGCTGGAGCTTCGGCAAGACGGCCCTGCTGTTCGTTTTCCTGCCTCAGGCGGTGCTCGGTTGGCTGACATCGCTGCCGGTGCAGATGGGTCAGGTCGAGCATGGACCGATTGGCTGGATCGGTTGGATCGGGGCGATGATCGTGGTCGTCGGCATCGGCTTCGAGAGCATCGGCGACGCCCAGCTCTCAGCCTTCCGCAAGGACCCGAAGAACAACGGCAAGGTGCTGGACACGGGACTGTGGCGCTATACCCGCCACCCCAACTATTTCGGCGACGCCTGCGTTTGGTGGGGGCTGTGGCTGATCGCGGCGGAGACCGGCTGGGTCGGGATCGTCTCGGTGGTCGGACCGATATTCCTGACCTTCACCCTGACCAAGTGGTCAGGCATCGGCATCACCGAAAAGGCCATCGGTAAGACCAAGCCGAAGTACGCCGACTACATTCGCCGGACCAGCGCCTTCATCCCCATGCCGCCGAAGAAGCTTTGACAAACAGAAACCCCGCCGCTTCCGCGACGGGGTTTCGCAGTCATCCGGATTTCGGAAGGACTCAGTGAGCCGGAGCTTCCGGAGCCGACGGCGAGGTGTTCGGCGTGTTGGCCGTGGTCATGCCGCCGTCTGCGTTGCCGGCTTGCTGCTCGATGCGGTCGGCTTCGGCGTTCAGGGCCTGCTCTTGCGCTTCGTTCGGCGTGGCGGCGGCCTGGGCTTCCAGGGCGTCGGCTTGCTTCTCGGCGGTCTTGTCGGCGGCGGATTCGCCGCAAGCGGCCAGCGAGGCGGCCAGAGCCAGCGAGGCGGAAGCGATGATCAGTTTACGCATTGGGAAAGTCCCCTTCCATGTTGAAGCAACACAAACGCCACGCTTCGAGAAGGGTTCACGTCGTCGTGATAAAAAATGCGAGCGGCGTTACCCCGCCTCCGCGAACGCCACGCGCGCAGCGCCCAAAAGGGCGGCGTGCTTGTGGGTGATCACCCAAGTCGGGATGTCGGCCATATAGCCTTGGAAGCGGCCCTTTCGTTCAAACCGCTCGCGGAAGGGACTGGCTTTGAGGAAGGGCAGGATGCGAGGCGCGATGCCGCCTGCGATGTAGATTCCCCCTCGCGATCCCATGGTCAGGGCGACGTCGCCCGCGACCGCCCCGAGGATGGCGCAGAACCGGGCCAGAGTCGCGCCGCAATGGCTGCGCGGATCGGCCAGGGCCTCCTCCGTGATCTGGGCTGGATCGTCGATACGGGTTTCGCGCCCGTCGATCTCCGCCAGAGCCCGGTGCATGTTCAGCAGCCCGGGGCCGCAAATCAGCCGCTCGATGGAAACGCGATCATAGCGCTTGCGCAGGATACGAAGGATTTCGTCCTCGATCGGATCGCCAGGGGCGAAACAGGCGTGGCCGCCCTCGGACGGCATGGCCACCTCGACGCCGTGGACGTCCCGCGCCAGCGCCGAAACGCCGAAGCCGGTGCCGGGCCCGAGGACCGCGATGGCCGAATGCGGGTCACCCGCCTCGGGTCCGCCGAGATGAGCCAGATCGGCCGACGGCACCACGGGCGCGCCCCAGGCCAGGGCCTCGAAATCGTTGATGAGGCGCACGGGGTTGAGGCCCAGCGTCTGCAACTCCGCCTCCGACACCGCCCACGGCGAGTTCGTCAGGTCGATGGCCCCGTCGGTTACCGGCCCGGCCACGGCGATCACCCCGCCGGTCGGCTTGACCTCGCAGCCGTCCACATAGGCCGCGACCCCCTTCAGAAAGGTCGGATACTGCTCCGCCGGGAAACTCTCGTGGTGATCGAGGGTGATCGCGCCGTCCGTCATGGTGGTGATGGCGAAGCGGGCATTCGTCCCGCCCACGTCGCCGACCAGAAGCGTCTTGCTGTCACTCACGCGTCGATCTCCCGGTTCTGGACATTCGGATCCGCGACATCC
Organism: Brevundimonas sp. NIBR11; assembly: GCF_027912535.1. NCBI lineage: Bacteria > Pseudomonadati > Pseudomonadota > Alphaproteobacteria > Caulobacterales > Caulobacteraceae > Brevundimonas > Brevundimonas sp. NIBR11. The sequence continues at coordinate 2,320,516 of NZ_CP115465.1, read as the reverse complement.
CGGATCTCTGGTTGTTGTTCGCTCGGCTCGGCCACGAAACAGACCGAGGCGCCGCGTTCGGCCGAGGACACGACCGAGCGGAAGGCTCCGAACAGCTCGCGGCCATAGCCCCAGCTCTGCACCGAGTTCGGCCGCGCCCGAACCCGCGTCGTCAGGTCGGAGTCCACGGCCACCACGCCCGCCTCGGCGTCCAGCCGGATCAAGTCGCCATCCTTCACATAGGCCAGGGGTCCGCCTTCCAGCGCCTCGGGCGTGATGTGGATGGCCGCCGGGGTCTTGCCGGAGGCGCCGGACATCCGTCCGTCGGTGACCAGGGCGATCGGCACGCCGCGATCCTGCAAAACGCTCATCAGCGGCGACAGGGAATGCAGCTCCGGCATGCCGTTGGCCTTGGGCCCCTGGAAGCGCAAGACGATGACGCAGCCCTCGTCCAGTTCGCCCTTTTTGAAGGCGTCCAGCACGTCCTCCTGGGCGTCGAACACCCGGGCCTTGGCTTCGACGATCCGGTGCTGCGGTTTCACGGCCGAGATCTTGATGACCGCCCGACCGAGATCTCCCTGCACCAGACGCAGGCCGCCCTCCGTATCGAACGGGTCAGATGCGGGCCTCAGAATGTCGCTATCCAGGCTTTCGGCGACCCCGTCCTTCCAGATCAGTTCGCCGTCGACCATCGTCGGCTCCTTGAAATAGGGCTCGATGCCGCGGCCCATGATGGTCGTGACGTCGGAGTGGATGTGTCCCGCCTGCGCCAGTTCGCGCGCGACGAACGCCACGCCGCCCGCCGCCTGGAAGGCGTTCACGTCGGCCGATCCGTTCGGATAGACCCGCGCCAGCAGAGGCGTCACGGCCGACAGCTGGTCCATGTCGGTCCAGTCGATCAGCACCCCCGCCGCCCGCGCCATGGCGACCAGATGGATGGCGTGGTTGGTCGAGCCCCCGGTGGCCAAGAGCGCCACGATCATGTTCACGATCGACTTCTCGTCGATCACATCGGCCATCCGGCATTCGCCCGTCCGCGACAGCTCGACCGCCCTTTTGGCCGCCGCCGCCGTCAGGGCGTCACGCAAACCTGTTTCCGGATGGACGAAGGCGGTCGACGGCATGTGCAGCCCGCCCAGCTCCATCATCATCTGGTTGGAGTTGGCTGTGCCGTAGAAGGTGCAGGTGCCCGGCGAATGGTACGAGCCGATCTCCGATTCCAGGAGGGTCTGGCGATCGACCTTGCCTTGCGCATAGTCGGCCCGGACGCGAGCTTTCTCCGCATTCGGAATGCCTGACGGCATCGGACCCGCGGGCGCGAACACGACGGGCAGGTGGCCGAACGCCAGCGCCCCCATGAACAGGCCGGGCACGATCTTGTCGCAGACGCCCAGCATCATGGCCGCGTCGAAGGCGTCGTGGGTCAGGGCGACACCCACCGACATGGCGATGACGTCGCGGCTGAACAGCGACAGCTCCATGCCGGGCCGCCCTTGCGTTACCCCGTCGCACATGGCGGGCGTGCCGCCGGCGACCTGGGCTGTCGCGCCCACTTCGCGGGTCGCGGCGCGGATGACTTCCGGGAAGCGTTCGAACGGTTGATGCGCCGAAAGCATGTCGTTGTAGGCCGTGACGATGCCGAGGTTCGGCGTCTTGCCGTCCATGACCTTCAGCTTGTCGGCGATGGTCTGGCCGGCGAAGGCGTGGGCCCAGTTGGCGCAGGACAGTTTGGCCCGGCCGATCCCGGCATCCCGCGCCGCGTCCATGCGACGGAGATAGTCGGTGCGGGTCTCTCTGGACCGTTCGACGATGCGTTGGGTCACTTCCGCGACCGTGGGGTGAAGGGGCATCACTCAGCCTCCGTCCAGACGACTTCCAGCGGGACCTTGGCAGCGATCAGGGCCGAGATCGGTTGCACGGCCGGATCGCCGAGCGCCTCACGCTGGAACACCTCCAGCTTGGCCCGGCCCTTCAGGCCCAGGATCACCCGCCCTGCGGACATCAAGTACGGCAGGTTGATCGAGATCCGCTCCAGGCTCGGCGCCATGCCGTCACGCCCATGTGGCACGCCCAGCACCGTGGGCTTCAATGTCGGCGACAACAGGGTCTTCAGCGTCGGGCTTTCGGGGAACATCGAACAGATGTGGCCGTCCTCGCCCATGCCCAGCAGGACCGCGTCGAATCGTCCGCCGGCTTCCGCCAGGGCGTGGGCCGCCACCGCCGCCGCCCGGTCGACCGTGATCTCGGCGTGGTACAGCGGAATGAAGGAAGCCTTTGCCGCCGGCCCCTGTAGCAGGGTCTGCTTGATCAAGGTCGCGTTCGAGTCCGGGCTCGTCTCCGGCACATAGCGCTCGTCCACCAGGGTGACAGCGACCTTGGCCCAGCCGATCTCGGCCTGCGCCAGCCGTTGATAGATCGGCGACGGCGTCGATCCGCCGGAGCCTGCGAACACCGCCTTGCCGCTGGCGATGACGGCCGCGCCCAGCGTCTCTTCGATCCGCCCCGCGATGGATTGGGCCCAGCTCTCGACGGTGGGAAAGGTTTCGATCTCGACGGTCATTCCTGCGTGTTCCAGTCCCGGCCCGTGCGCGCGATCAGCATGTCGGAGGCGTCCGGACCCCAGGTCCCGGCACGATAGGGCTGGGGCTTCACCTTGCCGTCGACCCAGGCCTGGGACACCCCGTCGACCCACTCCCAGGCCTTCTCGGCCTCGTCGCGCCGCACGAACAGGGTCGAGTCGCCGTTGAGCGCGTCCAGCAGGAGCCGCTCATAGGCGATCCGGCGGCGCGGCGGCGCATCGCCCTTGCCGCCCACCCCCCAGGACAGGCTCATCTTGATCGGCTGAAGTTGCATCCGCTGATCCAGCCCGGGCTTCTTGTTCATCACTGTCAGGGAGATGTCTTCCTCGGGCTGCAACTCGATGATCATCCGGTTGGCGCTTTCCTCGTCGCGCGCGTCCTGACCGAAGATGGAATGCGGCACCGGCTTGAACTGGATGACGATCTCGGTCCGCTTCTCCGGCAGCCGCTTTCCGGTCCGCATGAAGAAGGGCACGCCGGCCCAGCGCCAGTTGTCGATGTCCGCCCGGATGGCGACGAAGGTCTCGGTGTCGCTATCGGCCCCGCGCTCCTCGTCGTACCCGGGCACCCGATTGCCCTCGACCGTGCCCGACACATACTGACCGCGCACCGTGACCCGTTCCGCGTCCTCGTCGGTGACATGGCGCAACGAGCGCAGCACCTTCACCTTCTCGTTTCGCACCGAGTCAGGATCGAGGTCACTCGGCGGCTCCATCGCCACCAGACACAACAGCTGCAGCATGTGGTTCTGCAGCATGTCCCTGAGCGCGCCGTATTCATCATAGTAGGGCCAGCGATCGCCGACCCCGACTGTCTCGCCGACCGTGATCTGGACGTGGTCGATCGACAGGTTGTTCCACAAAGGCTCGAAGATGACGTTGCCGAAGCGAAGGGCGATCAGGTTCTGAACGGTCTCCTTGCCCAGGTAGTGGTCGATGCGGAAGACCTGCTGTTCGCTGAACGCATCGGCGACCGCGTCGTCGATGGCGCGGAAGCTCTCGAGATCGCGCCCAACCGGCTTCTCCAGCACGACCCGATCCTCCGGCTCGGCCAATCCGGCGGCGCGCATCGCCGTGACGATCTTCGCGTAGAGGGACGGGGAGACGGCCAGGAAGGAAGTCACCGACCCGTCGCCGACCTTGTCCCTCAGCGGTTTCAGGCTCTCGGTCGAGGTGGCGTCGACGGCGAGGTAGTCGAGGCGGCTTTCCAGCCGGGTCCAGCTCGCCTCATCCCAGGCGTCGTCGGCCTTGGCCTTGCCCTCGACGGCCGCGCGGACCTTGCCGACGTATTCCTCGCGGCTTTCGTCCGAGCGGGCGGCGCCGATGATCTTCAGGCCGTCGGGCAGCAGGCCGTCGTGCTCGAGGAAATAGAGCGAGGGCAGCAGCATGCGCATCGCCAGATCGCCGCCGCCGCCGAACAGCACCAAAGCCGTCATGCCTGCCTGTCTCCCTGTCGGGGATGTGGCCCCGTCGTTTATCGTGGTTGTTTGGCCGGTCGCTCGCGCGTGGCCAACACGTCCAGAACGTCCTGAAACGACAAGTGACGCGCCCGTAACAGAACGAGCAAGTGATAGATCAGGTCCGCCGCCTCGGATGCGACTTCTTCGTCAGGCCCCGCGGCGCCCGCCAGAGCGGTCTCCACGCCTTCCTCGCCGACCTTCTGCGCCACCCGTTTCGGGCCCTTAGCCAGCAGTCTGGCGGTCCAGCTCGTCTCCGGATCGGCCGCAGCCCGTTCGGCGATGGTCCGCTCCAGCCGCGCAATTCGACCCAGACCCGGCGCGTCCTCATCGCCGAAACAGCTGGTGGTCCCAAGGTGACAGGCCGGTCCCATCGGCCGCACCGACAGCACCAAGGCATCCCCGTCGCAGTCGGCCGCGATCCCGACCACCTTGAGCCTGTTGCCCGAGGTCTCGCCCTTTCGCCACCGTCCCCCGCGCGAGCGGGAGAAGAAGGTCGCTTCACGGGACTCGATCGTTTCCTCAAGCGCCGCCCGGTCCACATAGGCCAGCGTCAGCACCTGAAGCGTGTCGGCATCCTGCACCACGGCGGGGATCAGGCCGCCGCCCTTGGCGAAATCGAGAGTGTCCGGATTGATGCTCATTGTCTCACCTCCACGCCCGCGCCGGCCAGGAAGGCCTTCAGGTCCGGCACTGCGATCTGGCCGGAGTGGAAGACGCTGGCCGCCAGTGCTCCAGACACATTGGCCCGATCAAAAACGTCCAGAAAATGCGACTCCGACCCAGCCCCGCCCGAGGCCACGAGCGGAATGGTCAGCCGCGACCGTGCATCAGCCAGCTGAGCGGTGTCATAGCCCTTCCGGACCCCGTCCTGATCGATGCAGTTCAGCACGATCTCCCCGGCACCGCGCTCCTGCGCCTCCACGATCCAGTCCATCGTCCGCCGCCCGGCCAGACGGCGCGCATCCGGATCGCCCGTGTATTTATGCACGACGTAGTCGCCGTCCTCGCGCCGGCTATCGACCCCGACCACCACGCACTGGGACCCCAGCCGCTCGGCCATCTCGGTGATCAACTCGGGCCGCTCCAGGGCCGGGGAGTTGATCGAGACCTTGTCCGCCCCGTTGTCGAGACAGGTCGCCGCCTGGTTCACCGTCCGGATCCCGCCCGCCACGCAGAAGGGTATGTCCAGCAGCCGCGCGATATCCCGCACCCAGCCATAGTCCAGCGTCCGCCCCTCGGGGCTAGCCGTGATGTCGTAGAAGACCAGCTCGTCTGCCCCCTGATCGCGGTAGCGGGCAGCGAGCTCCGAGGCGTCGCCCATGTCGACATGCCCCTCGAACTGCACGCCCTTCACGACCCGGCCATCCTTGACGTCGAGGCACGGAATGATGCGCCGCGCGGTCACTGAACCGCCTCTACCGCCTCTATGGCCTGTCGAGCCGTGAACCGGCCCTCATAGATGGCTCGTCCGACGATGGCGCCGTCACAGCCGATGGCCTTGGCGGCCAGGATGTCCTCGATCGACGAGACTCCTCCAGACGCCTGCACCTTCAGCTCCGGACGTCGCTGGAGCACCTCGGCCAGCAGTTCCAGGTTCGGCCCCGTCAACGCTCCGTCCCGACCCACATCGGTGATCAGCACATGCTTCAGCGTGCCCGCCGGATAACGATCCAACGCGGCCCACAGATCCACGCCCGCCGCCTCGGTCCAGCCCTTCAGCGCCGGCACGGGCACGCCGTCCTCGCCGACCTTCACGTCGAACGCCAGGGTGAGGCGATCCGGGCTGAAACGCTCCAGCCAGGTCGCGACCACGACCGGATTGCTGACCGCAAGCGACCCGACCACCACCCGCGACACACCCGCGTTCAACAGGGCCTCGACGTCATCCACGTCGCGCACGCCGCCGCCGGACTGGATCTTTACATCGATGCTGCCGGCCAGCTCGCCGATCAGTTGGTGCTGCATCGCGCGCCCGGCCTCCGCGCCGTCCAGATCGACGACATGGACCCAGGTCGCACCCTCCGCCGCGAAGGCCGCCAGCCGCGCCGCCGGGACCTGATCGTATTCGGTCACCTGATTGAACCGCCCGTGCATCAGCCGCACGCAGACGCCGTTCCGCAGGTCGATGGCGGGATAGACGATCATGCCGGCAACTCCAGGAAGTTCTGCAATATCCGCGCGCCCGCCTTCGCCGATCGCTCCGGGTGGAATTGACAGCCCCAGCGATTGCCCGTCCGGACCATGGCCGGCACCTCGGCCCCATAGTCCGCGCAGGCGATGGTCGACGCTGTGTCCGGGCAGACAAATGAGTGGACGAAGTAGGCGTAGTCGCCCTCTTTGACTCCGTCCAGGATCGGATCGTCGGCCAGGCTCCGAAGCTGCGACCAACCCATGTGCGGCACCGGCAGATCGTCACGAACAGGCATCCGGGTCACCCGGCCAGGAATGAACCCCAGCATCGTCGCGCCCCCGTTCTCCTCGCTCTCGGCGAACAGCAACTGTTGGCCGAGGCACAGCCCGATCAGGGGACGCTCGAACGCTTTGATGACCTTCACCAGACCCAGCGCCGCCATCTGCTCCATCGCATAGCCGGCGGCTCCCACCCCCGGCAGCACCACTCGCTCCGCGTCGGCGATCACGCTCGCCTCCGAGGTCACGACGACGTCGGCGCCCAACCGCTCCAGCGCGAACTGGACCGAGGCGGTATTCCCCGCGCCGAGGTGGACGATGACGACGGTCACAGCACACCCTTGGTCGAGGGCACCACATCGCCCTCGATCCGGATCGCCTGTCGCAGCGCTCGGCCGAAGCCCTTGTAGACGGCCTCGGTCTTGTGGTGGTCGTCGTCGCCGGTGACGGAGATGTGCACCGCCGCCCCCATCGCCTCGGCCAGCGAGCGGAAGACATGCGCCGTCAGGTCAGTGCGGTACTCGCCGATGAAAGGCGTCGCGAACGTCCCCTCGAACAGCGGATAGGGGCGTCCCGACAGGTCGATGGCCACGTTCGCCTGCGCCTCGTCCATGGCCAGGACGAAGCCGTAGCGCGCGATCCCGCGTCGCTCGCCCAGCGCCTGTTTCAGCGCCAGACCCAGTGCGATGGCCGAGTCCTCGATGGTGTGGTGAGGGTCGGTGTGCAGGTCGCCCTCGCACGACAGCCGCAGGGAGAACCCTCCGTGCGCGGCCACCTGCTCCAGCATGTGGTCGAAGAAGCCGACGCCGGTCTCGATCCTGATCGGTCCCGTCGCGTCCAGATCGACGGCGCAGACGATGCGCGTCTCCTTGGTGTCGCGCACGGCCTGCCCGACCCGATGCGACCGCGCCTTGGCCGGCGTCAGGCCGAGCGCCGTCAACAGCCGGTCGTTGACCTCGGCCTTGATCGACACCGGCAGCCTCAGCCGGTCGCCCGACCGGTCTGCCGCCACACCGTACTTCGCCAGTTCGCCCAGTGTCGCCTCCAAGTCCGAAGGCCGCGCCATCAGGATCGGCCCCGCGCCTTTCTCGACCACCATGGTCCGGCCGATTTCTCGCACCAGCCGCTCGCGCTCGCGTCGGACGGCTGCAATCCGCTCCGCCGTCTCGATCATCCGGGACGGGTCCAGCGCCTGCATCGCCAGCCGCACCAGGGGGGCGGGCAAGGCATAGGGCTCGACCACCTCGGCGAGCAGCGCCAGCGTCTCCGCCCGAGCCAGCGCCGCGCCGACTCGTGCGCCGGCCAAACCATGGGCCATCGACAGGCTCCGCAGAACCACCAGATTGGCGTGCTGCGAAACGAGTGTCGCCGCCGACGGCGCGTCTGAGAACTCGACCAGCCCTTCGTCCACAATCAGGAGAGCAGGCGCGACGCGTTCCGCCATCTCGACCACGGCCTCGGCAGACCCCAGCGCGCGGATCACCACCGCCGCCCGTTCGCCGTCGCCGGGGCGATAGATGCGACCCAGCTCGGCATAGGGCTCGGCTTCGGGCGCCTCGACCGATCGTCCATCCCTCGCCGCCATGCGCCAGACCAGTTCCAGCCCGTGCGTCAGGCCGCGTACCGCCAGCACTTGATCGGCGGCGACGCCATAGACCTGCGCCATCCGCGCCTGCAGCGCCGTCGGCTCGCCGGGATATTTCTCCAGGCCCTCGCCGCCGGTGACGAGAGGTGAATAGGGGGCGGGCAGGGTCACGGCACGCTCCTTAGATCGGCTGCCCGCGCGTGGGCCTCCAACCCTTCCAGTCGCGCCAGCCGCGCCGCGATAGGCCCCAACCGTTCGGCGCCGGCCTCGGTCACCGTCTGCACCGACATTGAAGTCATGAAGCTGGCGGTGGTGATCCCGCCCAAGGTCCGCGCCCCGCCGTCGGTGGGCAGGACGTGGCTCGGACCCGCTGCATAGTCGCCGAGAGTCTCGGCCGCCCATCGCCCGACGAACACCGCCCCCGCCGCCCGGATTTTTGGCACCAGCGCTTCCGCGTTCTCGACATGCAGCGCGAGGTGCTCGGGTCCATAGAGGTTCGACACCGCGACCGCCTCGTCCAGATCGGACACCAGCACCGCCCGCGCCTCGGCGAGCGACGTTCGCGCGATGGCTTGGCGAGGCAAGGTGGAGACCTGCTCCTCGACCTCTTCCAACACCGCATCGATGGTCGCGACCCGGTCAGCGACCAGCACCACCTGGGCGTCCGCGTCGTGCTCGGCTTGGCTCAACAGGTCGGCGGCCACCAGGTCCGCGTCGGCGCTCCGGTCGGCGATGACCAGCAGTTCCGACGGCCCCGCCGGCATGTCCGCGCTCGGCCCGCCGGGCAGGGAGGACGCATATCGCTTGGCCTCGGCCACATAGGCGTTGCCCGGTCCGAACAGCTTGTCACAGGCGGGGATCTCGCCGTCCTCCAGCGTTACGCCGAACGTCATCGCCGCGATCGCCTGCGCCCCGCCGATCAGCCAGAGCGCGTCCAGTCCCGCCTCGGCCGCCGCCAGGATCATGGCCGGATGAGCCGATCCGTCCTTCGACGGCGGCGTCACCGCGACCCTCGTCTCGACCCCTGCGACACCCGCCGGAATAGCCAGCATAAGGAGTGAAGAGAAGAGCGGCGCCGTCCCGCCGGGCACATAGAGACCCGCCGCCCCGATGGGCCGCCAGACGATCTTCGACGTCACGCCCGGCGTCGTCTCGACCGATTTCGAGTCCTCCGGAACCGTCGCCTGATGGAAGACCCGGACGTTCTCCGTCGCGACCCGCAGCGCCCGCGTATCGGCGGGGGGCAGGGCGTCGCGCGCCTCGGCCACGACCGCCTCAGTGATAGCGATCCGGCGCGGCGCGAAGCCGTCCAGCTTGATCGCCCACTCCGTCACGGCCGCGCCGCCGCGCGCTTCCACGTCATCGAAGATGGCGCGCACGGCGTCCACGACGTTCGCTTCCGATCGCTGCTTCGGCCGGGCCAGGGCCTCGCGCCGCCCCGCCGCATCCAATGTCGCCCAATCTATGCGTTTGAAGACAGACGGGGGCATCACATCATCTTCTCGATGGGGAGGACGAGGATGGCCGAAGCGCCTGCCGCCTTCAGCTTCTCGAGGGTCTCCCAGAAAACGGCCTCTTGGCAGACGGCGTGGACCGCGACCGCATCGTCGCGTCCCATCAGAGGCATGACCGTCGGCGCGCCCGCTCCGGGCAGGATCGCCGTGATCTGGTCCAGCGCCGAGCGCGGTGCGTTCAGCATCACGTATTTCGCCCCTTGGGAGGACACCACGCCCGCCATCCGCTCGATGACCGAATCTAGCAGGTGCTGCAGGCCCGGCTCAGGCGCGACAGGCGACTGGATCAGCACGGCCTGACTCTCGAACACCGTCTCCTTGGCGACAAGACCGTTGGCTTCCAGCGTCGCGCCGGTCGACACCAGATCGCAGATCGCCGCCGCCAGCTTCAGCCGGGGCGCGACCTCGACCGCGCCGCGCATGACGACGGTGTCGGCCTGGACGCCCTGCTCATCCAGATAGCGTTTGAGGATCCTCGGATAGGACGTCGCGATCCGCAGCCCCTCCAGCGATGCCGGCCCTGCGTAGTCCAGCGTCGGCGGACAGGCGAGCTTCAGGGTGCATTTCCCGAACCCCAACGGCATCACGACCGAGGCATTGGCCCCGCCATTCTTGCCCTCTTCCAGCACATTCTCCCCGACGATGCCGAGGTCGCAGACCCCGTCCGCCACAAAGGTGGGGATGTCGTCGTCACGCACGCGCAGCAGGTCGATCGGATAGTTCTCGACCTTGTAGAGCAGGTCGTTCGCCCCCTTCACGACGCGCAGGCCGGCGTCCCGCACGAGGTCGAGACTGCGGTCGGCCAGGCGGCCGGATTTCTGCACGGCGATGCGAAGTCGCCCCTGGACGGTACTCATGGCAAGTCAGGCTTTCTTGGTCAGGCGATCGAGAACGAGGCGATAGCCCTGATGATCCATCTCGCGCAGGAAACGCGCGACGCGGACGACGGTGGTGGGGCTGGCGCCCGCCTCCGCGCCGATCTCCCGATAGGTCTTCAGTCCCTCGTCCAGCAGCCGGGCCACCGCCCACCGCTCGGAAAAGGCGCGCAGTTCGGCGGGGGTGCAGAGGTCCGACAGGAAGGCGTCCAGCTCCGCCGGCGTCTTCAGCGACAGCAGGGCGTCATAAAGCGCCAGCCGGTCGTCGGCGGCCTTATCGATGGCCTTCTTGGAAAGTGGGGCGGACATGTCTGTGTTCCACTATGATGTAACAGTGGAACGGTCAAGGCCTTGTGACGGGGTCTCCCGCTGGGGAGGCGTCACAGGCCCTGCCGGCTTGGCTCAGCGGGATCAGCTCTCGAAGATAGGTTCGAAACCGCCCCACATCATCCGCTTACCGTCGAACGGCATGTCCATGCCTTCGAAGCGCGGGTCTTCCATCATCTTCTGCCAGGCGGCGTCGGCGGTCGCCTTGTCCGGCCATTTCAGCCACGAGAAGACGACGACCTCGCTCTCTTCCGCCTTCACGGCCATGGGGAAGGAGGTGTGCTCGCCGCCCGGGACATTGTCGCCCCAGGTCTCGACCTGTTCGAGCGCGCCGAACTCCTTGAACAGGGGCCAGCTGACCTCCGCGGACTTGCGGTAGCGCTCCTTGTTCTCGGCGGGGACGGGGATCAGGAAGCCGGTGATGTAGGACATTCTGGTGCTCCTTCGGAGAGGCCTACCGCTCGCGACGCGGTCGCTCGCTGCTTGAGGCCCATGTGTGACTGTGAGGCGGACGGGATATTGTACGAATGCGTCAGGACGCCGCGTCGGCGGCGGCTTCCAGGGCGGCGATGTCGATCTTCCTCATCGTCATCATGGCGCCGAAGGCGGCCTTCGCGCGGGCTGGGCTCTCGTCATAAAAGGCCATCAGCCGCTTGGGCGTGATCTGCCAGTTGACGCCCCAGCGATCCTTGCACCAGCCACACTGGCTCTCGGCGCCGCCGTTGCCGACGATGGCGTTCCACAGACGGTCGGTCTCGGCCTGGTCGTCGGTATAGATCTGGAACGAGACAGCCTCGGACTGCGGGAATTGAGGTCCACCGTTCAGGCCCATGAATGTGCGGCCGGCCAGGGTGAATTCGACGACCAACTCCTCGCCCGCCTTGGTGGAGGGGTTGTCGTTGGGGCTGTCGGTGGTCTTGTCGACATGGCTGTTGGGCAGGCCGAGCGAGACGTAGAACTCCGCCGCCGGACGGGCCTGGCCGAGGTCGTACCAGATACAGGGGGTGATCTTGTCGGGCATGGAAACCTCCGTGTCAGCGGCTCTCTGGGGAGCCTTGGTCACTCCGCTAGGTCTTGGACGACCTGGTAGCGGAGATAGGTCATGCCGCCGTCGAAGCGGCGGGTGTCGAGCAACACCAACGGCAGGGAGCCGCCGTCGGGGAACATCTTCAGACCGCCGCCGACGAGGACGGGGGCGATGAACAGCTGGATCTCGTCCACCAGCCCCGCCTTCAACGCATGGGCCGCGAGGGTGGGTCCGCCGATGGCGATGTCGGTGGCTGAGGCCGCCTTCAGCCGACGCACGGCCTCGGGATCGAACGCGCGCTCGATGCGGGTCTTGGTCGTCGGCGCTTCGTCCAGGGTGGTGGAGTAGACCACCTTCTCGGCCGCCTTCCAGATTTCGGCGAAGTCGGCGCTGGCGGGCGACAGGCCAGCGAAGGAGGGGTCCGTCTCCCATCCCGTCATCATTTCGTACAGCCGGCGGCCGTACAGATAGCTGCGCAGCGGCCGTTCGAGATCGTTGATGAAGGCGAGAACCTCCTCGTCCGGTTCGGCCCAGTCAAACCCGCCATTGCGGTCCGCGACATAGCCGTCGAGCGAGGACAGGAAGGAATAGATCAGCTTGGGCATCCCATTGTCTCCTTCCCGTTTGGCGGCCGTTTGCGGGCTCTCGATATTGCGAACCTAGTCTAATGAGATTATCTTAGTCAACAATGAAGTTAGGAAAAGTAACTAGCGAGTCTGCGAAGGCGTCCGGGCGCCGCTACCACGACGCCTGCGGGGCGGCGCATGGGCTGGACCTGGTTGGGGAGCGGTGGGCGCTGCTGGTCATGCGCGAACTGATGTTCGGCCCGCGCCGGTTCGGCGACCTGAAGTCGGACCTGTGCGGCGTCTCGGCCAACGTCCTGACGCAGCGGCTGGAGGGACTGGAGGAAGCGGGCATCGTGCGTCGTCGCAAACTGCCGCCGCCGGCCTCGGTCCAAGTCTATGAGCTGACCGACTGGGGCTATGAGGCGCAGCCGGTGTTCGAGGTTTTGGGCCGCTGGGCCGCCCGCTCTCCGCAGCACGATCCGGGACTGCCGATCAGCGCGGTGTCGGTGATGATGTCCCTGCGGACCATGTTCGACGCCGAGGCGGCCGGCGACCTGACGGCGCGGATCGGCTTCGTCTTCGGGGATCGCAGCTTCGTGGCGACCATCGCGGACGGCGACCTGACCAGCGAACGGAGCGAGATCGAGACCTGCGACGTGGTGTTCGACTGCGAACCCGCCGCCGTGGTCGAATACGTCTACGGCAAGCCGCCGCTGGCGCAGATGGAGGCGGCCGGTCGGCTGGCGGTCACGGGCGACCGGGCCCTGGCTGAGCGGTTCCAGACCTTCTTTGGCCTGCCGGACAAAGCGGGCTAGGCCAGAATATCCAGCAGGGCGCCGGTCATGTCATTGGCGGTCTTGAGCACGGCGACGTTGGCCGAGAACTGGGTCTTGGCTTCGACGCGCTCGACCATTTCGGTCTCGAGGTTCTCCAGGGGCGCCTGGGCGGTGCGCACCGCGCTCTGTTCAAAGCGGGCGACGGCCGAGGTCATTCCCGCAGCGGCGATCGAGGAGGCGATCATCGCGAAATCCTCAGGTTTTCGATGGCGCCCGCGATGCGGTCGAAGGCCGCGCCGATCCCCGAGGCGCTGTCCACCGGGAAATAGTGCTCGTCGTCGGAGGCGCAGCGGCGCAGCAGGGTCTGGGCGCTAGCGTCCACCTGGACCGCCACCGTGTACACTTCGATGCCGTCGCCCTTCATGTTGCCGCACATGTCCTCGACGCCCGCGTTGGGGTGGTCGAAGCGATTGTCCATGGCCGTGCGGCGCTGGGAATCGGACCCAGAGGTGATGCCCAGACGGTTCTGCCAGATGTAGCCCATGCCGTTGTAGTTCGACCCGTTGGGGCTGTCGTACTGGCTCATGACGTTCTCGCCGTCGGTCATGATGATGATGATCTTGGTCAGGCGATCCGTGCCGTAGGCGCGACCGTCGCCGAAGGGGGCATTCGGCGACAGGGTGTGCCAGCCCCACATCGTGCCCAGTGGCACGTTCGTGTTGCCGCTTGCGATCATGTTGTTCACGGCCGTCCGGAGCTGGTCGTAGTTGTCGGTCAAACGAATCAGGGGCTGGAGGTCGCAGCCGCGATTGGGACCACGCGACGTGTTGAGCGAGCCGGACTTCAAATAGGTCGTGGCGTATTTGGCGCTATTGCGAACCCTGCGGAACCACTCGGTGTTGCGCGCGGTGGAACTGGCGAAGGCATTGTTCGAACCGGCGTAGTTGTTGCTGCCGGTCTGGGCGCCGTCGAGCAGGTAGTCGTTGCCCTCGTAGTCGAAGTTCCGCCAGGTGGAGTCGTTGGGATAGTCGTCGCGATCCGGCTCGTCGGCAGCGAAATAGGGGACGAACATCCGGGCCTGGTTGCTGGACACGGGGGCGTCGTCGCGAATGTCGTAGGGGGCCTGGCGAGCCTCGACGCAGCCGCCCCAGGTCGTGCCGAGCCGTCCGAACAGGGTGAAGCGGCCGACTGCGGTCGAGAACAGGCTGTAGGGGTTGCTGGACACGGCGCCCCCGCCCGTGTGGGTATTGGCGTTGGACATGTAGCTGGGCACGGTGTTCGAGCCGCCCTGGACGACGCGAACAGTCTGGGAAAAGGGCACCAGCGAAATCTTGATGGCGTCGGGCTCGATCGAACGGCTGTCGGCGGCCTCCAGTCGGTCGATCAGGTCGGTGGCGGCGGCTTTCAGGTTCGACAGCTTCGTGCCGGCCATCGAGCCCGTGTTGTCGAGCACCAGGGCCACCTCGACCCGGTTGTTGGAGCGCAGCACTTCCGAGTGGGCCTTGACCGGGATCGTGTCGCCCGTGCCCTGGCCGACCATGGGCAGGATGATGTTCGCGACCAGAGCCGAGACATTGACACGCGCGTCGCCGACGACCGCGCCGGTGTTGTCAAGCTTGAACGTCGTGCCGGCGGTCTGGAGAGAAATGTCCTTATAGGGCGCCAGGTTCGCCTGCAGCGAAGCCAGACCCACCCGGGTGATGTCTGCATCCGTCGTGTAGGGCGACCGGGCGGCGGCCAGGGTGGCGGCGTCGAGCGAGTCCTGCAGGTTGGCCTTCACGGTGGAAGCGCGGTGAATGTCGATCCCGCCGAAGGTGATCAGCAACAGGACCGGGATCACGAAGGCCGAGATCATGGCGATATTGCCGCGCGTATCGGATGCGAAGCCGCGCACGACGTCGCGCGCTCGCTGCATCACCCGGATTACGATCGTCATGGCCCACCCGTGGTCGCGGCGGCCCCGGACGGGGGACCGCAATCGACCTCGTTTAGCGCCTGACGGTTAAGGCTTCGGCCAAGGCGGCTGGTTAACGTTCGCCCAGCACGCAGTCCGCCAGGCCCTCATTGCGGACTACGCGGGCGCTGGCCTGGACGCGGGCGGCGCGGCGGCGGAGGTAGGGGCCGGGGGAGCGGGCGTCGTAGCGTCGCGGCGAGGGCAGGATGGCGGCGATGCGGGCCGCCTCCCGGGGCGACAGGTCGGCGGCGGACTTGCCGAACCAGTGTCGGGCGGCGGCCTCCGCGCCATAAATGCCCGGGCCCATTTCGGCGACGTTCAGATAGACCTCCATGATCCGTCGCTTGGACCAGACGGTCTCGATCATGAGGGTGTAGCCGGCCTCAAAACCCTTTCGGATCCAGTCGCGCCCAGGCCAGAGGAAGACATTCTTGGCCGTCTGCTGGGAGATGGTGGAGCCGCCCCGCACCCTTCGGCCGCGCTCGTTGTTCTGCAGCGCCTTCTCGATGGCCTGCATATCGAAGCCGCCGTGGGAACAGAAGCGGGCGTCCTCGGCGGCGATGGCGGAGGCGACGAGGTTGGGCGAGATCTGGTCGAGCGAGCGCCAGCGGTAGTCAAGCCCATGGCCGGCTATGAACTCGCGCGCCATCAGAAGGGTCAGGGGCGGCGGGGCGAAGGTGTGGATCAGGACACCCCCGATCGGCAGGGCGGCGAGGATTAAGGCGGCGGTCAGAAGGGGACGGCGCTTCTTCGGGCGCGGGGTTGTATCGTTGGTCATCGATCCCTCCCGGTGCGGAGTTTTTTGCCGATGGGCGTGGCCGTGCAAGGGCCAGGCTAGTGAAGGTTGACGTCCCACAGGAAGATCACGGCGAAGGCCCCGATCACGACGAGGGCCAGGATGCCCACGGCCATGCAGCCGAAGGCCATTCTCGGCGTCTCGCCTCGCGGCCGATTTCTCATCCGGACCCCCGTTCGGCCGGACGATAGGGCGCGTCGCGGGGCGAGGCTAGAGGTCCGAAACGCCGGCGTTACCCTCTTCGTCGGCCCAGGCGACGCGGGTGGCGTCCGGACTCAGGGCCAGGGCCGCGATGGGCGCGCCCTTCTCGGCCTTGATGAAGTTGAGCCCCTGGGCGGCCGGGTCGGCGACCCAGACGCGGCCGTCGGCGAGACCCGCGGCCATGCGGCTGTGCGGATTGGCCGTGGCGACCAGGTTGACCAGGGTCGTGTCGTCGTAGCCGATCTCCGACGCCTCGCGGCCCATGGGACCGTTCGAGCTGTCGAAGGGCCAGAGGACCGTCCCTTGCGCGCCCGAGGTGGCCAGAAGCCGGCCTTTCGCGAGAAAGCCGACGGAACGGATCTTGGACGGATAGCCGCCCATCCGCATGTTCTTGGCGTCCTTCAGCCGCCAGCCGTGCAACTGGGCGTCTTGCATCATGGTGATCACGAAGGCGCCGTCGGGCGAGAAGGCGACGCCGGTATGTGATCCGGCCCAGACCAGCTTGGTCGGCTTCTGATCGGCGATCCGCGCGAACCACAGGCAGGCGCCGCCGTAGGTCGAGGTGGCGATGCGGCGGCCCTTGGGATCGAAGGCCACGCCCGAAACGGTGCGCTCATGGACGAAGTCGCGGCGGAAGGCGGCGTCGGTCGCGTCGATGACCGACAGGGTCTTGCCGGCGGAGAAGGCGATCAGGTTCGTCTCGGACGATGCGTCGATGGAATCGATCCACTGGCCCTTGCTGAGTCCTTGGGCGGTGGCCAGAACCCCGGCCTCGCCCTTCCTCGACCAGATGACGCGGCCGTCGTCGCCGCCGGTGACCAGGCCGTCGCCGGACGGGTGGACCACGGCGCACAAGATGGCGCCGTCATGAACGTCGTCGAAGGTTCGATCCTCGAACCGCACGGAACCGTCGCCCAAGGCGAAGACCGCGCCGGAGGATTCGAAATGGGCCGAGGTGACCTGGGCGTCGAAGGTGAAATGCGTCATGCGCGACGCCCTACCACGCGATGTCCTTGCCCCTGTAGTCGATGAAGCGATGGGCGTCGGCGCCGATGTTGGCGGCGAGCTGGTCGGCGATGCCGGACACGCTGGTCTCGATATCGATGTCGGCGTTCTGACCGCCCATGTCGGTCTTCACCCAGCCGGGGTGGATGGACAGCACGGTGACGCCACGATCCTTCGCCTCGGTCAGCCACAGGGACCGAGCGAGGCTGTTCTGCGCGGCCTTGGTCGAGCGGTAGACGGCGGAATGGCCGCTGGATTGTTCGCCGATGGAGCCCATGCGGCTGGACATCAGGGCGAGGACGCCGGTCTTGTCCCGCATCTTTCCAATGAGGGCGTGGGCGAGGCGGATGGGGCCGAAGACGTTGGTGTGGAAGGCCTTGTCCAACTCTGCGGGCGAGGCATCGACGACGCTCTTCGGACCGATGACGCCCGCATTGACGAAGACGACGTCCAGCAGGCCGGGGACCTTGGCGGCCAGACGGGCGATGTCGTCATCCGAGGTCACGTCGGCCTGAAGCACCGTCAGGCGCTCCGCGCCGGGCAGGGCCTTCAGTTCTGTTTCGTCGGCGGGTTTGCGCACGGTAGCAACGACGTCGAAGCCGCGCTTCAGGTGTTCGGCGACGAGACCGAGCCCCAGACCGCGAGAGGCGCCGACGATCAGGATGGCTTTGCTCATGCCGCGCAGCTTTCGAAACCGGCTTTCAGCGCCGCTTCGTCGAGGTCGCGGCCGATGAAGACAGCGCGGCTCCAGCGGCGTTCGGTCGGGCCCCATTCGCGTTGCAGGTCGCCCTCCAGGATCATGTGGACGGCCTGGAAGACTAGACGCTTGTCTTCGCCCTCGACGTTGATGATGCCCTTGGCGCGCAGGATGTCCTGGCCTTTCTCGCCCAGCAGCTTGTCTAGCCACTGAGTGAATTTGACGCCGTTCATCGGCTGGTCGAGCGACAGGGAGACGCCCTTGATGTCGTCGGCATGATTGTGCCCGCGCGCGCCCGAAACGGACGGCGAAACCCCGTCCAAACCGTCCGACCCGTCCACACCGTGCGCAAGGTCGTGCCCATGATGGTGGTGATCGTGGTCATGATCGTGCGCGTGGTGATGGTGGTCGTGGCCGCAGTGTTCGTCGTGTACGTGGCCGTCCTCGCCGTGGGGCGGGTTGGCGAACTCGGGCTGGATCTCGAGGATGCGCTGCAGGTCGAAGCCGTGCAGGCCCAGCACCTGGTCCAGCGGCACATTCGCCCGCTCGGCGCGGGTGATGGGGGCGATGGGGTTGAGCTTCCTGAGGCGGGCCTCGACGGCGGCCAGTTCGGCGGCTGAGGCCAGGTCGGTCTTGTTGAGGATGATGCGGTCGGCGAAGGCGACCTGCTCGCGGGCCTCTTTCGAGTCGTCCAGGCGGGCCATGACGTGTTTGGCGTCGACCAGGGCGGTGACGCTGTCGAGCGTCGTCTTGGCCTTCACATCCTCGTCGACGAAGAAGGTCTGAGCCACCGGCCCGGGGTCGGCGAGGCCGGTGGTTTCAACGATGATGGCGTCGAAGGCGGGCTGGCCCGGCTTCTGGCGCTTCATCAGGCCGGCGACGACGCGGATCAGGTCGCCGCGCACCGTGCAGCAGACGCAGCCGTTGTTCATCTCGAACACGTCCTCGTCGGCGCCGACGACCAGGTCATTGTCGATGCCGATCTCGCCGAACTCGTTGACGATGACGGCGTAACGCTTGCCGTGGTCCTCGGTGAGGATGCGGTTAAGCAGGGTGGTCTTGCCCGCGCCGAGGTAGCCGGTGAGGACGGTGACGGGGATCTTCGAAGAGGTCGTGTCGGTCATGGGCGCTAGATGGCGGTTGGCGCCCTTCTTGTGAAGGTCAACAGTCCGGGCAATCCGGCATGACATCGGTTTCGAGCTGAAGCGTTGTGTGGGCGATGGCGAATTGCGTCTTCGCTAGGGTCTGGGCTTCGGCCAGGAGGGCGCGGGGGTCGCCGCGGTCGTGGACGAGGTGGGCGGTCAGCGCGGTCGAGGTCGTCGACATGTTCCAGACGTGCAGGTCGTGGACGGCCGAAACGCCGGGGAGGGCGGCGAGGGCGTCCCTGACCTTGGCGACATCGACCGAACCGGGGGCGGCGTCCATGGCCAGGCCAACCGAATCCTTGAGCAGGCCCCAGGTGCCCAGAAGGATGACGATGACAATGGCGATGGAGACCAGCGGGTCGACGATGGACCAGCCTGTGAACAGGATCAGGGCGCCCGAAATGACGACGCCGATGGAGACGCCGGCGTCGGCCATCATGTGCAAATAGGCTCCGCGCGCGTTCAGGTCGCTGTGCTGGTCGCGCATGAACAGGAGCGCGGTGCCCAGGTTGATGACGAAGCCGATGCCGGCCACGATCATGATGATGCCGGACTGGACCGGGGCGGGATCGGTCAGCCGCTGGACCGCCTCGAAGGCGATGGCTCCGCAGGCGAAGATGAGCAGGAGGGCGTTGGCGAGGGCGGCGAGGATGGTTGCCTTGCCGAAGCCGTAGGTCAGTTGCTTGCCCGCCGCGCGACGGGCGAGGACGGCCGCGCCGCCGGCCATGGCGAGGCCGAGGACGTCCGACAGATTGTGGCCGGCGTCGGCGAGGAGGGCGGTGGAGCCGCTGTAAATCCCGGCGCCGAACTCGCAGGCGACGAAGGCGAGGTTGACGATCAGTCCGACCAGATAGCGCCAGTCGCCGGTGTCGACCGGGCCGTGGGCGTGGCCGTGGTGGCCGCCTCCGCCATGGGAGTGACCATGATGCGAATGGTCGTGACCATGCTCATGGTCGCCGTGTGCGTGATCGTGGAAAGCCATCCGGCGACCCTAGTGCTGGTGGAGCACGACGAGAAGGCCGATCGCGATCAGGGCGAGGCCGAGGATGGCCCCTTCATAGCGCGCCCACCGCTCCAGCTTGAGAACCGAGGCGCCCGCGCGGGCCAGGGTGGTGAAGGTCGCCATGCCGAGAATGGTGCCGAGGGCGAAGGCGGCGGTCAGAAGGGCGAGGGCGCCGACGCCTTCCTGGGCGGAGGACATATAGATGGGGAGCAGCACCTCGCCGGGCGACAGGGCCATGACGGCGACCAGGCCCCAGAATGCGGCGCCGTGGCCGACGGTGG
Organism: Brevundimonas sp. NIBR11; assembly: GCF_027912535.1. Lineage (NCBI taxonomy): Bacteria > Pseudomonadati > Pseudomonadota > Alphaproteobacteria > Caulobacterales > Caulobacteraceae > Brevundimonas > Brevundimonas sp. NIBR11. Next base: position 2,300,338 of record NZ_CP115465.1, on the reverse strand, counting down.
GCTCGGCGAGGTCGAGGGCGGGGCCGCCCGCCATGACCGGGCGACGGATGGCGGACTTGACCAGATAGAAGGCGCCGAAGCTGAACAGAAGGATGGCGGAGAGATGGGGGAGGAGGCCGGCGACAATCTCGTCCAGCGCCATCCCGGCCGCGACGATCAGGGAGCCGACCAAGGCGGTCGAGGCGATGTGGGCGAGGCCGGCGGCGGCGACGGCCAAGAGGTTCTTCGGCAAGCCCCACCGCTGGGCGCGCCCGACCAGTACGAACGGCAACCAGTGGGTCGGCAGGGCCGCGTGCAGAAAGGCCGCGGCGAACCCGCCCCCGAGTAGGGACCACAGGACCGGCTGTTCGAGATCGGGCGGCGACATTGATCGCGATATAGCCTGTTACTTTATAACGCGCCAGCCGGGATCAGCGATAAAGCGATCCCCGATCCAGTGGCACGCCTGACGGACCCGCGCGCCGCTTCTGCGCCACCGTCTGGTACACAAGGATCGACCCCCGCTCGAAGCCCTTGGCGCACATGGCGAAGAAGATGAGCCAGAGGCGGGTGCGTTCTTCGCCGACCAGGGCGACGGCCTCGTCGCGGCGGGCCATCAGGCGGCGGGACCATTCGGCGGTGGTGGCCTGGAAATGCTCACGCAGGTCCTCAACGTCCAGAACCTCGAAGCCGAGGCGGCCGAGGTTGGTCACCGTCATGCCGATGGTGTCCAGCTCTCCGCCCGGGAAGATGAAGCGGCCGATGGTGCGGGTGGCGTTGGTCTGGGGCGTGATGTTTCCGGCCTCGCGGCCGCCACGACGCACCGAGGCCTGGTGGAAATAGAGGCCGCGCGGTTTCAGCAGGCGGTGCATCTCCATGAAGTGGCGGTCGTGGTTGGCGAAGCCGACGTGCTCGAACATCTCGACCTGGGAGATGGCGTCGAAATGCTCGGTCATCGTCAGATCGCGGTAGTCCTTGAGCTCGAGCGTGATCCTGTCCTGCAGGCCGAGGCGGGCGATCTTGGCGTTGGCGAAGGCGAGTTGTTCCTCCGACAGGGTCACGCCGTGGACGGTGACGCCGTAGTGTTGCGCCGCCCAGCACGACAGGCCGCCCCATCCGCAGCCGACGTCGAGCAGCTTCTGGCCGGGCTTGAGGCGGAGCTTGCGACAGATGAAGTCCAGCTTGCGAGTCTGGGCGTCTTCCAGCGACTGATCGGCATTGGCGTAATAGGCGCTGGAATAGACCATCTCCGGATCGAGGAAGAGGCCGTAGAAGTCGTTGCCGACGTCATAGTGGAAGGAGATGAAGTCCTTGTCCTTGCGGGCGGCCTTGGCCTGACGCTGGCCTGCCTCGCCGTTGGGGTCGTAGGCGGCGTCGCCGATCGAGCGTTTCGACCCGGCCAGCAGGAAGGGAACCAGTTCGCGCGCAATCAGTCCCTTGTTCACGCGCTTCGGCAGGTGGACGGCCCGGCCGTGGTCCCAGCGGTCGGCGGCCTCCAGCGGCGATCCGCCCTCGATGCGGACATCGCCGGTGGCGTAAAGCTCGAACAGGGTCATCAGGCCGGGCTTGAGAATCAGGCGGCGCACGGCGGAGGGATCAGCCAGGATGATGCGGATGTCGTCGCGGGCGTCGGGGCCGAGCGGAATGACCTCGCCTGTCCACAGTTCCAGCGAAAGGTCGGCCTGAAGGTGGTCGGCGATATGGCCCGCGATGCGGCGGGCGGCGACGACCCGGCGGTCGGTGGTCTGGGTCATGGCGTCTTCCCCTGTGGCGCGGTTCGTCTTTGCACGGCCTGCAGGAACGGGGCTAGATCAGCCGTCCAAATGAGCGGCGCCGGGCGTTTTCGGCGCCTTTCGCGTTGACTCGGAGGGGGCGGTCCGTATATGTCGCCGCTCTTCGCCCGCGGGGTCTACCCGGCGGGCGCATCCTTTTTTGCGTTACGCTGAGGCTCCAACATGTACGCGGTGATCAAGACCGGCGGCAAGCAGTACCGGGTTCAACCGGGCGACACGATCGTCGTTGAAAAGCTGGACGGCGACGCCGGTCAGGAACTGAAGTTCGACAGCGTCCTGATGCTGGGCGGCGACAAGGGCGTGACCCTGGGCGCACCGCTGATCTCGGGCGCCTTCGTCGGCGCGACCCTGATCGAGACCCGCAAGGGCGAGAAGGTCAAGATCTTCAAGAAGACCCGTCGTCAGGGCTATCGCCGCACGAACGGCCACCGCCAGATGGAATCGGTCCTGCGCATCACCGGCATCGACGGCGCCGGCGAGACCGCCAAGTGGGAAGGCAAGATCGACCTGATGACCAAGGCCGAGATCAACCTGCGCGCCCGCAACCTGGCCTCGCGCACGGCGACGTCTGACCTGGGTTCGACCGAGACGGTCGTGACCGGCGGCAACGGCGCCAAGGTCGAAGCCGGCGTGGTGGAAGCTTCGGCTCCCCCCAAGAAGGCCCCGGCCAAGAAGGCCGCCCCGACCGAAACCGCCGCTTCGACCGACGAAGCCTAAAACAAGACGCGCGCCAGACGGTCCTACGGCCGCTGACGCAACGAAGAGAGAGTTCAGATGGCTCACAAAAAATCCGGTGGTTCGTCGCGTAACGGTCGCGACTCGCACTCCAAGCGCCTGGGCGTGAAGAAGTTCGGCGGCGAAAACGTCCTGGCCGGCAACATCCTCGTGCGCCAGCGCGGCACCACCTTCCACCCGGGTGAGAACGTCGGCCTCGGCCGCGACCACACCCTGTTCGCCACCGAGCACGGCGCCGTGAAGTTCACCAAGAAAGCCAACGGCCGTTGTTACGTGTCGATCATTCCGGCGAATGACGACGCCCGACAGGCGCTCGCCGCCGAGTAACGCGAAACCGGATTTCGGATCGCGTTGCTCCTCCAAGAAGCAGCCGATCCGGACCAAGGGAAATATTCCGCGGGGAGTCTGGATCACCAGGCTCCCCGTTTGCGTTTCCCCGCCTCGAAGTCCGCCCGAGCCCTCCAAGGAGGCGGACCGATGAACGAGGCCAGACATGTGCGTCATTGAAACCTCTCCGGTCGTCGAGACCCGGCGTTTGTTGCTGCGCGCGCCCGCGCCGCAGGACGTGCCCGCAATCGCCCGCCTGGCCAACGATCACGACATCGCCCGCATGACCAAGCGGATGCCGCACCCCTTCGGACAGGGCGATGCGGAGGACTTCGTCATCGCCGTCGCCGCACAGAACCCGGCTCGAGCCAACACCTTTGTCATCGAGCACGAGGACCACGGCGTCGTGGGCGTTCTGGGCATGTTCGAGGACGAGGATCGGGTGCCTGAGACCGGCTACTGGATCGGCCGCGAGTTCTGGGGCCGGGGTCTGGCGACCGAGGCGCTGGAAGGCGCCCTGGTCTGGGCGTCCAAGCGCTGGAAGCGGCGTGCGCTGGTGGCCGGGCATTTCGCCGACAACCCGGCGTCGGGGCGTGTGCTGGAGAAGGCGGGCTTCCTCTACACCGGCGAGACGCGCCGGGCGTTCAGCCGCGCGCGGCAGGCGGACATCGATACGCGGATGATGGTGTGGCTGGCTTAGGCCGAAGCCTACCCCTCCCCCGCAGGGGGGGGTAGGTTTGCCTTTACCCCCCCGCCAACCCCGGCCCGAACGCCACCACCGCCGCCACGATTCCGCCGATCACAGCGGCGGCTGCTCCGGCCATGAAGGCGAAGGCCGTGCGCGTCTGCTTGCGGCGCATGCCGCCGGTGCGGACCGAGCGGATGATGACGAACGGCGACCGGTCGAAGGCTTCCGAACCGATGATGTTGTGCTGGGACACGGACGTACTCCCCGACTGATTGAGGTCGAGGAAAGCGGGGCCGGTGCGTCCGAAAAATGGCGAACGGCGTTCAGGCGCGAACCTGTGATCGACTGATCGCGGTTATCCGCAGAAGATCAGTCGGCCCGAATAGGCGCGGTAGTAGCCGCTGTTGGGATCGTAGGACCGGTAGCGCGAGGCGCAGTACGACTGGCGGCCTCCATCGCGGCCGTTGCCGTAGCCCGCGCCATAGTAGTTCAGGACCTGACCGCCGTAGCCCGAGCCGGGATAGACCTGATCGGGTCGACCATAGGCACCGTAGTACTGGGTCCCCTGGTTGTAGGGCTGATAGACGTAGCCGCCGCCGTCGCGCTCGCGGCTGTAAGGGCTGTAGCCCTGGTTCGAGCGATAGGAGCTATAGGACCGCATAGGACGATGGTCGCGCCAGCGGGCGTCGCAGTCGTCGCGGCCGCGATCCCAGTAGGCGTCGCAGCGATAGTCGCCGGGGCGGTCTTGCTGGCCGTTGTAGTCGTAGCCATAGCGACCGTAGCTCGAATACGACCGCACCTGATCCGGATAGCTCCAGTTCTGCGCAACGGCCGGAAGCGCGACCGAGGCGGTCAGGAGGGCGACGGCGATGGCTGCGGCTTTCATGGTTAACGCCTCGGCTTGTGCGGGATCGACCCGCCGGTTTGGGGTCGGACGCTACAGAGTGACGTTGGCGGTCGTGCCGGCGCGGGTCACGACGTGGCGCATCAGGACGATGCGGTCGCCGCCAGCGCTGACCGGGGTGATCAGGAACCAGCCGCCATCCGGCAGGCCGTCGAAGCGGAAGCGACCGTTGGCGCAGGTCGCCGACCGAACATAGGAGCGGTAGTCGCCATTGGGATCGGCCACGGTGCGGGCGCGAATCACCGCCTCTGGGACCGCCGCCTGGTCGGTCGATCCGTACAGGGTCTGGAACCGGGCGCGGGTGTAGGGGGTGTCGGGCGTCAGGGCGACCGATCCGGTGCAGGCGAAGCTCTGGCCGTCGCGGCCATAGGCGACGCTGCCTGCGATGCCCGCCGTACCCGTCCGGGTCGACCAGCCGAAGTCGGCGGCGTTGAAGGCGGCGGGCGGCGCCGGCGCATAGCCCGACGGCCCGGGGACGGGCGCGCAGGCGGACAGGGCGGCGGTAATCGCAGCGGCGGCGGCGAGGGTGGAAGCGGAGCGCATCGACATCGGACTTTTCTCGAACGGGCACATGGATACGCCTGAAGGGCCAGGTCCACATGACGCCTAACGCAGGCGTAAGGTCAAGGTTGCGGGACCTGACGGCGGGCGCCACAAGACCCGAACAACAGAACGGCCGGCCGTTCGGACCGACCGCCCAGCTGGTCTACAGGGACCCCATGACAGTCGTATTCGCGGATATCCAGGCGGCGCAGGGCCGCATCGCCGGGCAGGTCGACCGCACGCCGGTCCGCTACTCCAGACGCCTGTCGGCGCTGACCGGGGCAGAGGTCTGGATCAAGTACGACAATCTGCACTTCACAGGCAGCTTCAAGGAGCGGGGCGCCCTGAACCGGCTGAGCCAGCTCAGCCCGGAAGAGCGGAGGCGCGGCGTCGTCGCCGCCTCGGCGGGCAATCACGCCCAGGCCCTGGCCTACCATGGCGGTCGACTTGGCATCCCGGTGACCATCGTCATGCCCGAGGGCACGCCCTTCACCAAGATCGACGGCACCCGCAGCCACGGCGCGACGGTCGTCATCAAGGGCGCGGACTTCACCGGCTCGACCGAGGAAGCGCATCGCCTGCGCGACGAGGAAGGCTTCGTCTTCATCTCCGCCTTCGACGACGAGGGAATCGTGACCGGCCAAGGCGTCTGCGCCATCGAGTTTCTGGAGGACGCGCCGGACCTCGACGCCCTGATCATCCCTATCGGAGGCGGAGGGCTGATCGCGGGCTGCTCGATCGCGGCCAAGGCGATCAAACCGGACATCCGCATCTTCGGCGTCGAGGCGGCCATGTACCCGTCGTTCACCGCCAGGCGGAAGAGCGAGACGCCACGCTGCGGCGGCGCGACGATCGCCGAGGGCATCGCCATCAAGGCGGTCGGCGACATCCCCTTCGCCCTCGCCGATCCCCTGGTCGAGGACGTGCTGGTCGTCGACGAGGAAGATTTCGAAAAGGCCGTGGCGCTGTTCGCGACCCTTGAGAAGACCGTGGCCGAGGGCGCTGGGGCCGGCGGTCTGGCGGCCCTGCTGCGCTATCCGGAGCGGTTCAAGGGGATGAAGGTCGGCCTGGTCCTGTGCGGCGGTAACATCGACGCGCGGATGCTGGCCGTGGTGTTGAACCGCGAGATGGTCCGCGAGAAGCGTCTGATCGTCTATCGCATCCTGGGCGACGACCGGCCGGGCATGCTGTCGGCCATGGCGGCGGTGATCGGGGGCCTCGGCGGCAACATCATCGACGTCGTCCACAACCGTCTGGCGCTCGACGTCCCGGCCAAGGGCGCGGAGTTCGACATCATGGTCGAAACGCGCGATAGCGCCCACTCCGACGCGATCGGACAGGCTTTGAAGGACAAGGGTTATGCGCTTCGGATGGGCTAGGACGGCAGCGGCCGTCGGCGCGATTTCGGTCCTGATGCTGGCCGGCTGCAACCGCGACGCGGCGGGCGGCGCGGATCTGGACGCCAACGCCCGGGCCGCGGCCTTCTTCATGGAGTCGAACGGCAAGGCGGAGGGGGTCGAAACCCTGCCGTCTGGTCTGCAATACAAGGTCATTCAGTCCGGTCCGTCGGGCGCGGCGACGCCGGATCGGAACGATCTGGTGCGGGTGGACTACGAAGGGGCCCTGACCGACGGCTCGGTGTTCGACTCATCGTTCTCGCGCGGCCAGCCCTATGTGACCACGGCCGAACAGGTCGTGCCCGGCTGGACCGAGGCCCTTCAGCGGATGAAAGTCGGCGACGAGTGGATGCTCTATGTCCCGCCGGCGCTGGGGTATGGCGAGCAGGGGCAGGGGGCGGACATCCCGCCGAACTCCGTCCTGGTTTTCCGCATCAAGCTGCTGGACGTGGCGCCGGTGCCCGGGGGAGGCCGCGGTGTCGGCTTGGCGCAGGGCTAGTCGCCCCACTCGGCCCTGACGCTCTCGTCCTCTTCCCGCGCCAGTCTCGCCTCTCGCGCGGCGGCGAACGACTGTGTGTCCGACAGCCGTGACAGCGCCCAGACGGCAGCCCCGCGCACGACCGGCGATGCGTCGTCCAGAAGCCGTTCAGCGCTCTCCACCAGCGCCGGATCCCCCGAGTTGCCTACCGCATAGAGGACGTTCCGCACGAACCGGTCGCGGCCTATGCGCTTGATCGGGCTTTTGGAGAACAGGGTCCGGAACGTCGGGTCGTCAAGTGCGGCGAGGTGATCCAGGCGGGGACTCACCGAGGCTTCGCGGGCGGCGAGGCGGGTCTCGCGGGAGCCTTGCGCGAACTTGTTCCACGGACAGACGCCCAGACAGTCGTCACAGCCGTAGATGCGCGAGCCGGTCAGGTCGCGGAACTCCATCGGCCAGGGGCCGGCGTGCTCGATGGTCAGGTAGGACAGGCAGCGGCGCGCATCGAGCTGGAAGGGCGCCGGGAAGGCGTTCGTCGGACAGGCGTCGAGACAGGCCGTGCAGGAGCCGCAGTGGTCGGTCTCGGCCGGGTCGGGCTCGATCTCCGCGGCCGTCAGGATGACGCCGAGGAACAGCCAGTTGCCGTGCTCGCGGCTGAGGACATTGGTGTGTTTCCCCTGCCAGCCGAGACCGGCGCGCTGGGCCAGGGGCTTTTCCATCAGCGGGGCGGTGTCGACGAAGACCTTCACCTCCGCGCCCAGCCTGGCGGCGACCTGGCCGGCCAGGGTCTTCAGCCGGCCCTTGATCAGTTCGTGGTAGTCGTCGCCGCGCGCGTAGACGGAGATGTAGCCGGCGGAGGCGTCGGCCATCTCGGGCAGGGGGTCAGTTTCGGGGCCGTAATTCATCCCGAGCACGATGGCCGTCCGGGCGCCGTCCCACATGGCGGTGGGGTGGGCGCGGCGTTCGAGAGTGGTCTCCATCCATTGCATGTCGCCGTGACGCCCGGCCTCGACGAAATGGGCGAGGCGTTCGCCGGCGGACCAGGGCTCGGACGCCGAGGCGAACCGGCACGCCGAGAAGCCGAGTTCGGCGGCCTTGGTGCGGAGGATGTCGCGGAGGTCGGACATGGGGCCGTTTCCCACACCGCTCATCCGGGCGAAATCAGAAATCCAGATCCGCGTAGTGCGGGGCGGGCGCCAGCCCCTGGAACCGGTCCGCCAGCAGGGGGCGGAAGCACGGCCGCGACTTGATCTTCATGTACCATGTCTTCAGCCCCGGCCAGTTGGCCCAGGAAATCTCGCCGAAATAATCCAGGGTCGATAGATGAGCGGCCGCGACAATGTCGGCCTGCGACAGGCGGCGGCCGGCGAACCAGTCACGGCGGGCCAACAGGCCTTCGAACACGGCCAGATGATGCTTCAGCGCCTCTCGGCCTTCGCGCAGCATCCGGGCTTCCGGCGGGCCGAGGCGGAGCAGCGGCTTCTCCATCCGCTCGTGCAGCAGGACGGCGTTGACCTCGTCGGTGAAACGGCGGTCGAACCAGGCGGTCAGGCGGCGGGCCTCGGCGCGCTCGGCGGCGTCCGCGGGCATCAGCAGCGGCCCCTTCTGCGCGTCCTCGATCCAGCCGAGAATCGCGCCGGCCTCGCACAGCGTCAGGGCGGGCTTGCCCTCGACCTGCAGCACGGGCGGCATGCCGGAGGGGTTCAGATCGCCGACGGGGCAGTCGTCTTCCCAAGGGCGGACGAGGACCTCGGTCCATTCGATGCGCGCTTCGCCCAAAGCCAGACGCGCGGCGCGGCTGCCGGGGTCGAAGGGGAAATGGAACAGGACGTTCGCGGACATCGGGGTGTCCTGCACCGGTCGCCGTTAAAGGCTCGTTTACGCTGAGGGCGAAACTGGGACGGACAGTGACGCTGGACCGCGCGGATCGGCGTGGATCAGGACGTCGGCGCCGGGGAAGACGGCCTTCACCCGGTCCTCGGCGGCGACGACGATGTCGTGGGACGCCTCGAACGACAGGCTGCGGTCCAGATCGACGTGCATCTGGGCGATGATGCGATTGCCCGACATGCGGGTGCGCAGCTGATGCACGCCGCCGACGCGCGGGTCAGACAGGATGGCGTTGGTCAGGGCGATGCGGTCGGCGTCCGACGCCTCGCGGTCCAGCAACTGGTCGCCGGCGCCCTTCAACACTCCGAACGCGCCCCAGAACAGCCAGACGGCGACGACGAGACCGGCGGCGGCGTCCAGACCGGGCGCGGCCAGCCAGGCGCCCGAGGCCACGCCGATCAGGACCACGCCGCTCGACGCCAGGTCGGCGGCGTAGTGGGCGCGGTCGGCTGAGACGGCCAGAGACCCCGACGCTTTCAGCGACCGCGTCTGGAGCCAGACCAGAAGGCCCGTCAGGACGATTGAGACGATGACCACACCCACGGCCCAGGGACCGCCGGTTACGGGGTGGGGGTCGAACATCCGCTGCAGCGCCTCCCAGCCGATGAAGACGGCCGAGGCGAAGACGAGACCCGCCTGGACCAGGGCCGCCATGGCCTCGCCTTTGCCGTGGCCATAGCGGTGGTCGGCGTCGGCGGGCGCGGCGGCCCACCGGACGGCGTAGAAGGTGCTCAGAGACGCGATCAGGTCGAGCGACGAATCCGCCAGCGACGCGAGGATCGACACCGATCCGGAGGCCCCCAGCGCGAAGGCCTTCATCGCGATCAGCAGAACGGCGACGCCGACCGACAGGCCGGTGATCTGGCGCGTCGACAGGGTAGGGGCCGAGCCCCATGGTCCTGTCTCGGGACCGGATCGGTTGGGCTGTTCGGGCGGCGGCGTGACGGGGGAGGTCATTAACCGCCTTTTCGCTTATCGCCCGTCGGTTGCCAAGGAAGGACGCGACTCGAACCGGCGTTAGGCTTGCGGTCACGAAAGCGCCTCATGGTGCACGTCGATTAACCGTGACGGCGGGGATCTGAGGCCGATGACGCCAGGCGTGGGTGGACAGGACGGAGAGACGAGGGATCCCTGGATCCCCCGCGCCGAGGTCCTGTCGCTGTTGGGGGTCAAGACCCAGACCCTCTACGCCTATGTCAGCCGGGGCCGGATCACCGCCCGGCCCGATCCCGCCGATCCGCGCCGAAGCCTCTATGCCGCCGCCGACGTGGCCCGGCTGAAGGGGTCGAGTTCGGGCGAGGCGCCGGGGGTCGTCCTGCCGTTTGAGCCGCCCGCGGTGAAGGGCGAGGCCTTGGTCCAGTCGACCGTCAGCCTGATCTCGGAGGGCCGGCTCTACTATCGCGGCCGCGACGTGGCCCAGTGGGCCCAGAACGCCAGGGTCGAGGACACCGCGCGTCTGTTGTGGGGCGCCGAGGAGACCAACCCGTTCGCGGGCCTCGGCGTGCGCGTCGATTCGGCCGTTGGCGCCTCGCATCGGGCGCGGCTGTTCGCGGCTCTGGCCCGGCGTGCGGAAGAAGCGCCGTCGTCGCTAGGCCGATCGCCCGACGCCCTGCGGATCGAGGCGGCCGTGGCGATGAACGAGGTCGTCGACGCGGTGGCCGGACCCGGACCCCGGCTGTTCTTCCATCAGCGTCTCGCGCGCGGCTGGAGAATGCTGGAGCGCGACAGCGTGCATCTGAGGCGCGCATTGGTGCTGGCAGCCGATTTCGACCTGGACCCGGCGGTTCTGGCGACGCGGGCGGCGGCGTCGGGCGGCGCCTCCCCGGCGGGGGCGGCCTTCGCCGGACTGGCGGCGGCGAGCGGGTCGGCGCTGGCGCGAATCCTGGCGCGGTCCATCGCCTATGTCGCCGAGGCGCGGCGCGATCCGGCGGGCGCGGCTCAGCGCCGCATGGCCGAGGAGGGCGCCATCCCCGGCTTCGGCTCAGAGACTTTCCCGCACGGCGACCCCAGGGCCGATGCCCTTCTGGCGCTCGCCGACCTGCCGCCCGACCTGACGGCCGTGATCCGCGAGGCGGAGGCGGCGTGCGGTCAGCGGGCCGGGTTCGCGGCGGCCCTGGCCATTATGGCGCGCCGACTGGAGCTGCCGCGCGAAGGGGCGTCCGACGTCCTGCTGATCGGCCGCCTGACCGGGTTGATGGCCCATGCGCTGGATCAGATCATCGACGGCTCGCCTATCCGGGCGCGCCTGCGCTATGTGGGGCCGAGACCGCAGGGCGAGTGACCCTGTCGAGGAACGGGGAACACGATGGCGGACTGGATCGCGGCGATCATCCTGGGGCTGGTCGAGGGGCTGACGGAGTTCATTCCGGTCTCCTCCACGGGTCACCTGCTGCTGACCAAGAGCCTGCTCGGCCTGCCCAACGAGCCGTGGGACACCTTCATCGTCATGATCCAGCTGGGCGCGATCCTGGCGGTGGTGGCCCTGTATTTCTCGCGTTTGTGGAAGGTGCTGATCGGCCTGCCGTCCAAAGACCCGTCGGCGCGGCGCTTCGCCTATTCGGTGCTGCTGGCCTTCTTCCCCTCGGCGCTGGTGGGGCTCTTGTTCCACGACTTCATCAAGACCGTGCTGTTCAACCCGACCGTGGTCTGCATCAGCCTGATCGTCGGCGGCGTCGCCCTGATCGCGCTCGAGCGCTGGGCGCCCGAGCCCAAGGAGCACGACGCCATGAGCTTCTCGCTCAAGACGGCGCTGGGTGTGGGTCTGTTCCAGTGCCTGTCGATCATCCCCGGCGTGTCGCGCTCGGGCGCCACCATCGTCGGCGGGCTTCTGCTCGGCGTCGACAAGCGGGCGGCGGCGGAGTTCTCCTTCTTCCTTGCCATCCCGACCATGGTCGGCGCCTTCGCCCTGGATTTCTGGGAGAGCCGGGATTTTCTGGTCGGCGACACCGTGACCCTGATCGCCATCGGTTTCGTGATTTCCTTCATCAGCGGCCTGTTCGTGGTGCGGACCATGCTGGACTTCGTGACTAGGCATGGCTTCACGCCCTTCGCCTGGTGGCGCATCGCCGTGGGCGCCGTCGGCCTTGCCCTGCTCCAGTCGGGTCTGATCGCCTGAGTCTTGTCAGCCCGCGTGCGTCGGGCGCAAGCTGAGGTCATGAGCCAGCTGCCCGCCAACGGAGAACGCTTCGCCTCGTTCGAAGCCTTCTACCCCTACTATATCCACGAGCATTCCAATCAGGTCTGCCGCCGCATCCATATCGTCGGTTCGGCTCTGGTGCTGGTCGCCGCCGCGCTCGGGCTGTTCGTGAACGCTTGGTGGTTCCTCGCCATGCCGCTGATCGGTTACGGCTTTGCGTGGATCGGGCATTTCTTTTTCGAGAAGAACCGTCCGGCCACCTTCAAATATCCGCTGTGGAGCCTGATGGGCGACTGGCGGATGTTCTTCGAGACGATCTCCGGCAAGCGCCGCTTCTAGTCGCCGGCCCGGATCAGCCGTTGAGGATGCGGGCGGTGGCGGCCGTCATATGGGGGTCGCGGCCGGCGGCGATGTCGGCGGCGGTCGTGTGCACGAACACATCCGGTGCGATGGCGGCGTCCGGCTGAGGCATCGCCGGAAAGCTGGCGATCAGCGGCAGATCAATCGACTTAGGATGACATCGCCGCAATCCTCGCCGCCCTCGTTGCCGCGCAGGTCGACGATCAGGCCACGGGCGCCGTCGCCGCTCAGATCGTCCACGGCCGCGCCCAGCCAGGCCTCCCAATCGAAGTCGGAACAACGCCGTCGACCGCCGCGACCTAGGTCCCGGGCGGACACCGGCCCACGCCGGAGTAGTCGTGGGTGACGACCATGCGCCCGTCGATCCAGACGAAGCGGAAGGGGACCAGGGTGCGCCCGTCGTACACCTGGGCCAGCACGGCCCTGCGCGCGTTCGACGGGTTGAGCGAAGGTGTGGCCGCAGCGCCGGCCAGCAGGCTGGCCAGGGCCAGTCGCGCGACGCGCCATTCAAAATGGAGTTCAACCCCGTCCACGCAGCCAGTCTAGGCCGCTTGAAGCCTCAGCGCGAGGCGGTGTTCCACGCCGGGGGGCAGCCGTCGAAGCGGCCGGCGTCGGTGATGGTCAGGTTGCGCTGGTTGAAGCGCAGGACCGGTTGCATTGAGCCGCGGCCGTTGCCGGTGTAGAGGTCGACGCGCTGACCGCGGATCGCGCCGCCGGTGTCCGAGGCGTACCAGTAGCCGTCGTGGATGGCGCCGTTCGGCATCCGCATGCCGACCGTCTCGCGGATGAACAGCTTGGTGCGGCGGGGAATCACACGGGGGTCGGTGGCAAGGGTGCGCATCGGGATCGGCCGGCAGCCGAGCGAATCGTTGCCCGTCGCTCCACCACCGCCTGCGTGATAGAGGCTGGCGCGCGCGTTCCAGTCGGGGGCTTCGGCCATCAGGGCGGCCTGTTCGGGGGTCAATTCGGGTGCAACCGCCTCGCTGTCGTTCGCGTTATCGGGGCTTACGGCGACCACAGGATCGGCCGCGACGGCCGTTTCGTAGGGCACCGGATCTCCAGCCGTGAAGGCTGCAGCCCAAAGCATGGCGAACGCCGCGAGGGTGTCGAACACAGATCGAACTCATAGTGACACCGGTCCCCAGAACTGTACCGGCGGCGGGCTTGTCGTTCGTTCCTGTGGCGAGATTGTGTCCAACACTCTGGCTGCGACGGTTCGTCCCCATTTGTGGATGGATCAGTCAACCGTTGCCTGAGATAAGCGGAACCAGGGTTGGGCAACGCCTGAAATCGCGATAGCAGTATAGACGGATCAGAAATCCTTTGCTGGGGCGCGATGCTTACTATTCACGGAGATATTCGGTCGGGCAACTGCTTGAAGGTCAAGTGGATGCTCGACGCGCTCGGGCGTGATTATCAATGGATCGAGGTTGACATCATGTCGGGAGAAAGCCGGACGCCGGGATTTCTCCTGATGAATCCGGCGGGTCAGGTGCCGACCCTGGTGCTGGAGGACGGGCGGACGCTGGCCCAGTCGAACGCGATCCTGCTGCATCTGGCCGACGGGACGGGCTGGATCCCGGCCGATGCCTACGAGCGGGCGAGGATGTTCGAGTGGCTGTTCTGGGAACAATACAGCCACGAGCCCTATGTCGCCGTCGCGCGGTTCCAGCGGGTCTATGCCGGGAAGACGGCCGACGAGGTCGAGCCGCGCCTGATCGAGCGCGGGAATGCGGCGCTCGCCCGGATGGAGGCGGCCCTCGTCCGCGACGCCTGGCTGGCGGGCGGGGAGACGCCAACGCTTGCCGATCTGGCGCTGGTCGCCTACACGCGCGTCGCCCATGAGGGCGGGTTCGACCTCGCCGCCTATCCGTTCGTGCAGAACTGGGTTGGGCGGGTGGAGGCCGAGTTCGGGATCGAAGGCTAGCGCGCCGCCGGGCGTCCGCCTTCCGACCATTCCGGGGTGAAACCGCCGTCGGCCATGGCGGCCAGCGGGGCGACCAGGGACTGGATGGCGTTGGTCATGAAGGGGATGTCGAGGTTGGCGATGGTGTCGTCGGCCGTGTGATAGGTCGGGATGGTGGCCCAGCCGGACACGGTGTGGGCGACGATCCCCTTCAGGGCCAGGGCGTAGTTGTCCGACCGCTCGAAGAAATTCTGTTCCGGATAGGGGTCGGGACCGACCAAGGCGCCGCGTTCCTTCAGAGCCGCGCCGAAGTTCGACCGGGTGAAGCCGGTCATCATCATGACGCCTTCCGGAAGCTGCGGGTCCTGGTCGCCGATCATCTCGATCTCGAGGTTGGCGGCGATGTCCTCCAGCGGGATCGGCGGGTGCTCGACGAAATAGCGCGAGCCCAGCAGGCCGGCTTCTTCCGATCCATAGGCGACGAACAGGATGCTGCGCTCGTGCGGCCCCATGGCGGCCAGGGCTTCGGCCAGTTCGATCACCGCCACCGTGCCCGAGGCGTCGTCGTTGGCACCGTGCATGACCACGCCGTCCGAGCGCAGGCCGATGTGGTCGAGGTGGGCCGAGATCATCAGGACGCCCGCCGTGGGATCGGTCCCCTGCAGCCAGCCGATGGCGTTGGAGGTGAAGCCCTGTTCGACCTGCGACGCGCCCGGATCGTAGGCGATCGACCCGCCGGCCGCCGCGACGCGGTCGTAGGCTTCGGGTGACAGGACGAGGATGACCGGGCCGGTCGATGGCGCGGCGTCGGCCAGGCGGATCACCGGATCGCGAGAGCCGCCGTCGCTGGTGGCCTGGGCCAGCATCTCGGTCCGGCGCAGCAGGACCAGTTTCGCGCCGCTGCGCATGGCCGCGCCGAACAGGGCGCGGACGGCCGGCCCTTCGGCCGGGGCGACCATCAGGGTCTCGCTGCCGGCGGGCAGGGCGGCCGGATCGGCGCTGGGCGCCACCGTCACCGCGCCGGACGCAGCGTTCAGCCCTCCCCGCATGATGGCGAAGTCGGCGCCCTGGTTCAGGGTCACGCCGCCCAGCGTCAGGGTCGCGGCGCCCGACGGCGTCGTCTTGACCACCGGCGCGCGCTGGACATAGCCGTCCATCCCCGGAACCGGGGTCAGGCCCGACAGGCGGAACTGGGCGGCGACATAGGCGGCGGCGATGGCCTCGTCGCGCGTGGCGCTGGCTCGGCCCTGAAGTTCTTCGCCCGCCAGGAAGCCGATATGGGCCGTGACCGAGTTCTCGCTGATCGTCGGCGTCTGCTGCGCCAGAGCCGGCGCGGCCATGAGGGCGATCAGGGAGACGGCGGCGAGAGACAGGCGCTTCATGACGGGCTCCGACAGGACAGGCGACAAGGCGTAAGTGGGCGGCTCCATCTCCGTCAAGCCGGATATGGCACTTGCCGCTGGACCTCGCGCGCGGCCCGATCTAACGGCGGGTCGTCCCAGCCGGAGTCCCGCCATGAAGCGCACCCTTCTCGTCGCCGTCGCCGCCCTGATCGTCGGAGCCGGCGGGGTCTTCACCGCCACCCAGGTCGACGCCTGGGGATCGACCGGTCACCGCTTCGTCGGCGTCGCCGCCATGCGCGCCCTGCCGGGAGAACTGCCCGCCTTCCTGCGCGATCCGGGCGCGGCGGCCGAGGTCGGCGAACTGTCGCGAGAGCCCGACCGCTCCAAGGGCGCGGGCCAGCCGCACGACCGCGAGCGCGACACCGCTCACTTCGTCGATCTGGACGACAACGGCCATGTCATGAACAGCCGTGGCCCGACCCTGTCGGAACTGCCGGAGCTTAAGAGCCAATACGACGCCCAACTTCTGGCGGCGGGCATCGAGGTCAACGACGCGGGCTACCTGCCCTACGCCATCATGGACGCCTACCAGCAACTGGCGCGCGACTTCGCCACCTGGCGCGTGCTGAACGCCGCCGAGGCCCGCGAGACCGACGCCGGCAAACGGGCCTGGTACCGAGAGGATCGTCTGCGTCGCGAGGCCCTGATCAGGCGCGATATCGGCTTCCTGTCGCACTACATCGGCGACGGGTCGCAGCCGCACCACATGTCGATCCATTACAACGGTTGGGGCGACTATCCGAACCCGGAGGGCTTCACCAATTCGCGCCAGACCCACGGCGCGTTCGAGGGCGCCTTCATCCGTCGCAACATGCGTCTGGACGCGGTCGAGGCGGCGATGCCGGCCCCTAATCTGGAGGGCTTCCAGATGCGCGCCCGGGTCGCGACCTATCTGAACGCCACCCTGGCGGAGGTCGTACCCTTCTACCGGCTTGAGAAGACCGGCGCCTTTGCGGCAGATGCGCAGGGCGCCGTGCTGACGCCGGGCGCCGAGTTCGCGACCGCCCGTCTGGCGGCCGGCGCGGCCGAGCTGCGCGACCTGATCACCCTGGCCTGGCGCGAGGCGGGCGCCCAGTCGATCGGCTGGCCCGCGGTCAAAGTCGCCGAGGTCGAGGCAGGGACCGCCGACCCGTGGACGGCCATGATCGGCGAGGACTGATCCTTGGCTGAGCCGATCCCTCCCGTCGTCATCCTCGACCGGTCGCAGATGGCCGAGAACATCGGCGCGGTGGCGCGGGTGATGGCGAATTTCGGGCTGGATCGGCTGAGACTGGTCGCCCCGCGCGACGGCTGGCCGCAGGAGCGAGCGTGGGCGACGGCGTCCGGCGCCGACTGGGTGCTGGACGATATCGAGGTCTTCGACACGGTCGCGGCCGCCATCGCCGACCTGAACACCGTCTTCGCCACCACGGCTCGCCCGCGCGAGACCCGCCAGCCCGTTCGCACGCCGCGCGAATCGGTTCGGGTCCTCTATGACGACACGGCGTCCGGCCTGAAGGTGGGCCTGTTGTTCGGGGCCGAGCGGGCCGGGCTGGAGACGACCGACATCGCCCTTTGCCACGGCATCACCACCATTCCCATCGATCCGCGTCACCAGAGCCTCAACCTGGCCCAGGCGGTGGCGATCAACGCCTATGAGTGGCGGACCCTGGTGCTGGACGCTCCGCCGCCGAACTTCCGCGAGGCCGAGGCGCCGGCGTCCGGCGACCTTCAGCTCGGCATGTACGAACATCTGGAGCGCGAGCTGGAGGCGGCGGGCTTCTTCCATCCCCCGGAGAAGTTCCGGTCTATGAGCCAGAACCTGCGGGTCATGCTGGGTCGCGCCGCCTTCACCGAACAGGAAGTGGCGACCTTCCGCGGGGTGATTACCGCTCTGTCGAAGGGGCGCGGCCGGGTGCTGGAGCGGCTGGCGCGCGAGCAGGCGAAGAAGGGCTAGGCTGGCTCCGGTTCAGTCGGAACGTTCTCGGTCGTGCGCCAGGTTGGCCGAATGGGGTTCTCAAGCCGGGCGGCTCAGCGTCTCGAAGAATGCCGGGACGGTCTCGGTCGCGGGGCCATAGACGCCTTCGGAGAACAGGCTCGCGCCGAGACTGGGCTCGAGATTGATCTCGACCGTGCGCGCGCCCGCAAAGCGCGCCTCCTGCACGAAGCCCGCCGCCGGATAGACAGCGCCCGAGGTTCCGATGGAGACGAACAGATCGGCCTTCGCCAGCGCCCGACCGATCCGGTCCATGGACAGCGGCATTTCGCCGAACCAGACGATGTGCGGGCGCATCCGCCCCTCTGGGTGATCGGGCGAGGGTTCGTCCGCAGCCATGTCGCCGCGCCATTTCGAGACGACGCCGGACACGGTGCAGCGCGCCTTCAGCAGTTCGCCGTGCATGTGGATGAGCTCGAACCCGGGTCCGGGCGTCACCTCGGCAAGCGCCCGGTCGTGCAGGTCGTCGACGTTTTGGGTCACCAGTAGGAAGTCGCCCTTCCACTCGGCCGCGAGCCGGGCCAAGGCGTGGTGGGCGGCGTTGGGCTGGACGGTCGACAGGGCCGCGCGACGCAGGTTGTAGAACCGCTGTACCAGCGCCGGGTCGCGCGCGAAGGCCTGGGGCGTCGCGACGTTCTCAAATCGGTGGCCTTCCCACAGGC
This sequence comes from Brevundimonas sp. NIBR11, assembly GCF_027912535.1. Lineage (NCBI taxonomy): Bacteria > Pseudomonadati > Pseudomonadota > Alphaproteobacteria > Caulobacterales > Caulobacteraceae > Brevundimonas > Brevundimonas sp. NIBR11. Next base: position 2,282,162 of record NZ_CP115465.1, on the reverse strand, counting down.
CGTCCGCGCCCCGGAAAGTCGGCACGCCGCTTTCGGCCGAGACGCCGGCGCCGGTCAGGATGACGAGGTTGCGATGGGCCATCGTCGCTTTTCCTCTAGGCAGGGCGGGCGAGGCAAGAGAGGGTGGACCGCACATGTTTTGGAGACGGATGATGTTCGATCGGCGTCTGGTCCTGGGCGGCTTGCTGACATCTGCGATGGTGACCCCGGCGCTGGCGGACGATGACGAGGTCATCACTTCGGGCATGATCACCGGACCCTACTATCCCGACCGGCTGCCGGCCGATCGCGACTGGGACCTGCTGCGAAATGGAGGGCTGGAGTCCGGGGCGACGCCGCTGATCGTCGAAGGCGTGGTGAAGGGCGTGTCCGGCCCGCCCGCCAGCCCCCTCCGCGACGCCACGATCGAGCTTTGGCAATGTGACGCCGTCGATATCTGCATAGCGGCGACACGCGGCCGGTGGCGCGGGACGAAGGCTTCCAGGGATATGGCGCGGTCCGCACGGACGCAGAAGGGCGCTATCGCTTCCGCACCCTGAAGCCGCCGTCCTACACCATCGACGCGGGACCGGGCGGCATCATCACCCGGACGCCGCACATCCATATGGCCGTCACGGTCGACGGTGTTCGGCGGTTGACCACCCAGATGTTCTTCTCGGACGAGCCCCTGAATGCTCAGGATGTCGAACTGGCCCGCATCCCCGAGCCCGACCGGCGGGCCGCCCTGATGACGGCGCCACGCGACGGCGTGGCGCGCTTCGACATGCTGGTGCTGCTCTAGGCTCAGGATGGCGGATGACTTGAGGCTCGACGGGCTGCTAGTCAGGCGCTCTCAGACCAGGAGACGTCCCTCATGAAAACCCGCGCCGCCGTCGCCTTCGAGGCCAAACGTCCGCTGGAGATCGTCGAGGTCGATCTGGAAGGCCCTCGCGCCGGAGAGGTGCTGGTCGAGATCAAGGCCACGGGCATCTGCCACACCGACGCCTATACCCTGGACGGTCTGGACAGCGAGGGTATCTTCCCGAGCATCCTGGGTCACGAGGGCGCCGGCGTCGTCGTCGACGTCGGACCGGGAGTGACGAGCGTCCAGGTCGGTGATCACGTCATTCCGCTGTACACGCCGGAATGCCGCCAGTGTAAGTCGTGCCTCAGCCGCAAGACCAACCTCTGCACCGCGATCCGGGGCACGCAGGGCAAGGGCCTGATGCCCGACGGCACGTCTCGCTTCTCCTACAAGGGTCAGGCCATCGCCCACTACATGGGCTGCTCGACCTTCTCGAACTACACCGTCTTGCCCGAGATCGCCCTGGCGAAAATCCGCAAGGACGCCCCATTCGACAAGGCCTGCTACGTCGGCTGCGGCGTGACGACGGGCGTGGGGGCGGTGGTCAACACGGCGAAGGTCGAGCCTGGCGCCAACGCCGTGGTCTTCGGCCTGGGCGGCATCGGCCTGAACGTCATACAGGGGCTGAAAATGGTCGGCGCCGACATGATCATCGGCGTGGACATCAACGACACTAAGGAAGAGTGGGGCCGCCGCTTCGGCATGACCCACTTCGTCAATCCGAAGAACGTGTCCGACGTCGTCGCCCATCTGGTCGAGATGACCGGCGGCGGCGCCGACTACACCTTCGACTGCACCGGCAACACGGTGGTCATGCGCCAGGCGCTGGAAGCCTGCCACCGCGGCTGGGGCGAGAGCGTCATCATCGGCGTGGCCGAGGCCGGCAAGGAGATCGCCACCCGCCCGTTCCAGCTGGTCACCGGCCGCGTCTGGCGCGGCTCGGCGTTCGGCGGCGCCCGCGGCCGCACCGATACGCCGAAGGTCGTCGATTGGTACATGGACGGCAAGATCGAGATCGACCCGATGATCACCCACACCCTGCCGCTGGAGCGCATCAACGAGGCCTTCGACCTGATGCACGAGGGCAAGTCGATCCGTTCGGTGGTGGTGTTCTAGGCTGCGACCGGCCCGTGCCCCGATCAATCGTTTGCATACCGGAGAAGTTTGGCGGTGGGCCTCATATTGAGGGCACCGACCGGACCATCGCGGAGGTGCAGACCTTCTGGGGTCAACCTGGCGTGCACGCAGACCAGCTCCGTCAACGCTTTCCAGAACTCAGCGAGGCCGAAATCGGAGCAGCGGTGGCATGGGTGGAACCGAAAGATCCGACCTATCTATTCGTCGCCGAAGGGCTGGGGCCGTCGCCTCAACGCTTCACCATTTGTGGGGACACGGGAGATTGGGCTGTGCTGATCGAAAATCTCGATGCGGACGGCGTCGTTCGATCCAGCCAGGATTACTAGGAAATGACGCTCGACGATGCACTTCGCTATTTCGAACGGGATGATCTGAAAAATCTAACCTGGACCGACGCCCGTTCGGGAGTATCGGTCGATCTCGCTTCGTTGATGATCGACGCCAAATAGGTCCGACACAGGACATACAGAGGGAGGACACCCATGTTCACGCACCTGACAGTAGGCGCCAACGACGTTGAGGCGTCGCGGAAATTCTATGATGCGGCGCTGGGCGCGCTGGGCGTTCCGGCCTCGCAGGGCCCGGATCCCAAGGGTCGTTACTGGTGGCGCACGGATCGCGGCGCCTTCGCCATCGGCAAGCCGATCGACGGCGAGCCCGCCTGCCACGCCAACGGCGGCACCATCGGCTTCTTCGCCAAGGACGCGGACGCCGTGAAGGCTTTCCACGACGCGGGCGTGGCCGCCGGCGGCAAGTCGATCGAGGACCCGCCCGGCGAGCGTACCGGTCAATTCGGCGTCCTCAACCTCGCCTATCTGCGTGATCCCTCGGGCAACAAGATTTGCGCCCTGCACCGGGTGGGATGAGCGGCATGACCACCGGTTCTCAGTACGACGACCTGTTTGCGGCCTTGTGTACCGAACTGGGCCACTGCCTGCACGACAAGGGGCAGAAGAGGGTGATCGCGGCCCTGCCTTCGGGGCTGGACGCGACGGTCAAGGTGGTGCTGGAGGCGGACGGGGTCGACTTTCTCAATGCGCCGGGAAGTCTGAAGCGGGCGGTGCGCGACTGCCTGAAGGCCAATCTGCCGACTTAGAAGGGGAAGGCCGCACCTCGTCCGGAGCACAGTCTTTCCTCGACCCTCTGATGGATCTTGCAGCGCAATTGCTTGCGACGCCTCAAGGTCTCGTGCAGCGCGTCGGCGACGCACAGGATTTGTTCGTCGCCCATGAACTCGGCCGCGTCGATCAACTCCTGACACAGGGCGTCGAGCGCGTGCTGGCTGAGTTTCATTGGCGCGTCGGCGAGCATCTGACCCATCGGCCTCTTTCCCTTCGCACCAATCAAGGGTTGTGGTCGGATCGTGTTCCCGGGAAAGATGCTTAAGCGACGCTCACCAAGCTTCGTGGCTTGGAAAAAGTCGTCGTCCGCGCACTTCAAACCTTTGGCTCCCGCGTTGGGAGCCCTACATGCGCGTTACGGATTCATCGACCACAAGGAACTCCTCAATGGCCTTCACCCTGCCGCCGCTGCCCTACGCCTATGACGCGCTGGAGCCCGCCATCGACAAGGAGACGATGACCTTCCACCACGACAAGCACCATCAGGCCTATGTCGACAACCTGAATAAGGCGGTGGACGCCGATGCGTCGCTGCAGGGCAAGTCGCTGGAAGAGCTGTTCGCGACCATTTCGACCGCGCCGAAGGCCGTGCGCAACAACGGCGGCGGTCACTGGAACCACGCCCTGTTCTGGGAACTGCTGGCCCCGGCCGGTCAGGGCGGCGAGCCCTCGGCCGAATTGGCCGCCGCGATCGACCGCGACCTGGGCGGGCTCGACAAGTTCAAGGAAGACTTCAACGCCGCCGGCGCCGGCCAGTTCGGTTCGGGTTGGGCCTGGCTGATCGTCCAGGACGGCAAGCTGAAGGTCACCTCGACCCCGAACCAGGACAACCCCCTGATGGACGTCGCCGAACAAAAGGGCGCCGTCGTCCTGGGCGCCGATGTCTGGGAACACGCCTACTACCTGAAATACCAGAACCGCCGCCCGGATTACCTGAAGGCCTTCTGGACCGTGGTGAACTGGAACAAGGCGAACGAACTCTTCGCCGCCGCCACGGCCTGATCCCAGGTCCAAGGTTGCGAAGGCCCCGGAGTGATCCGGGGCCTTTTCGCTGGCCGGCGGTCTGACAGTTCTGCAACAGGTGGCCGGGCATGACCGGAGGGCGCGGGGTTAAGTCTGGCGCGCGACGCACGCCGACCTATCTGAGCCCCGCCGTTCTTCCCGCACAGAGGCTCCCATGACGACCCAGTTCAAGCTCGCCGCCGCTCTGATCCTGTCCGGCCTGATCGTCGCCGGATGCCAGAAGCCCGCAGAGAAGGCGCAGGCTCCGGCCGCGCCGGCGGTCCAGCCGACCGCCAGTGTGGACGTCTACCCGTTCACCATCGGCGCGCTCCAGGCTGTGGCGCTGAAGGACGGCGACCTCGTTCTCGACAACGCCAAGGGCCAGAGCCCGTGGGCGGACAACGCCGGGGTCGCAGAGGTTCTGCGTCCGACTGGCGACACGAAAATCCACCTGTCGATCCAGCCGCTCCTGATCCGCGGCGACGACAAGGTCGTCCTGATCGACACGGGGGCGGGCGGCGGCATGGGCACCCAGGGCAAGCTCTCGGCCTCCCTGGCGGCGGCGGGCGTCCAACCGGGGCAGGTGACTGACATCCTGATCTCGCACGGCCACGGCGATCATGTCGGCGGCCTGGTCAAGAACGACGCCCTGGTCTTTCCCAACGCGACGATCCGCATGAGCGCCGCCGAGTGGACGGCCTTGCAGGCCGATGCCGAACAGGCCGCCCTGATCCCGATCATCACGCCCAGGGTCGAGACCTTTGAGCCGGGCGCCCAGGTGACGCCGTCCATCACCGCGGTCTCTCTGCAAGGCCACACACCGGGCCACACCGGCTATGAGATCGTCTCAGGTCAGGATCGCCTGCTCTATTTCGGCGACGCCCTGCATAGTTCCGTCATCTCGGTCGAAAGGCCGGACTTCGTGAACGCCTGGGACTTCAACTCCGAGGCCGCCGTTGCGACCCGACTGGCTCTGCTCGGTCGTGGGGCGACGCAGACCTTGCGTGTCTACGGCGTCCACTTCCCCTTCCCGGGACTGGGGACCTTCCGCCGTCAGGCCGATGGCTTCGTCTGGGTTCCGGAAAGCGCGCCCGCCCAGCCTTGACTCCAGGGGGCGAGACCCTCATAAGCCCCGCCTTCACGTCACCGGCTCCTGTCGGCGGCGCGAACACACTACGGACGATGCGTGGACCGCCGTTGAGATCGTCCCTCCATTCGCGGAGGGGCCGGGCCGCATCATTTAAAAGAGAACAGAATGTCGAAGCGCCACAGCGCCAAGTATAAGATCGATCGGGCCATGGGTGAGAACCTGTGGGGCCGCTCGAAGTCGCCGGTCAACAAGCGTTCCTACGGTCCCGGCCAGCACGGCCAGCGCCGCAAGTCCAAGGTTTCCGACTTCGGCCTGCAGCTGAAGGCCAAGCAGAAGCTCAAGGGCTACTACGCCAACCTGACCGAGAAGCAGTTCCGCAAGACCTATGACGAGGCCGCCCGCCGCAAGGGCAACACCTCCGAAATCCTGATCGGTCTGCTGGAAGCCCGCCTGGACGCCACCGTCTATCGCGCCAAATTCGTGCCGACCCCCTGGGCCGCCCGTCAGTTCGTCAACCACGGCCACGTCACCGTCAACGGCAAGAAGGTGAACATCGCCTCCTACCGCCTGCGCGTCGGCGACGTCGTCGAGGTCAAGGAAAAGTCGCGCAACATGGCTCTGGTGCTCGAAGCCCAGCAGTCGGGCGAGCGCGACATCCCCGACTATCTGGAGCTGGGCGACCGTGGTTTCTCGGTCCGCTTCGTCCGCTTCCCCGAACTGGCCGACGTGCCGTTCGCGGTGAAGATGGAGCCGAACCTGGTCGTCGAATACTACAGCTCGTAAGGCTTCGCCTTTCGCGCATTTCTTCTGGGCTATCGCGCGTTCGCGCTACTTGAGCCCGGTGACTTTGAAGGCCCCGGAGACATCCGGGGCCTTTTCTGTTTCGTGATCGCGCTGGTGGCGAAAATCAGGTGCGAAATCGCCCGAATTGAGCGATCATGACTCTGCTGAACAGGATTTGACGGACATGGGGTCCATCCGAACGCTAGCCCTGACGGCGGCCGTTGCGCTGACCACGTCCGGCTGCGCCCTGTTCCAGCAGGACGCGCCGACGCAGGTCGCCGCCATGCCGGGGCAGGTGGAGCCGATCCATGCGGCGGCGATCACCCGAGATCTGGCCGTCTTCTGGGTCTCGTCCAACGGTTGCACCGACAAGTCGGACCTGTTCCCGATCGTAGACCACGTCGGCGCCGCTTCGACCATCACCCTGCGCCGCATCGAACAGGACGACTGCGAGACCCCGATCGCCGACGGCGTCGAGGTGATCTGGTCGTTCGAGGAACTGGGCCTGCTGCCCGGCTCGCGGGTGTCGGTGAACAACCCCTACCAGCTGCCGGCGACCATCCCGACGACCTGAGGCCTCAGCGGCGCTCGAAGGTCGGCAGCATGTCGGCGGGAATGCGCGTCGGGCGCATGGTCTGCGCATCGACCAGACACCATTCCGAAACGCCCTGGGCGCACAGCCGGCCTTGGCCGTCCTCGATGCGCACATAGCGGGCGAAGCGGGGCCCTTGCGGATCGCCGACCCACGTGCGGGCCACGGCCGTGTCGTCGGGCATCAGGGCGCGGAGGTAGTCGATCTCGTGCCGCAAGGCGACCCAGGACCATTTCGCCCGCGTCGTCTCGTCGAAGCGGGCGTTCCAGTGCGCGGTGCCCGCATCCTGCAGCCAGCCGACATAGACGACGTTGTTCACATGGCCGTTGGCGTCGATGTGCTCGGGCCGGATATCCAACGGGACCTCGAAGGTCTCGCGGTCCTCACGCGGGTTTAGGGTCTGCCGGGCCACGCCTATTCCTGACCGAGGGGCACGCCTTTTTCGACCATCAGGGCGGTCAGTTCGCCCGCCTGGAACATCTCGCGCACGATGTCCGAACCGCCCACGAACTCGCCCTTAACGTAGAGCTGGGGGATGGTCGGCCAGTCGGTGAAGGTCTTGATGCCGTCGCGAAGACTGTCGTCCTGCAGTACGTCGACCCCGACGAACGGCGCGCCGACATGGTCGAGGATCTGCACGGCCAGCGAGGAGAAGCCGCAGCGCGGGCTGTCGGGCGTTCCCTTCATGAAAAGGACAACATCGTGGTCCGACACCGTCTTCGCGATGAAGGCGTGGACCGGGTCGGCGGCGGTATCGAGAGCTTGGTCGGACACGGGGAGGGACGCCTTTCGTTTCAAGGCGTCAGCTAGGGACGGCGACCCGGCCGGTCAAGGGCGGTGGGCGGTTACGCCGCGACTCTAGCCATCTCGATCTGGGCCGAGAGCCCCGGCGGCATGTCCCGCTCGGGCACGGAGGCGAGGGCGTTCAGGCGCTCGGCGTCGCGCGCGCTGACCAGGACGCTGGAGATGGCTGGATCGGTCATGGCATGGGCCAGACAGATGGCCTCGGCCGTCCAGTTGGGCGTGCGATGCAGGAAGGCGAAGGTGCTCGCCTGGGCGACAGGCGCCGCCTTCGGCTTGCCGAAGCTGAACAGACCCTTCTTGGGCTGGTTCAGCGCGATGGTCTTTTTCTCGGTGTCGAGCTCCGAAGGGAAATAGTCATAGGCCAGGATGGCCATGTCCTTCTCGCGCGCGGCGCGGACGCGCGAGCGAATCTTCCAGTCGACGTTGACGTGGAACGGCGTGCCCAGAACGTCGAAGGCGCCGGTCGAGACATAGGCGTCCATCACTTCGCCCTCGCCCGAGACGCCGAGGTAACGGACGCGTTCGGTGGCGCGCAGGGCCTTGAGCGCATTCAGCGAGGATTGCGGCAGCTCGTCCTCGCCCGGCTCTTCCAGCAGGGCGACATCGATCCAGCCGAGGCCGGAGACATGCAGGCAGCGGTCGATGGCGCCGGTCATGCCCTCGGCCGAGAAGTCCCGCTGCGAGCCGCGGCGGCCGTCGCCGGCGCCCAGCTCCAGGCTGACGTTCAGGAGCTTCCGATCGACGTTGGACAGGGCCTGGCCCACGACCTCAGCCAGCACCGGATCGGCCGTTTCCAGCCGGTAGGAGTTGATGCCGGCCTCCAGCGCCGAGAAGATCAGGTCGTTGGCGGCGTCGACGCCGCGCGACAGGGTGTCGACGCCGAGGCTCAGCGTCAGGGTCGAGATGGCGGCGCCGGATGCGCCGAAGGGGCGATAGCGCATGTGATCAGCCTGTCGTGGAGGGGGCGGAGGTTTCGAGCGCCAGGGCGTGCAGTTCGCCGCCCATGTGGCCCTTGAGCGCGGCGTAGACGAGCTGGTGCTGTTTCACGCGCGAAAGCCCGGCGAAGGCCGTCGAGACGATGCGCGCCCTATAGTGATCGCCGTCGCCCGCGAGATCGTCGATCGCGATCTCCGCGTCGGGAAACGCCTCGATCAGATAGGCGTGCAGGGTGTCGACAGGCATGGGCATGGCGTGAAGAATGCCGCGTAAAGCTTAATGTGAGGCTACATTCCCGCCGGGCTATCGCGTGGAGGCGCTACTTGGGTCCGGGGGCGACACGCTCATGCAGGATCGTCGGCTCGCCGTGATAGGTCCCGTCGGCGTACCGCACGTACCCCAGCCGCCCGGCCAGCCGTAGCGACGCCAGATTGCTCGGTCCGATCATGCAGACGGTGCGCGGCGCCTTCAACACCGTGTCGGCCCAGGCCAGCGCCGCGGTCACCCCCTCGGCGGCCAGTCCCTGACCATGAAACGCCCCGCCGATGCCCCAGCCGAGCTCGGGCGCATCCATCGGCGGCGAGACGTCGCGGTGGTAGTCCAGCACCCCGACCGACCCGACATAGGCGCCGGTTTCCCTCAGCCGCATCGACCAGTTGCCACGCCCCATCGCCGCCCAGTGGCCGATGTCGCGCAGCACCCGAAACCAGACCTCTTCCGCCGACAAACACCGGCCCGTGATGTGGCGTGTGAACGCCTCGTCCCGCCACAGGACGCAGAGGTCGTCGTAGTCCGATAGCTCGACCGGCGTCAGGGTCAGGCGTTCGGTGGTCAGGACCGGGCCGCTCATGCCGGATCCGGGAAGATGGCGCCCGCCCGCTCAATCCGTGTCGCGCCGCGGGTGTCGGTCACGGCATAGGTGAAACCGGGGAGCAGGGCGAGCCCGCCGACCCGTCCGCGCACATCCAGGGCCAGAAGCGCCACCTGATGCCCGGCGAGCGCCGTTCCGCGCAGCCGGACCAGACGCTCCAGCACCTGACGACAGGCGTCGGTCGGCGCCGCGCCCGCGCGCATGGCCTCGACGACCGAATGCGACCCCGCGATCCGGACCACGTCCTCGCCGACGCCGGTCGCGGTCGCCGCGCCCACGCCCGGCTCGACCCATAGGCCGGCCCCCGCCAACGGGCTGTCGCCGACCCGGCCGCGCATCTTGAACGCCATGCCCGAGGTCGTGCAGGCCCCGCCTAGACGGCCCTCGCCGTCGATCGCCAGGATGCCGATGGTGTCGTGATTGCCGGCGCTGCCGGGCGTCCAGCGCCAGTCGGTGTTCTCGCTGTTGGCGCGCGGTCGATAGTCGGCGGTGACCAGCCATTCGCGCCAAGCCGCCTCGGATTCTGGCGTCAGGAGACTGGTCGTCTCGAAGCCCTGATCGACGGCGAACGACCGCGCCCCGACCCCGACCAGCATGGTGTGGGGCGTCTTCTCCATCACCGCGCGGGCGACGGAGACGGCGTGGACCACATCCTCGAGCGCACAGACGGCGCCGACGTTGCCGGACTGGTCCATGATGACGGCGTCGAGCGTCACGTGGCCGTCTCGATCCGGATAGCCGCCGAGGCCCACGGAGTGGTTGGTCGGATCAGCCTCCGGCACACGGGCCCCGGCCTCGACCATGTCCACCGCCGTGCCGCCCGCCCGCCGCCGGGCGAAGGCCTCGGCATTGGCGGCGGCGCCGAAGTCCCAGGTCGAGACGACGCATGCCGCGGCGGCGTCCTGCGCCAGGGCCGGGGCGGGGGTCGCGGCGACGCCGGCGGCGATCAGAAGGTCGCGTCTGGACGGCATCACATCAGCCCGAGTTGCTTGAAACTGGTCACGCCCTCGCGGCCGACGATCAGATGATCGTGGACCTCGACGCCCAGGGACTGGGCCGCGCGGACGATCTGTTTGGTCATGTCGATATCGGCGCGACTGGGCGTCGGATCTCCGGAGGGGTGATTGTGCACCAGGATCATGGCCGCCGCCGAGACCTCCAGACCCCGCCGCACGACCTCGCGCGGATAGACGGGGGCATGGTCGACCGTGCCGCGATTCTGGACTTCGTCGAGGATCAGCTGGTTCTTCTTGTCCAGATAGAGCACCCGGAACTGTTCGCGCGGCTCGTGCTGGAGCGCGACGCGGACATAGGCGAGCAGCGCCGTCCAGGACGAGATCACCGGCCGCTTCGTCGCCGGCTCCTTGGCCACCCTCTGGGCCACTTCGTGCAGGGCCGCCAAATCGAGCGCCGTCTCCATGCCCACCGACTTGGTGCGGCCCCTGGTGTCTTGCGTCTTCACGGTCATCAGGTCCTCGACCGACGCGGCGAGGACGGCGGCCAGCGACCCGAAGCGCGCCAGCAGCGCCTTGGCGATCGGCTTTACATCCCCCTGCGGCTGGCTGCGAAACAGGAAGAGCTCCAGAAGCTCATAGTCGGGCAGGTGATGCAGCCCCGCCGTCCGCGCCCTATGGCGCAGACGCTCCCGATGGCCCGCATGGTGGGGCGGGGGCTTCGGCGTCGCCGTCGATTGATCGCCCTGATCCGTCACGCCGCCCCCTGTTGGCACAACCGCAGGCTAACCGACGGAGGGCTGCGTTCAAGACCTGACGATCAGACCGTTCGTCTCGATCGAACGGCGATCATTCCAGGTTGACAGCGGCCGGCGCGCGAGGCGCCATGGGCGTCCGAAGGACGGGGATGATCGATGTACAAAAGACTGGGCGTCGCGTTGACGGTCGGCGCCCTCCTCGCCGGTCAGGCGGCCCAGGCCCAGTCGGCGCCACCGGTCATCGCCTCCGAAGCCGACCTGCCGCCCACGCGCTTTCCGATGCCTCAGGCGCCCAGCGAGATCGTCATGACCGACGCCTTCGTGACGCAGACGCTGCCGCTGATCCGCGCGGAAGCGGAGCGGATACTGGCGGACTACGACGTTCGCGATCCGAGCATCGCCGGCTTGATGCGCGCCGGGCTCGCCAGCATCGCCTGGCTGCAGGATCGGCCTGAAGACGCCATCGCCCTGACCACGGCTCAGCGCGCGACCGAGACCAAGCCGCAGCTCCGAGCGATCGGCCAGCTGCTCAGAGAGTCGTTCGCGACGGGCCTGACCGCGGCGCCGGCGCAGCGCTGCGCGACCGTCGCGCGCCATGCTCTGGAGATGATCGCTGCGGCCGATCCACTTCTCGTGCGTGACGAAGTCCTGCTGCGTTATGGCCAGATCCAGCTCGTCAGCCCCGCCTACCATATCGGCAGCGCGGCTCTGATCGCCGATCCGGAGGCGAAGGCGCAGGGATCGATCGGAGTGCTGCGCGGGCTCAATCTGGCGAACATGCGGTTCGAGGCCGAGGCCATTCCTGCCTGTCGCTCCGAGGTCGCCGCCGCCCTGCAGGGCTGGATCGACGACCCTGCGCACCGACCGACGGACATCTGGCCGGCGCGCGAACCTTCGTCAGAAGACCTCTCCGGCGTGCGGCCCGTCACCGTCGCGCTCTGGGAGTCGGGGTTCGACCCGTCCCTGTTCTCCGCCCAGATCGCCATCGATCCCGCCGAGCCGCTTGACGGCCGGGACAATGACGGCAACGGCGTGATCGACGACGCCTTCGGCCCCACCTACGACCGCCGGCTTCATCCGACCCAGCAGCGCATGCTGGCCCCGTCGCCCGAGCTAGCGGCGCGGCTGGGTCTGCAGACGGCTTTGCAAAAGGGCCTGACGGACATCGGCTATGGGCTGGATACGCCCGAGGCCCGCTTCGCGGCGCAGCGCTCGCGCGAAGCCACGGCGGACGAACAGCTGGCCGATGTCCGCGTGGCGGAGGAATGGGACTACTGGGCGCATCCGACCTGGGTGGCCAGCGTGATCGCGGACCCGGCCCCCTTCGTCCGACTTTATGCCTTCAACATCCTGCCTTTCGCCCGCGACCCGGACGTCGTCGCGGTGGAGGAGGCCGATGCGGTGCGGATGGCGGCGATCCTGCCGGCGGCGGCGGCCCGCATGCGCGCGGCCGGGGTTCGTGTCGTCAATATGAGCTGGGCCTCCATGGCCGACGAATGGGCCGAAAACCTGCTGACGACGGGCAAGGAGACCGATCCGGAGCGCGCGACCGCCCGTGGGCGCGTCATCGCCGACACGATCGGTCGGGCGGTCGAAGGCGTCATCCGGGACTGCCCCGACATCCTCTTCGTCGCGGGCGCCGGCAACACCGACCAGTCCGATGACAGCCAGGCGGCTATTCCCCAGACGCTGGACCTGCCTAATCTGCTGGTCATCGGCGGGGCGGGGACAGCCGGGGGCGCGGCGGCCTTCACCACCTACGGCGACGGGGTCAGGCTGTTCGCCTTGGCCGAAGGCAATCTGTTGCGCGGACCGGGCGGCCAGGTGCTGCGTCGGTCAGGCACCTCATACGCGGCGCCGATGGCCGCGAGGGCGGCCGCTTCGATGCTGGCGGTGAATCCCGATCTGACCCCGGTCCAGGTCATCGAGGGCCTGCTGGCCACGGCCCACGGCGAGAACGGCTCGACCCTGCCGCTGCTGGATGCAGGCGCGGCCGTGCGCTGGGCGCGGACGCGATGACGTCCGGTCTCCGCTTCCCCGCGGCAGCCCGGGTCGTCGCCGGTTTGATCGCCTTGGCGGCCATCACGGGGGAGGTGCTGTTCTTCGAAGCCAATCGCGCCGTGGTCGGCGGCGATCGGCTGGCCGCCCTGTGGGAGATTGCGGCCTATCTGACCGACTGGTCGAACGTCGCGGTCGCCCTTCTGTTCGCCGGAGCGGCCCTTGGCGTGCCGCAGTTCCAGCGCGGCGCGGCGCTCGGCGTCGGCGTGACCATCCTTCTGGCCGTCGGGATCGGCTACGCCGCCCTCGGCGGATGGTCGGGACTGGCGGACAAGGCGCTGACGGACATCCTGACCCATGTCGTCACGCCCTGGGCCTGTCTGGTGTTCTGGGTTGCTTTCGTCCGGCCGCCTGGAATCGATCTGAAGGCGGCGGCGCGCTGGTTGATCTACCCGGCGACCTATTTCGCTTACGCCGTCGTCCGCAGCGTCTCGGCCGGCGACTGGCCCTATCCGTTCATGGACCCGGCGAAAGTCGGATGGATCGGCGTGCTCGGTTTCAGCCTGGGCATGACGGCGCTGGCCGGCGTCATCGGTCTGGCGTTCGTCGGCCTCGCCCGCCTGCAGTCCCGCGCGCGACGCTAGTTCGGGCGGAAGAGGCCGGTCGGGCTGGCGGTGAAGATCTCGACGCCGTCCTCAGTGACGCCGACCGTGTGCTCGCACTGGGCCGACAGGGATTTGTCGCGGGTCACGGCGGTCCAACCGTCCGAGAGCACCTTCACATGCGGCTTGCCCAGGTTCACCATCGGCTCGATGGTGAAGAACATGCCGGGCTTCAGCACGGCGCCCTCGCCCTTGCGGCCATAGTGCAGGACATTGGGGCTGTCGTGGAACAGGCGGCCGATGCCGTGTCCGCAGAAGTCCCGCACCACCGACATGCGCGCGGCCTCGACGTGGCGCTGGATCACGAATCCGATGTCGCCGAACGTATTGCCGGGCTTCACCTGCTCGAGGCCCAGGGCCAGCGATTCATAGGTCACGTCGATCAGCTTCCTCACGCGGGGGGCGAGGTTCCCGACCGCGTACATGCGGCTGGAATCGCCGTGCCAGCCGTCGACGATGACGGTGTGGTCGATGTTGACGATGTCTCCGTCCTTCAGCACGCGGTCGCCCGGAATTCCGTGGCAGACCACGTGATTGATCGAGGTGCAGACCGTCTTCATGTAGCCCTTGTACCCGAGGCAGGCCGGCAGGCCGCCGCGCTCCAGGGTGAACTGGCGGATGCGGTCGTCGATCTCCTGGGTCGTCACGCCGGGCACGACATAGGGCGTGATCATGTCCAGCGCCTCGGCGACCAGACGGCCGGCGACCCGCATGCCCTCGAAATCCTCGGACTGATAAAGGCGAATGGCGCTGGTCCGGGTCCAGGTCTCGGCGTCCAGCTCGGGGGTCTCGTACATCGTGCAGGGTCTCAAGCGTCGGGTCAGGACTGACCGTTTCGGCCAGCAGATGGCGATCCTAGCACGGAACCTCAAGCGGATTTAGGGCGCCCGGACGGCGTTCGGCGAAACTGTGGCCGGAAAAAGCGCGCTGACGCTGACGAAACGGCAATTACAACCTCATGGTCGTCCATCTTTGACCATGTGAGACAAGTGATCGCTGATCGGTCAGAAAATTACCCCTCTGTGACCGGTTACATTGCAACGCCTTGCCCCGAGGCGCACTTGAGGATCAACGGAGGCCTCCCCGCCTTCTTCTTCCCGACTTCAAGCGGCGGCGCCCATACCGACGCGCCCGAAAAGGATGCTCCATGCCCACATGTCCGACCCTCGCCGGCGGTCTTCGCCTCGCCGTCTGCGCCGCGGCCCTCGCGGCCGTGGCCACCCCCTCGTTCGCCGAGAGCTTCTATCTGAAGGAACAGTCGGTGCGCGGCGCCGGGCGGGCGTATTCGGGCGAAACGGCGGACACGGGCGTGTCGTCCCTGTGGTGGAACCCGGCCTCGATCGCCCGTAGCGGCCGCGAGGTCTATGTCGGCCTGCACGGCATCCTGCTGGATTCCGACGTTGACAACGCGGGCTCGTCCATCGTCTATCCGGGCGGGACGGTCGTGCCGGTCAATGGCCCCGTCGGGAGCAATCACAACGGCGATCCGATCGAGAGCGGGATCGTGCCGAACTTCGCCTTCGCCATGCCCATCGGCGACCGGTTCGCCGTGGGGATCAGCGTCGCTGCGCCCTACAACTTCACGACCAAATATCAGCCAGGCTCCTTCACCCGTTACGACGCCCTGACGTCGGAGCTGCGTTCAGGCAACGTGGGCCTGACGGCGGCGCTTCGGGTCAACGACTGGCTCGACATCGGCGCAGGGCTCGACATCCAGTACGTCGAGGCCACCCTGACCTCCAGCCTGCCGAACCTGTCGCCCCTCCTGCCCGACGGCCGCTCGACGTTGCAGGGCGACGGCGTCGACTATGGCTGGAATGCCGGCGTCCAGGCGCACAAGGGGCCCTGGGACCTCGGCCTCAGCTATCGCTCGGCCATCGAGCACGAGCTGGACGGCGACGTGAACATCTCGGGCCTGCTGGGCCCGATCGCGGCGGGTAACGTCTCGACGGGCGGCACAGCGACATTTTCGACCCCGTGGTTCGCCTCGGCTTCGGTGCGTTATGCCGTCAACGATCGCCTGACCCTGAACGGCCAGGTCAACCGCGTCGGCTGGTCCGAGTTCGACGCCATCCGCGTCCGCTACGGCGCCGGCGGCGACACGATCGTCCAGGACTACAAGGACACGACCGGCGGTTCGGTCGGCTTCGACTACGTCGTCAACGAGCGCGTCACGGCGCGCGGCGGGATCGCCTACGACCCGACGCCGACACAGGCCGGCGAGCGTACGGGCCGCATCCCCGATGGCGACCGCATGCTCTATTCGGGCGGCCTGTCGATCAAGGCGACCGACAGCGTCACCGTCGACACGGCCCTGACCTACATCGCGCTGGACGACAGCGACATCGCAGTGGATCGCACCTTCTACGCCGGCACGGCCGCCGACACGACCAGCCGCCTGCGCGGCCGGGCCTCGGGTCAGGGCATCGCCGCCTCCATCGGAGCGCGCTGGGCGTTCTGATCCCGAGCGGATCGGCAAAGAAAAACGGCGGGTCCCTCGCGGGGCCCGCCGTTTTCATTTCAGTTTGCCGAAGGGCTCAGCCCTTGGCGCCGGCGTAGCCCTTGCCGCCGTTCGAGGGACGGCGGCCGCGCGGGCGACGGCGGATTTCACCGTCGGGCTTAGCCTCGCCACCTTGATGGCTCGACACCGGACGATTGGCTGCAGCTGCCGAACGGGCGCGATCGGCCGCCAACGGATCGAAGGGCTGGGTCGAGGCCAGCGGACGATCGCCACGGTCGGCGTGATGCGTACGGTCGCGCTGAGCGCCGGCGCCGCCCTTGCGGACGCGGTGCGGCTGGCCGCCGTGGTCCTTCTTGACCCCGTCCCGGTGCGGGTTGCGCGGGCCGCGCTTCTGCTGACGGTCCCCGCGGCCATCGTCGGGCATGGAGGCCTTCGACGCCACGCCCGAGGCCATGATCGACTGGTCGAGCAGGCCCAGCGACTTGTCGTTGCGGCGGTCGGAGGCCGGGATCTTCTGGCGCGTGACCTTCTCGATGTCGCGCAGCAGCTTCATCTCGTCGCCGGCCACGAACGACACGGCCGAGCCGTCCTTGCCTGCGCGGGCCGTACGGCCGATGCGGTGGACATAGGCTTCCGGCACGAAGGGCAGTTCGAAGTTCACGACGTGCGAGACGCCATCCACGTCGATGCCGCGCGCGGCGATGTCGGTGGCGACCAGGACGCGCAGCTTGCCGGCCTTGAAGGCGGCCAGGGTGCGCTCACGCTGGGGCTGGGACTTGTTGCCGTGGATCGCGCCGGCTTGGACGCCGCCAGCTTCCAGATAGGCCGCGACCTTGTCGGCGCCGTGCTTGGTCTTGGTGAAGACCAGGCAGCGCGTGTAGTTCGGATCGGCGAACATCTCGGTCAGCAGGGCGCGCTTGCGGCCCTGTTCGATGTGGATGACCGACTGGTTGATGCGCTCGACCGTGGTCGACTGCGGCGTGACCTGGACCTTGACGGGCTCCTTCAGAAGCTCGCCGGCCAGCTTGCCGATCTCCGACGGCATGGTGGCCGAGAAGAACAGGTTCTGGCGCTTGGCCGGGATCTTGGCGACGATCTGGCGGATCGGCTTGACGAAGCCGAGGTCCAGCATCTGGTCCGCCTCGTCCAGGACGAAGATCTCGGTCGACGACAGGTCCAGGGTCTTCTGCTGCATGTGGTCCAGCAGGCGGCCCGGCGTGGCGACCAGAACGTCGAGGCCGCCCTGCAGCGCGCGCTCCTGCGGGCCGTATTTCACGCCGCCGAAGACGACCGCGACCTTGAAGCCGAGATGACGGCCGTAGGCCTTGAAGCTGTCGGCGATCTGGGTGGCCAGTTCGCGGGTGGGCGACAGGACCAGGCAGCGCGTCGTGCGGGGCAGGGCGACGGTGCGGTTCTCGGCCAAGCGATGCAGGATCGGCAGGGCGAAGGCCGCGGTCTTGCCGGTGCCGGTCTGGGCGATGCCGAGAAGGTCCTTGCCGGACATGACCGAGGGAATTGCCTGGGTCTGGATCGGCGTCGGGGTGATGTAGCCCTCGGTCGTGAGGGCCTGCAGCAGGGCCTTGTTGAGGCCGAAGGATTCGAAGGTAGTGCTCATGGGAGCGGTGTTCTTTCGCGTATGCGGCGACGCGCATCAGCCCTGGCTCAACGCCTGTAAGGCCGCGCACCGCCAGTCCCGATGGGGCGCCTGGATGGAGCCTTCGGGGTGGATCGGGCGCCGCCCCGCGTGTCCGGGCAGCGAATGACTCTTGAGGGTCCGGCGACGGCTACCAGTCAGGTCTTCGGTAGAAAGTGAAGACCCACACGCGCTGGAGGCGCCGGAGGTCGCAGTTGTGCGACGCAGCGCAAATGGGCGCGGAGTACGGCGAAGTCAAGGCAGGCCTAGATCAGGCTCACCGCCAGATTGACCGCCAGCGCCACCAGCACCGTGTTGAATATGAACGCGGTCAGGCTGTGCACGCTCGCCAGCCTTCGCAGGCTCCGGTCCGCGATCTGCACATCGGCGGTCTGGGACGCCACGCCGATGATCAGGGAGAAGTGCAGAAAGTCCCAGTAGTCCGGCTCGCTTTCGCCGGGAAACAACAGCCCGCCGCGATCGCCCTTCGCGACCGGCGCATAGAAGCGATGGGCGTAGTGCAGGCCGAACAGCACATGCACGAACAGCCAGGACGCCGCGACCGTGCCCAGCGTCAGGGCGGCCTCGACGGCTCGGTTCGCGCCGGATGATCCCGCAGCGGCCTCGGAGATGACCACGACAACGCTGGCCGCCGCCGCGATCAAACTGAGCGGCAGAACCAGCGCCCCGCCCTCGTCCAGTTCGGCGGCGCGGGCGCGGATCGCGTCGAGGGATTGTGTGCGCGCCAGCTTGAGGAAGGTCAGGATCAGGAACAGGCCCACGCCCGCGTCCCATCCCGCCGCCAGCCGTACGGTCCAGCGCCACTCGTGCGGGGCGGCGAGGGCGATGACGGCCGCCAGACCCAGACTGACCAGAAGCGCGCCGTGCAGCCTCAGCACGCGGAACGGCGGGCGGGCTGGGGGCGGGGCGGGCGGCTGGGCCATCAGGTTCCGGGCTGGACGTAGGGGATGGCGGCGAACAGTCGGCGCTCCCCGCCGCGCGGATCGTCCTCCATCCGGGGCGGTTCGTCCATGATCATCGTCTGGCGGCGCGCCAGGTCATAGCGGTCCCAGGCCGGCAGACCGGTGTGGTTCGGGTTTCCGTCGCGGGCCATCGCCACGAATGCCTTCGACAGTCGATCCGCCATCGGCTGCGCCTCCGGCCCCTGGGCCCGACTGCCGGTCGCGGCGACATTATCCAGCGCCAGGGGAATGTCGTCGGTGTGCATCGCCCCGCGCCGCCCGCCGTTGATCGGCGAGCGCCAGTCCAGCTGGTAGACCCAGGCCGGAGACCCGGACGCCGCCCGCGCCTCCGCCTCGATCACGGCCCCACGCCAGCTCCGCGCCCCCGTCGTCGCGGCGAAGAACACGTCGGAGGGTGAGTAGTGCGGATACATCTGACGATAGGCGGCGATCACCGGCTCGGGCGCTACGTCGATGCGCATCTCCCGTCCCGTCATCTTGCCGGGCAGGTCCTCCCAGGTCAGCTCAAAGTTCGCCAGATCCCCGCCGAGGAAGGCGCGCGTTTCGTCATGGGTATTGCCGATGATCATGGGGATGTGGGCCGATTGCGAAGGCGCGTCGGGGTAAAAGGGATGCCGCCTCAGGGTCCGGTCATCCAGCACCGGCCCCCAATACAGGCCGCCGAAGCCCAGCACCGGATCAGTCGTTTCCGCCGCTTTCAGAAGGGTCTCCACCGGCATCGTCGCCGCCTCCGCCGCCCGGTCCTTGGGCAGGCTCAGCGCATCCAGCCAGGCCTCGGCGCGGCGCGTCGCATTCCAGGGACCGGACGCCGTCACCTGTTGCCCGCTCATGGTGGCGGCGCGGTGGAACAGACCGGCGGCCGCGGGTGTCGCCATCATGGTCGCGATCTTGGCCCCGCCTCCGGACTGGCCGAAGACCATGACGCGCCCCGGATCTCCGCCGAAGCCCGCGATATTGTCCCGCACCCATTCCAGCGCGAGGTGCAGGTCCAGCTGACCCGCATTGCCGCTGTCGCGGAAAGGATCGCCGGCGATCCGCTGCAGGAAGGCGTATCCGAACAGGTTCAGCCGGTGATTCACCGTCACCACCACCACGTCGTTCCGCCGCGCCAGCCGCGTCCCGTCGTACAGCGGACTGGATCCCGACCCGTTCGAATAGGCGCCGCCGTGGATATAGACCATCACCGGCCGCCGCTCCCGATCCAGCCCCGGCGACCAGACGTTCAGGAACAGACAGTCCTCCGACTGGTTCGTCTCCGCGCCGCCCTGCGGGCTCGCCGCGCCATAGGCGAAGGCGTCGGCGGGCGCCGTCCATGCGGTCGGTGGAACCGGCGGCTGGAACCGGCGCGGCCCGGTGTCGGCGCCGTAGCGCACGCCCTTGAACACGGCGACGCCCCCATCCGTCTGACCCCGCACCGGGCCGTTCGTCGTCGTGACGACGGGGTGCGCCTCTTGCCCGATTGCGGGCAGGGCGGCCAGGGACAGGCCAGCGATCAGCAGGCTCCGTTTGGAGATGAGAAGTCGGGAAGCCACGGCGAGTCCTCTGGTTTTTTGAAAGACTAGGCCGCGTCCCGCCTTCGTGTCACCGGTGTCAGCCCAAAGCCCCCTTGCGGCGCAGCAAAGCCTCGTATTCAGTGCGATCACGCATTGTTACAGGCCGCCTCCCCGACCGGTCTGCGCTGGAGAGCCGCATGCCCCATCACGACCGCGCCGGCCTGTCCGTGGCCGACGAGCTGGCAAGCTTCATCGAGGACGAAGTCCTGCCTGGGATCGGTCTTGGAGCGGACGGCTTCTGGACGGGCGTTGCGGACATCTTCGCCCGTTTAGCGCCCGAAAATCGCAAACTGCTCCAGCGCCGCGACGACCTTCAGGCGCGCATCGACGCCTGGTATCGCGACCGCAAGGGCCAGTCGCACGACCCGGCGGCGACCGAAGGCTTCCTTCGCGACATCGGCTATCTGGTCGACGAACCGGCGC
This sequence comes from Brevundimonas sp. NIBR11, assembly GCF_027912535.1. NCBI lineage: Bacteria > Pseudomonadati > Pseudomonadota > Alphaproteobacteria > Caulobacterales > Caulobacteraceae > Brevundimonas > Brevundimonas sp. NIBR11. The sequence goes on along the minus strand of NZ_CP115465.1, from coordinate 2,261,558 downwards.
CCTTCTCCGTAACGACAGAGAACGTCGACGACGAACTGGCCCGCCTCGCAGGTCCGCAGTTGGTCGTGCCGATTCTCAACGCCCGCTTTCTGTTGAACGCCGCCAACGCGCGGTGGGGCAGTCTCTACGACGCCTTCTACGGCACAGACGCGTTGGGCGACCTGCCGCCCGAGGGTCGCTACGACACGGCGCGCGGCGCCCGCGTGGTGTCGCGCGCCAAGGCGTTCCTCGACGAGGCGGCCCCGCTGGAGATCGGCTCCTATTCCCAGGTCACGGGCTGGTCGATCGAGGCCGGCAAGCTGAGGCCAGGCCTGAAGAACCCGGTCCAGTTCGTCGGATACCGCGGCGAGCCCTCGGCCCCGACGTCGATCCTTCTCGTCAACAACGGCCTGCACATCGAGCTGGTCATCGATCGCTCCAGCCCCATCGGCGCCAGCGACCCGGCGGGCCTCTCCGACGTCGTGCTGGAGAGCGCCCTGTCGACCATATGCGACCTGGAAGACTCCGTCGCCGCCGTGGATGCCGAGGACAAGGTCGCCGCCTACCGCAACTGGCTGGGCCTGATGAAGGGCGACCTCGCCGCCAGCTTCCAGAAGGGCGGCCAGACGTTGAACCGCACGCTCGAGGCCGACCGCACCTTCACCGCCCCGACCGGCGGCGCGGTGACGCTGAAAGGCCGCAGCCTGCTGTTCGTTCGCAACGTCGGCCACCTGATGACCAATCCGGCCATCCACCTGCCGGACGGATCGGAGGCGCCCGAGGGCATCCTCGACGCCATCGTGACGTCGCTGATCGCGATGTACGATCTGAAGGGGCTGGGCGACTTCACCAACTCCGGCGCCGGTTCCGTGTACATCGTCAAACCCAAGATGCACGGCCCCGACGAGGCGGCCTTCACCAACCGTCTGTTCGACGCGGTGGAGGACCTTCTGGGCCTCAAACGACACACCCTCAAGGTCGGGGTGATGGACGAGGAACGCCGCACCTCGGCCAACCTCGCCGCCTGCATCCATGCGGTGAAGGACCGGATCGTCTTCATCAATACGGGGTTCCTCGACCGCACCGGCGACGAGATCCACACAGCCATGCAGGCCGGCCCGGTGGTCCGCAAGGCCGAGATCAAGACCTCGAAATGGATCGCGGCCTATGAGGCGCGCAACGTCGCCATCGGCCTGTCGTGCGGCCTGTCGGGTCGCGCCCAGATCGGCAAGGGCATGTGGGCCGCGCCCGACCGCATGGCCGACATGCTCGAGCAGAAGATCGGCCACCCGAGGACCGGCGCCAACACCGCCTGGACTCCGTCGCCGACCGCCGCGACGCTTCACGCGCTGCACTATCACGCGGTCGATGTCTTCGCGGTCCAGAAGGACGTCGCGGCCCGCCCTACCCCCGGCCTCGCAGACTTGTTGACCCCGCCGCTCGCCCACGGCGCCAACTGGTCCGAGCAGGAGGTGAGGGACGAACTGGACAATAACGCCCAGGGCATCCTCGGCTATGTCGTCCGCTGGATCGACCAGGGCGTCGGCTGTTCCAAGGTGCCCGACATTCACGACGTCGGCCTGATGGAGGATCGGGCGACCCTGCGGATTTCGTCCCAGCACATCGCCAACTGGCTCCTGCACGGGGTCTGTACGCCGGAGCAGGTCGACGCCGCCTTCCTCCGCATGGCCGCCAAGGTCGACGGCCAGAACGCGGGCGATCCTCTCTACCGACCGATGGCGTCCGACCCGGAAGGGTCGCTGGCCTATGAGGCGGCGCGGGCGCTGGTGTTCGAGGGGGTGGAGCAGCCCAACGGCTACACCGAGCCGCTGCTGCACGCGTTCCGGCTGAGGGTGAAGGCGGGTTGACACCCACCTCTTCGTCGTCCCCCGGTCGCTTCGCGCCGAAGGATGACGAAAGAAGAGGGTGAGGCGGCCTTGCCTCCGCCCCGATCACGGCGGAAGCTCTCCTCATGAGGAGCCTGACCCGTGACCGATCAACCCTGCTCGCCGCCGCCGCTGGAGCGATCCTGATGAGCGGCTGCGCGCCGTCGCCTGCCTCGTCCGAACCCCAGGGTCCCACCCTCGCCATCGATCAGGTCGCCGGCTTCTGGGCCCTGCGCGGTCCTGACGGAGCCCGGTGCGAGGTCTCCCTCGCCAACCTTCTGATCGACGGGGTCCGGCCGGTGCTGGTCGAGAACTGCGCCATTCCGGCGGCCACGCGGGGCAAGAGCTGGCGCGCCACGGCCAACGGGTTCGAGATTCTGGGCGCCGACGGGACGGTGGTGCTGACGTTCCGCCGCAGCGGGAACGATACGTTTGAGGCCACGTCGGGCGGTTTCACCCTGGCGCGGGCGCCGGTAGCCTGACCCGACTGCGGTCTTTGCCGCAACCTGCAGGAATCGCCCTAGCCATCCTCGTCGAAATCATCGGCGGACGGCGGTGTTTGCGTAGCCGAAATCACCACCGACTATCCGGCGCACGGCAGTTCCTGCATTTCCCGCCTTTCGTGACGCAATCGTAACTTGCCGAGCCCCCGTCCCGCGTGACAAGTTCCCTTGACTGTCAGAGGGGCCGCTCATGCTTACGATCAAGAATCTCGTCCACGTCTACAGCAACGGGACGCGGGCGCTGGATGATGTCTCGCTGACCGTGCCGAACGGCATGTTCGGCCTTCTGGGCCCCAACGGCGCGGGCAAGTCGACGCTGATGCGCTCGATCGCGACGCTGCAGACCCCGACCTCGGGCTCCATCGACTTCGACGGCATCGACGTCATCAAGGACCCGGAAAAGCTGCGTCGGACGCTCGGCTATCTGCCCCAGGATTTCGGCGTCTATCCGCGCGTTTCGGCCTACGACATGCTGGATCACATGGCGGTGCTGAAAGGCATTGCCTCGGGCAAGGACCGCAAGGAGACGGTCCAGACCCTGCTGCAGCAGACCAATCTCTGGAGCGTCCGCAACAAGGCCATCGCCGGCTTCTCGGGCGGCATGCGCCAGCGCTTCGGCATCGCCCAGGCCCTGATCGGCAATCCGAAGCTGATCATCGTCGATGAGCCCACCGCCGGCCTCGACCCCGAGGAGCGCAACCGCTTCCTGAACCTGCTTGCGGAGATTGCGGACAACGTCGTCATCATCCTGTCGACCCACATCGTCGAGGACGTGGCCGACCTCTGCCCCCGCATGGCCGTGCTGGCGGGCGGCAAGATTCAGCTGGAAGGCGCGCCCGCCGAGCTGATGGATCGCCTCAACGGCCGCGTCTGGAAGAAGACCATCGACAAGGAGGCGCTGGACGACCATCGCGCCAAATACGAGGTCATCTCCACCCGCCTGTTCGCCGGTCGCACCGTCATCCACGTTCTCGCGGACCGCCGTCCGGGCGAAGGCTTCGAACCCGTCCCTGGCGGTCTGGAAGACGTCTACTTCTCGACCCTGTCGGCCTCCCGCAAGGTCGCGGCGTAAGACGATGTTCGGGAAAATCGCCGCCTTCGAATTCCGCTACCAGCTGCGCCAGCCGGCCTTCTGGGTCATCGCCATCGTCTTCGGTCTGCTCGCCTTCGGCTCGGTCGCGGCCTCTGACAACATCTCCATCGGCTCGGGCGGCAACGTCCACAAGAACGCGCCCTATGCCCTGGCCGCGATCAACTCGATCATGTCGATGTTCTTCATGCTGGCGACCACAGCGATCGTCGCCAACGTCGTCGTGCGCGACGTCCAGACGGGCTTCGGGCCGATGATCCAGGCCTCACGGATTACCAAGTTCGACTACCTTTACGGCCGGTTCGCCGGGGCCTTCCTGGCCACCGCCCTGTGCTTCCTGGTGATCTCTCTGGGTGTCATGGCGGGGACGCTGGCGCCCTGGATCGACAAGGAGACGGTCGGGGCGTTCCGGCCCTGGGACTACATCTACAACTACCTCGTGCTGGGCCTGCCGGGGGTGCTTCTGACCTCGGCCCTGTTCTTCGCCCTGGCGACCGTGACCCGATCGATGATGGCGACCTATGTCGGCGTGGTGGCGGTCTTCATCCTTTATCTCGCCGCGTCCGGCGTGTTGGGGAACAAGCCCGAGCTCGAGACGGCCATGGCCTGGGGCGAGCCCTTCGGCGCCGCCGCATTCGGCCTTGTCACCAAATATTGGACGGCCTTCGAGAAGAACAGTCAGAACGTGCCGTTGGAAGGCGTCTTCCTGTGGAACCGACTGCTGTGGCTGGGCATCAGCGTCGCCATCCTCGGCGCGGCCTATGCGCTCTATCGCCCCTCCATTCGCGGCGCCAAGGCCGGCAAGACCGACAAGCTAAGGAAGCTCGCGGAAGCCGCCCCGGCCGTCGCCCCGACCAACCGGACGTTGCCATCCCCGACCGAAGGATTCGCCGCCGGCTGGACCCGGTTGGCCTCGCGCACGGCCTTCGAGACCAGCCTGGTCTTCAAGAGCCCGGCCTATGTCGTCCTGATCCTGCTGGGCTTCGCCTTCGCGGTCACCACCCTTCTGGTCATCGGCGAGATCTATGGCGCGCCGGTTCTGCTGGTCACCCGCGTGGTCATCGACTCCCTGCCATTCGGCCTGATCGCGATGATCGTGGCGATCTATTACTCGGGCGAGCTGGTCTGGCGTGATCGCGAGCGCAAGGTGCACGAGATCATCGACGCCTCGTCGACGCCCGACTGGACCTTCCTGATTCCCAAGACCTTCGCCCTGATCCTGGTGCTGGCGTCGATCTCGATCGCCGGCGTCGTGGCCGGCGTCGCGGTCCAGACCTTCAAGGGCTATACGAACTTCGAGTTCGATAAATACCTGTTCTGGTACGTCATTCCGCAGACGATCAACTTCGCGATCCTGGCGGTGCTGGCCATCTTCGTGCAGTCGCTGGCGCCCAACAAGTTCGTCGGCTGGGCGATCATGGTGGTCTATATGATCTCCACGATCGTGGCCCGGAACATGGGCTTCGACCATGTGCTGTATCGCTACGGCGGCGGCATCAGCGGTCCCTTGTCGGACATCAACGGGCGGGGTGATTTCGCCGGTTTCGCGGCCTGGACCGACGGCTACTGGGCTGCGGGCGCCGTCATCCTGCTGGTCCTTGGCTACGCCCTGTGGCGGCGCGGGACCGAGACCCGTCTAATGCCGCGCCTCAAGCGTCTGCCGCATCGGTTGATCGGACCGGCGGGAGTCGTCGGCGGGCTTGCCCTGGTCGCCTTCATCGGCCTGGGCGCCTTTATCTACACCAACACCAACGTCTGGAACGAGTACCGCAGCCAGGGCGACCAAGAGAAGCTGCAGGCCGAATATGAGAAGACCCTGCTGCGCTTCGAGACCACGCCACAGCCGACCTTGGTCGATGTGAAGCTGAACCTCGACCTGCACCCGCATGCGCCGCGCCTGGAGACGACCGGGACCTATGTAGTCGAGAACCGCACCGGCGCGCCGCTGTCGGAAATGCACCTGCGCTGGAACGACGAGCTGAAGATGAAGGCCCTGGCCGTCCAGGGCGCGCGGATGGTGCGCGAGTGGCCTGAGTTCGACTACCGCATCTATCGCTTCGACACGCCGATGGCGCCGGGCGAGCGGCGCACCGTCAGCTTTGACACCGTGCTGGAACAGCGCGGTTTCAAGAACAGCGGCAACACCACCCGGCTGGTCGACAACGGCACCTTCGTGAATAACATGGAGTTCGCGCCGCTGATCGGAATGGATCGCTCCAACGGCCTGCTCCAGGACCGGTCCAAGCGTCGCAAGCACGGCCTGCCGGCCGAACTGCGTCCCGCCAAGCTGGAGGACATGACCGCGACGGGCCGCAACTACATCGGCGCCGACTGGGTCACCGCCGACGTCACCGTCACCACCGACGCCGACCAGACGCCGCTGGCGCCGGGTCAGGTCCGCAGCGACACGACGGCCAATGGTCGCCGGACCGTCCGGTTCGTGACCGAGAGCCCGGTGCTCTATTTCCTCTCGGTTCAGTCCATGCGCTACGAGATCGCGCGCCAGATGCACAACGGCGTGGAGATGGTGGTCTTCTACGACGAGCAGCACGGCCGCAACGTCCCGCGCATGATGACGGCGCTGGAGAATTCGCTCGACTACTTCCAGGCGAACTTCTCGCCCTACCAGTTCCGTCAGGCCCGGATCAGCGAGTTCCCCTACGGTTCCTTCGCCCAGTCGATGCCGAACACCTTCGCCTGGTCCGAGAACCTCGGCTTTATCGCCGACCTGCGAGACGAGACCAAGATCGACTACGTCACCTACATCGGGGCGCACGAGTTCGCGCACCAATGGTGGGCGCACCAGGTCGTGGGGGCGAACATGCAGGGCGCGACCCTTATGTCCGAGACGCTCGCCCAGTACTCGGCCCTGATGGTGATGAGGGAGATGTACGGACCCGACAAGATCCGGCGCTTCCTGAAGTTCGAGCTGGACCGGTATCTGCGCTCGCGCGGGACGGAGCTGATCGAAGAACTGCCGCTGAACCGGATGGAGAACCAGCAGTACATCCACTATCGCAAGGGCGCGGTGGTCATGTACCTGCTGGCCGACCAGATCGGTGAGGCGAACGTGAACCGGGCCCTGTCCCAGTTCCTGGCCGCCCATGCTTTCAAGTCTGCGCCTTATCCGCGCTCGACGGATCTGATCGCTCTGTTCCGGGCCAATGCGCCCGCCGACAAACAGGCCCTGATCACCGACCTGTTCGAGAAGATCACCCTGTATGACGTCAAGACGACCGAGGCGACGGCGACCCGCCGCCGCGACGGCCGCTGGGACGTCATCGTCACGGTCGAGGCGCGCAAGCTCTATGCCGATGGCAAGGGAGAAGAGACCGAGAGCCCGCTGAACGAGACCTTCGACATCGGCCTGTTCTCGGCCGAGCCAGGCAAGGGCGCGTTCGACGCCTCGAACGTCCTGTTGTTCGAGCGCCGTCCCCTGCGGTCGGGAACGCAGACCTTCCGCTTCACCACGGCGGAGAAGCCCGCCTTCGCGGGGGCCGATCCGTACAACAAGTGGATCGACCGCAACTCCGACGACAACGTGCGGAAGGTGGATTGAGATTGCGCCCCTCTCCCCTTGCGGGAGAGAGAGCCCGCGCACGGATGCGCAAGCATCCGTTCTGGCGCGGTCGGGGGAAGGGTCACACCGGCTTGACGGGTGAGGGCAGCGAAACCCCGCACCCTTTCAACCAAGGCGGATCGCTGCGCTCTGCGGCCTCACCCTCTCCCGCAAGGGAAGAGGGACGCGATCCTCTTAGGCCGGCACCGCTTCTCCGGCGTCGACCTGACGCTCTGCCTCGGCGACCGGGGTCGGGACGATGCGCACGAACCGTTTGAGGCTGTCGCCCCATGATCCCAGCAGACGACGCGCGAGCGGCGATCCGGTCGCGGCCAGATGGGCCTCGATCAGAGCTTTCAGACGCTCGCCGGCCGCCGCCTTGATCGGGGCGAAGGAGGCCAGGTCGCCGTTCAGCGCCAGACCCGTGCGGCCTGCCTCGTCCAGCACGAATAGCTCGCCGCCCGACATGCCGGCGGCCAGGTTCCAGCCGACCGGACCCAGGATCGCGACGCGGCCGCCGGTCATGTATTCGCAGGCGTGGGCGCCGGCGCCCTCGACCACGGCCTGGGCGCCCGAGTTCCGCACCGCGAAGCGCTCGCCCGCCGAGCCGGCGACGAACAGTCGGCCGGAGGTGGCGCCGTAGAGCGTCGTGTTGCCGATGGCGGGCTGGTGCTCGCGCCACTCGATCGGCTTGACCACGATGTCGGCGCCGGACAGGCCCTTGCCGACATAGTCGTTGGCCTCTCCGGTCAGTTCGAGCTTCAGACCCTTGGCGCCGAAGGCGCCGAAGGACTGGCCCGCCGAGCCGTTCAGCTTCAGCGTCAGGACGCCGGTCGGACCGGTCGGGCCCCAGCGGCGCACGATGGCCGAGGAGATGCCGGCGCCGATGGTGCGCATGACGTTGGAGATCGGATAGGCCAGCTCCGAGGTCTGGCCGCGATCCAGGAAGGCCCAGGCGTCGTTCAGGACGCGGGTGTCCAGCGTCGGCGGCACCTCGGCGCGGCCCTTCTCGGCCCACAGCTTCTTCTCGGCCGCCTCGACGCGGACCAGCAGCGGGTTGAGGTCGAGGTCGTCCAGGTGCGAGCCGCCGCGACGGACCTGACGCAGCAGGTCGGTTCGGCCGACGATCTCGTCGATACTGCGGGCGCCCAGCATGGCCAGGTATTCGCGGACTTCCTCGGCGATGAAGCTGAACAGGTTCACGACCTTGTCGGCCGTGCCGGTGAATTTCTCGCGCAGCCGTTCGTCCTGGGAGCAGACGCCGACCGGGCAGGTGTTGGAATGGCACTGGCGCACCATCAGACAGCCCATGGCGATCAGGCTGGCCGTGCCGATGTTGAACTCCTCGGCGCCCAGGATGGCGGCGATGACGATGTCGCGGCCCGTCCGCATGCCGCCGTCGGCGCGGACCACGACATGGCTGCGCAGATTGTTGAGGCTGAGCACCTGATGGGTCTCTGCCAGACCGATCTCCCACGGCAGGCCGGCGTGCTTGATCGACGACTGGGGCGAGGCGCCCGTGCCGCCGTTGTGACCCGCGATCAGGATGGCGTCGGCCTTCGCCTTGGCGACGCCCGAAGCGATGGCGCCGATGCCCGAGGCGGAGACCAGTTTCACGGTGACGCGGCAGTCGGGGTTGATCGACTTCAGGTCGTAGATGAGCTGGGCCAGGTCCTCGATCGAATAGATGTCGTGGTGCGGCGGGGGCGAGATCAGGGTCTGGCCGGGTGTCGAGTGACGCATCCTGGCGATGAACTCGGTGACCTTGAAGCCGGGCAGCTGGCCGCCCTCGCCGGGCTTGGCGCCCTGTGCGACCTTGATCTCGATCTCGCGGCACTGGTTCAGATATTCGGCGGTGACGCCGAAGCGGCCCGAGGCGATTTGCTTGACCGCCGAGTTCATGTTGTCGCCGTCCGGGCGGGTGGCGTAGCGCTCCGGATCCTCGCCGCCCTCGCCTGACACCGAGCGGGCGCCGATGCGGTTCATGGCGACGTTGAGGACCCCGTGCGCCTCGGGCGACAGGGCGCCCAGCGACATGCCCGGGGTCAGGAACCGCTTGCGGATATCCGAAACGGATTCGACCTCGGAGACCGGGACTGGCTTGAGGCCCTCGCGCCAGTCGAGCAGGTCGCGCGGGGCGTTGTCGGGCTGTTCGCGGACGGCCTCGGAGTACTGCTTGAAGCGCTTGTAGTCGCCGCGATTGCAGGCGTCCTGCAGCAGGTGGATCGTCTTGGCGTCGTGCGCGTGGGCCTCCTGTCCCGCGCGGATGCGGAAGAAGCCGCCGACGGCGGGGGAGGGCGTCGCCTCGGTCCAGGCCTGGGCGTGGCGCTGCAGGGCGGCCCGCTCCAGACCGGCCAAGCCGATGCCCGAGATGCGCGACGGGGCGCCCGGGAAGAACTCGGCCGTGACGGCGCGCGACAGGCCCAGGACCTCGAACTCGCAGCCGCCGCGATAGGCGGAGATGACGCTGATGCCCTTGCGGGCGAGCGTCTTCATCAGCCCGGCCTCGAGCGCGGCCTTGTAGTTCAGACAGGCGTCGCGCAGCGCCAGACCAGGATAGGCCCCGCGATCCAGACGCTCCTGGAACATCTCCTGCGCCAGCCACGGGTTGATGGCGGTGGCGCCGACGCCGACCAAGACGGCGAAGCCGTGCGGGTCCAGCACCTCCGACGAGCGGACGACGATGGAGACGAAGCTGCGGAGGCCTTTGTCGGTCAGGCGTCCGTTCGCCCCGGCTGTGGCCAGGATCATCGGGACGGCGAGACGCCCTTCTGAAGCGCGCTCGTCAGTCAGAACCACGAGACTTGAGCCGCCATGCACGGCGGCCTCGACCTCATCCTTGATCCGGTCCAGCGCGGCGCGCAGGCCGGCACCGGGACGGTCGCTCTCGGCGGGGAGAGGGTAGGAACAGTCGATCACGACGGTCGAGCCGGCGCCGACGACGTCGAGCATCCGCTCGTACATGCCGGTGGTCAGGACGGGGCTGTCGAGGACGAAGACGTTCGTCTGGGCCTCTTCCTCGGCGAGGATGTTGCCGAGGTTCTTGAATCGGGTCTTCAGGCTCATCGCGCCCGCTTCACGCAGGGGGTCGATGGGCGGGTTGGTGACCTGTGAGAAGTTCTGGCGGAAGTAGTGGGCCAGCGGTCGGGGCAGGTCCGAGAGCACGGCTGGCGGGGTGTCGTCGCCCATGGACCCGACCGCTTCCTTGCCGTCCTTGATCATCGGATCGAGCAGCAGGTCGAGGTCTTCGCGACTGAAGCCGGCGGCGATCTGGCGACGGGTCAGGGCCTCCCCGGTCGCGGCGCGCGGCTCCGGCCCGGGGCCGATGATCGGCTCCAGGTCGACCATGTTCTCCAGCCATTCCGTATACGGGTGGTCGGCGGCCAGGGCGTCGATCGCCTCGGCCTCGTCCAGCAGGACGCCGGTCTGTAGATCGGCGACGATCATGCGGCCGGGACCGATGGGCAGGCGGCGCTTGATGCGGCTTTCCGGCAGTCCGGCCAGACCGGCTTCCGAGCCGGCAAGCAGCAGGCCGTCGTGAGTCTCCATGGCGCGCAGGGGACGCAGGCCGTTGCGATCCTTGCCGCAGACGATCCAGCGGCCGTCGGTGGCGCAGATGGCGGCCGGACCGTCCCACGGCTCCATCACTGCGTTGCAGTAGGCGTAGAGCGCGCGGTGCTCGGCCTTCATCAAGCCTTCGTCGCGGGCCCAGGCCTCGGGGATCAGCAGGGCCTTGGCCATGGGGGCGGGGCGACCGGCGCGAACCAGGACCTCGAAGACGTTGTCGAGAGCGGCCGAGTCGGACCCCCCCGCCTGGACGACCGGCTTCACGGCCTCGTCGTGGTCGCCGAAGGCCTGGGCCGTCATGCGGATTTCGTGCGACCGCATCCAGTTCAGGTTGCCCTTCAGCGTGTTGATCTCGCCGTTGTGGGCCAGCATCCGGAACGGCTGGGCCAGCCGCCATTCGGGGAAGGTGTTGGTCGAATAGCGCTGGTGGAAGATGGCGTAGGCTGACTGGAAGGTCGGATCCAGAAGGTCGGGATAGAGCTGATCCAGCAGCTCGGCGCGGACCATGCCCTTGTAGATCAGCGACCGCGCGGACAGGGAGCAGATGTAGAAGCCGGGCACGGCTTCGGCCGCGACCGCGCTCTCGATGCGGCGGCGGATCAGGTAGAGTTCGCGCTCCAGCGTCTCGCCGTCATCGGCCAGGTCGGCGGGGACGGCCAGCATGATCTGTTCGATCTCGGGCCGGGTGGCGTCGGCTTTGGAGCCGACGACGGCGAGGTCGATCGGCGTCTGGCGCCAGCCGTAGATGGTGAACCCGGCGCGCAGGACTTCGGTCTCGACGATGGCGCGGGCGCGGTCCTGGGCGCCCAGGTCGGTGCGCGGCAGGAAGATCTGGCCGATGGCGATGGGGCCAGGACGCAGGGTCTGGCCGATCATCCGCACCTGTTCGGCGAAGAAGGCCTGGGGCGCCTCGACCATCAGGCCGGCGCCGTCGCCCGACAGGCCGTCGGGATCGACCGCGCCGCGGTGGGCGACGTTCTTCAGAGACTGGATGGCGTGGACCACCACCTCGCGGCGCGGCTTGCCGTCGATGGCGGCGACGAGGCCCACACCACAGGCGTCCTTCTCCGAGGAAGGCTCATAGGCGCCGGCGTCGATCAGGCGTTGGCGGTCGCGTTGATATTGGTCCAGCCAGGTCATGCGGCGGCTTCTTGGGTCTGGGTGCGCAGGTAGCGGTCGATCTCGGCGGCGGCGTCCTGACCATCGCGGACGGCCCAGACGACGAGGGAGGCGCCGCGGACGGCGTCGCCCGCCGCATAGACGCCGGGCAGGGAGGTGGCGAAGCCGCCGCGCGCGACGGCGACCGTGTCCCATTCGGTCACGGACAGATCATCATGATGGGCGGCGAATGCTTCGGGCAGGAAGCCGAGGGCCTCGATCACCATATCGGCGGGCAGGTCGAAGTCGCCGCCGGGCACGGCGACGATGTCGCGGCGCTTGCCGAACTCGGGCTCGGACAGGGTCATGCGGGCGGCGCGGACGGCCGAGGTCGAGCCATCGCGCGACATCAGGGCCTTGGGCGAGCCCAGCCATTCGAAGACGACGCCTTCCTCTTCCGCGTTGGCGACCTCGCGGGCCGAGCCCGGCATGTTCTCGCGGTCGCGGCGATAGAGGCAGGTGACCGAGGCGGCGCCCTGACGGATGGCGGTGCGGACGCAGTCCATGGCCGTGTCGCCGCCGCCGATGACGACGACGTTGCGGCCCTTGGCGTGGTGCCAGGTGTCGTTGTCCTGCTCGCCGAGGTCGCGGCGGTTCTGGTGGATCAGGAACTCCAGCGCCGGGATGGTCGAGCCGGGGCCGACGCCGGGCGCCTGGAGCGCGCGGGCCTGATAGACGCCCATCGCCAGGAGGACGGCGTCATGCTTCTCGCGCAGCTCGGCCAGGGTCACGTCCTTGCCCACGTCGCAGTGGGTGACGAACTGGACGCCGCCGTCGATCAGACGATCGACGCGGCGCTGGACGACGCGCTTCGCCAGCTTGAAGCCGGGGATGCCGTAGGTCAGCAGGCCGCCCGGCCGGTCATGGCGGTCGTAGACGGTGACCTGATAGCCCTGTTCGCGCAGGCGGTCGGCGGCGGCCATGCCGGCGGGACCCGCGCCGACGATGCCGACGGACTGGCCGCGCTCATGCAGCGGGCGGATCGGCTCGACCCAGCCGTTATCGAAGGCGGTGTCGCCGATAAAGGCTTCGACCGAGCCGATGGTCACGGCTTCCCAGCCGGACTGATTCAGGGTGCAGGAGCCTTCGCACAGACGATCCTGCGGACAGATGCGGCCGCAGATCTCTGGCATGGTCGAGGTGGCCGAGGCGATGCGCCAGGCCTCGCGCATCTCGTCCTCGGCGGAGAGACCCAGCCAGTCGGGTATGTTGTTCTGCAGCGGGCAGGCGTTCTGGCAGAAGGGCACGCCGCAGTCAGTACAGCGGCCGGCCTGGACCTCGACATTCTCCGTGGTCGGTTTGACGATGATCTCGCCGAAATCCTGCACGCGCACGGACGCTTCCGCCTTGGGCAGGCGGCGCGGTTGAACGACGAACCCTTGGGGTCCGGACGGGCTTTTCTGTTGCATGGCAACATATAAAGCCGTGACCGGGCGTCAGCGCAAATGATTTCCCCAAGATGAGGTCAGATCATGCATCAAGAGCATGATATGACCCAAATCGAGGGCAGATCGCCAATTATTATTGCGTCGTCAGCCTTGGTTCCAGCCGCCCGCCAGCGCCTTGAACAGGGCGATCTGGTAGGTGGTCACCAGAGCGTCCGACTGGGCCAGGGCGGCCTCGGCGGCGGCTTCCGTGCGCTGGGCGTCCAGGACAGTGAACAGGCTGTCGGCGCCGGCGTCGCGTCGCAGGCGGGCCAGACGGGCGGCGTCGGCCGCCTGATCCCGCGCCTCTGTGAGAGCCGTGCGACGGTCCAGTTCGTTGGCGTAGTTCGTCAGGGCCGTCTCGGTCTCCTGAAGAGCCAGCAGAACCGTCTGGTCGAAGGTCGCGAGCGCCGCGTCGGTGCGGGCGTCGGCGGCCTCGATCCGGGCACGGGTCGCCAGGATGTTGGGGAAGCTCCAGCTGATCAGCGGGCCGAACGAGAAGCGATAGGAGGTGTCGTCGCTGAGATCGCCGGCCTCCAGCGCCGTCGAACCGATCGATCCGCCCAGCGAGATGGTCGGGAAGAGCGAGGCGGTGGCGACGTTGACCCGGGCAGCGGCGCCGGCGAGGGCGCGCTCCGCCTGACGGATGTCGGGACGGCGGGCCAGCAGGGCCGCACCATCGCCGGTCGGGATCGGCTGCGACAGTTGGGGCGGACGCTGGCACGACCGGGCGGCTTGCGACGCCTCGGCCGGGGTGACGCCCGTCAGGGTGGCGAGACGGTAGAGAGCCCCGTCGCGTGCGGCGCGAAGGCTCGGCAGCTGGGCGCGGGTCGAGGCCAGGGCGGCCTGGGCGCGCGCGGTGTCCAGCCGTGTGCCGGCGCCGCCTTCCAGCAGACGCTGGGTCAGGTCGGCGGTCGACTGCTGCAGACCAAGGGTGCGTTCGGCGACCGCGATCTGGGCGTTGGCGGAACAGGCGTCAGCATACGCGCGGGCGGTTTCGGCGGCGACCGAGACGCGGATGACGTCCAGAGCGGCCGCCTGGGCGTCCGCATCGGCGTTGGCGGCGCGGATCGTCGAGGCGACCCGGCCGAACAGGTCGATCTCGTAGGAGGCCTGGAGCCCGACGTCGTAGGTGTCGATCTCGGGCGCGTTTTCACCGGCGGGAACGCCGGGGGTGACGGCGGCCGAAGCCCGGCTGCGGCTCGCGGCGGCCGACGTGGTCGTCGACGGCAACAGACCCGAGCGTGCTTCCGACAGGCTGGCCCGCACGGCGCGAAGATTGGCGACGGCGGCTTCCAGCTCGTTGTTCTGCGCGAAGGCCTGTTCGATGAGGCCGTCCAGCGTGGGATCGGCATAGAGCCGCCACCAGTCGCTGCGCGCCTCCGCCGTCGTGGTCGCGCCGTTGGCGCTGCCCAGAGGCGAACTTACGAAGGCGCCCGACGCCGAGGGGGGGAGAGGGGTGTCGGGCGCCCTCGGCCCGACCGCGCAGGCGGCCAGCAGGGCGGAGGCTGCGCACGCGGTCAGGAGGGGGGCAAGCCTAAGGGTCTTGAAAAGACCCGTCTTGGGAAGCGTGGTCATGTGGCGTCTCCCGAGCGCGGCGCTGCAAGCGCCGGCGTGGGCTGTGAGTGAATGGCCTCGTCCGAGGGCGCGCCGGTCGTCGGGGTGACGCTCGGAGCCGAGGGACGCTGCGGGATCTTCGAGGCCAGGCCCCGGCAGATAACGTAGAAGACCGGCGTGAACAGCAGGCCGAAGACGGTCACCCCGATCATGCCGAAGAACACCGCCGCCCCGAGGGAGCGACGCATCTCGGCGCCGGCGCCTTCCGACAACACCAGCGGCAGAACGCCCAGGATGAAGGCGAAGGACGTCATCAGGATCGGGCGAAGGCGCGTCCGGGCGGCCGCGACGGCGGCGTCCCAGCGGTCCAGGCCGTGCTCGTCCTCGTTCTGCTTGGCGAACTCCACGATCAGGATGGCGTTCTTGGCCGCGAGCGCGATCAGCACCACCAGTCCGACCTGGACCAGGATGTTGTTGTCGAGGCCGAGAGCGTTCACCCCCAGCATGGCCGCGAGCAGACACATCGGCACGATCAGGATGACGGCGAGCGGGAGCGTGAACGCCTCATACTGGGCGGCCAGCACCAGGAAGACCAGCAGCACCGCGACCACGAAGATGATCGTCGCGCCGCCCGAAGCCTGTTTCTCCTGGAAGGCCAGGCCGGTCCATTCGTAGGAGAAGCCCGGAGGCAGGGTGGACGCCGCCATGTCTTCCATGATGCCGATCGCCGTGCCGGACGAGACGCCCGGCGCGCCCTGACCCTGCAGTTCGGCCGCCGGGAACAGGTTGTAGCGTACGATCCGGGACGGACCTGAGCTCTCGCGGAAGGTGGCCACCGACCCCAGGGGCACCATGGCGCCCGAGGCCGAACGCACCTTGAGGTTGGCGATATCGGCCATGTCGTCGCGATAGGCCGGCTCCGCCTGCGCCGTCACCCGGAAAGTGCGACCCAACATATTGAAGTCGTTGACGTAGGACGAACCCAGATAGATCCCCATCGTCGAGAAGACGTCGGAAGGCTGGACGCCCATCATCAGGGCGCGATCACGGTCGACGTCGGCGTCCACGCGCGGCGAGGCGGTGTTGTAGGTCGAAAAGACCTGCGTCACCTCGGTCGGCTTCTGGGCCGCCGCCCCCATCATGGCGAAGGTGGCGCCCTCGAGCGCTCCGTAACCCGCTCCGGTCCGGTCCTGAATCATCATCGAGAAGCCGTTGCCGGTGCCGAGGCCCTGGATGGACGGCGGGGCGATGACGAAGATATTGGCGTTCTGGATGCCTTGTGCCGCGCCCGTGATGGCGCCGGCCAGGGCGGCCGCCGTCGTCTCGCGCGTGGTCCGGTCGTCGAAGGCGTTCAGGCGAACAAAGATGGTCGCCGCGTTCGAGCCGAACGAGAAGCTCGTCCCGTCCAGACCCGAGAACGCCACGGTGCCGTCGACGCCCTCGGTCTTCTCGATGATCTGACGCGCGTTGGTCATCACCGCATTGGTCCGCTCCAGCGAGGAGCCGGCCGGCAGCTGGATGACGCCGATCAGGAAGCCCTGATCCTGGTCCGGAATGAAGCCCGACGGCGTGTCGATCAGACGCCAGGCCGTGAGACCCAGCAGGCCGACGTAGACGATCAGCACCATCATCACCGTCCGCACCAGACGCGCGGTCAGGCGGCCGTAGTTGGACGACAGCCAGTCGAAGCCCTCGTTGAACTTCCGGCCCGCCCAGCCGCCGTAATATTTGGCGCGGCCCAACAGGGTGGTGGAACGTGCGGCCGTCTCGTCATGGTGCTCGTGCGGCCGCAGCAAGAGAGCGGCCATGGCCGGCGACAGGGTCAGAGAGACAAACAGAGAGGTCACCGAGGCCGCCGCGATGGTCACGGCGAACTGACGATAGAAGATGCCCGGAATACCGGGCACGAACATGGTCGGAATGAACACCGAGACCAGCACCAGACCGATGGCGATCAGGGCGCCCGACACTTCCTGCATGGACTTGTAGGCGGCGTCCTTGGGCGACAGGCCCTCGCGGATATAGCGCTCCACGTTCTCGACCACGACGATGGCGTCATCGACCACGATGCCGACAGCGAGCACCAGGGCCAGCAGGGACAGGGAGTTGATCGAATAGCCGAGCGCCAGCTGGACCGCGAAAGTGGCGACCAGGGCGATCGGGATGGCGACGATCGGAATGATCGCCGCACGCCACGACTGCAGGAAGATCAACACCACGAGCACAACCAGGATGATCGCCTCGATCAGGGTGTGCTGGACCGACTCGACCGAGGCGGCCACGAACTCCGTCGGGTTGTAGGGGATGCCGATTTCCAGACCCTGGGGCGCGTCGGCCTTGATGTTCTCGATCTCGGCGATGACCCGTTCGGCGGTGCCGAGCGCGTTGGCTCCGGGCTGCTGGACGATGGCGATGCCGACGCCGCGCTGGCCGTCGAAATAGCCCTGGATGCCGTAATCCTGGGCGCCCAGCTCGACCCGGGCGACGTCGCTGACGCGCGTGACCCGGCCCTCGGCGTCGGTCTTGATGACGATCTGGGCGAACTCGTCCGGGCTGGACAGACGGCCCTGGACCTGGATCGGCTGCTGGAAGGCGGAGGCGTTGGTGGCGAACGGAGGCTGGCCGATGGAACCCGCCGCGGCCTGGATGTTCTGGCCGCGCAGGGCCGTGATGATGTCCGAGGCGTTCAGACCGCGCGCCGCCGCCTTGGCCGGGTCGATCCAGACGCGCATCGAATAGTTGCCGCCACCGAAGACGGTGACGTTACCGACGCCCTCGATCCGCAGGAGACGATCTCGCAGCACCGAGTTGGCGTAGTTGCCGACGTAGTCGTTGTTCAGCACGCCGCCCGGAGACGTCAGGCCGAGGATCATCAGGAAGCCGGACTCCTGCTTGTTCACGATGACGCCGACCTGGCGGACCGCTTCGGGGAGGCGAGGCTCGGCCAGGGCCACTCGGTTCTGGACCAGCACCTGGGCGCTATCCAGATCGGTGCCAGGCTGGAAGGTCACGGTGATGGCCACCGCGCCGTCCGAGGTCGAGGACGAGGAGAGGTAGAGCATCCCCTCGACGCCGTTGACCTCCTGTTCGATCGGAGCGGCGACGGTCTCGGCGAGGGTCTCGGCCGAGGCGCCGGCGTAGGCGGTGTTGATGGTGATCGTGGGGGGCGCGATCTCCGGATACTGCGCGAGCGGCAGCAGCGGATAGGCGAAGATTCCCACGAGGGTGATGAACACCGACAGGACGGCCGCGAAGATCGGCCTGTCGATGAAGAAGCGAGAGATGTTCATGCGTCTGGCCTCAGTCGCCGACGGTGACGGATTGCGTCAGGGCGGCGGCCGAGGTTCCGGTCGCGGCGGGCGGCGCATAGGTGGTCGGGACGGATTCCTGGCGTGGAGCCCGGGTGATCCGGCCGTTCGTGGGGGCCACCTTCATGCCGGGCATGGCGCGTTGCAGACCGTCGATGATGATCCGGTCGGTCGGACGGATGCCCGAGCGTACCACGCGCAGACCATCGACGAGCGGCCCGAGCTGAACGGGGGTCGGGGTGACCGAACCGTCGGCGTTGACGACCGAGACGACGCGGCGGGCCTGGTCTGTGCCGATGGCCGAATCGGGCACCAGCAGGGCGTCGTAGGCGCCGGCGCCAGCGACGCGCGCCTGGGCGAACATGCCGGGCTTCAGGAAGCCGTCGCCGTTGGGGATCACAGCGCGCAGGCGGATTGTGCCCGACGAGGCGTCGACCGCGTTGTCGGTGAAATCGAGCGTGCCCGAACGCGTGAAGTCGCTCTCGTCCTGCAGGCGGATGCGGACCGGGGCCGAACGGCCGGCGCGGGCGTCGCGCTGGTACTTCAGCAGCAGGGCTTCGGAGCCTTCAAACACGAAGTAGATCGGCGAGGACGAGACGATGGTGGTCAGGACGTCGGCGGCCGACGATCCGCCGGCGACGACATTGCCCGGATCGACGCGACGGTCAGACACGCGGCCCGAGGCCGGGGCGGTGACGCGAGTGAACTCGAGATCCAGCTGGCGCGCGCGGACGGCGGCCTGGGCGGCGGCAACGGTCGCCGAGGCGGTTTCGACCGCTCCCTTGTTGGCGTCGACCTCAGCCTGGCTGACCGCTTGCGAGGCCAACAGGCCTTCGGAGCGGGTCAGGTTGGTGCGGGCCAGCGTCAGCTGCGCCTGGGCCTGGGTCAGCGCGGCACGGGCCGAGGCCAGCTGGGCTTGGGCCGGACGCGGGTCCAGGGTGAACAGCAGCTGGCCGCGACGGACGTAGTCGCCGTCGCGGAAGTGGACCGCCTGGATGAAGCCCCCGACCCGGGCCCGCACTTCCACCGAGGACGTGGCCTCGAATCGTCCAGTGAAGTCGTCCCAGTCGACGACGCGCTCGGCGAGCGGGACCGCCACGGTGACCGGCGCGGCGGGGGGCGGCCCCTGGGCTTCCGAACGTTGTGAACAGCCGTAAAGCGCGCCCGTTACAAGAACGGACACGGCGATGATCTTCAGCCTGCGCATGCGCGCAATCTCCCTTGTGGGGCAAATTCCCTGTCGGGCGGGACCAGTATCACGGGGGAGGAGGTCCCGGTCATCGCCTGATGACTTACTTGTGTCCGTCGGCGGCACTTGTCAACAGTCGATGACATAGCCATACCATTCCTAAGGTCATATTGGAGATCACGTTGAGTTTCGCCGTCTGCCAGCGCCCGAGGAACGCCGCCGCCACCCGCGGCGCCATTCTGGATGCTGCCAGCAAACGCTTTACCGGCGAGAGCTATGACCAGGTCGGAATGCGCGACATCGCCAAGGACGTCGGCGTCGATCCGGCCCTCATCTCCCGGTATTTCGGCTCAAAGGAAGACCTGTTCCGCGCCGTCATCGACGACTGCGGCAGCGGCACCAACATGATGGAAGGCGACCGCGCCACCTTCGGCGCGCGCATGGCCCAGGATCTGGTCTATGGCCCGCGCAAGGAAGGCAAGTGGGCGTGGCTCTTGATCATGCTGCGCTCGTCGTCGTCGCCGAAGGCGCTGGAAGTGATCCAGAAATCGGCGCGCGAAGGATTTTATCAGCCGTTCGTGGAGTGGGTCGGAGGCGAGGATGCCGCAGTGCGGGTGCGCCTGATGTCCGGATTCATGATGGGGTTGTCGGTCAGCCGCGATCTTGCGCACGGCCTCGAACTCACGCCGGAGCAGTGCGAAGTGCTGCGCGAACGCATCGCCGTGATCCTGCAGGGCCTGATCGACGGCTGACGCCAGAGGGGCGAAATTGCCCTCGGACGGCTATTTTGCGCCCACATTGGAAAATTCTTCCCATTTTCAGTTGTGCGACGCAGCGATCTCTGGCTTTATATTGCGGTAACCAGGAGTTGGCCGTGAGCCAGTCGAACCGTACCACCTCGATCCGCCGCACGGCTCGCGCTGTCGTCGTGACGCGTCCTGCCCCCACGCCCGCCGCCCTGACCACCCTTATTCTCACCGTATTCCTTGGCCTGCTCTCCGGAGCGGCGTGGATGCGACTGACCTGAACCCAAGCAAAGTCAGGATCGACCGCAGCCACCCGCTCCCGAAAGGAAGCGGGTTTTTTGTTGCGCCGATCCGAGCCCTCTCTCGGAACGCCTTTTTGCAATGACGCAAGATTTCACCCCGGACGACACCTCGCCGCCGCCTCAGCGACGCAGCGCGGTCGTGACCGCTGGAGCCAACCGTGCGGCGGCGCGCAGCTATCTGCGCGCCGCCGGCATGCAGGACGAAGACTTCGACAAGCCGATGATCGCGGTGGTCAACACCTGGTCGTCGGTCACGCCGTGCAACATGCATCTGGATCGTCTGGCCAAGGACGTGCGCGCCGGCATCGTCGCGGCCGGCGGCTATCCGATCGACTTCAACACCATTGTCGTCACCGACGGCATCTCCATGGGCACGCCGGGCATGAAGGCCTCGCTGATCTCGCGCGAAGTCGTGGCCGATTCGATCGAGCTGGCGGTGCAGGGGCATCAGCTGGACGGCGTCGTCTGCATCGTCGGCTGCGACAAGACGATCCCGGCCGCCGCCATGGCCCTGGCCCGGATGGATATCCCGGGTCTGGTCTACTACGGCGGGACCATCATGCCGGGCGTCATCGGCGGCAAGGAGATCTCCATCCAGGAGGTGTTCGAGGCCATCGGCGCGCGCGGGGCCGGCACGATCGATGACGATCAGCTGAAGATGGTCGAGAGCGCGGCCTGTCCGGGCGCGGGCGCCTGTGGCGGTCAGTTCACGGCCAACACCATGGCCATGGCCCTGGCGGTCATGGGCCTGTCGCCGATGGGCGCCAACGACGTTCCGGCCGTCGATCCGATGAAGGGCGCGCAGGGTCACCGCTGCGGCGAACTGATCGTCGAGCGTGTCTTCGCCGGCGACACGGCCCGCAAATACATCACCCGCGCCTCGCTGAAGAACGCTGCCGCCGCGGTCTCGGCTTCGGGCGGATCGACCAACGCCGTCCTGCACCTGACCGCCATCGCCATCGAGGCGGGGATCGAATTCGGCGTCGAGGACTGCAACACCGCCTGCGAAGACACGCCGGTCATCTGCGACCTGAAGCCGGGCGGCCGGTTCCTGGCCTCGCATCTGTTCGCGTCGGGCGGCACCCGTCTGGTCACCCAGCGCTTGGCCGAGGCCGGCAAGATCGTGAACGCCCCGACCGTCTCGGGCCGCAGCCTGTTCGCCGAGGCCGCCGAGGCCGAGGAAACTCCGGGCCAGCAGGTCGTCTCGACCGTCGCGGAGCCCTTCAGCCCGCGCGGGTCCTACGCCGTGATCTACGGCGACATCGCGCCCGACGGCGCCGTCATCAAGCTGACCGGCCACAAGGTCGACCGCTTCGAGGGCCCGGCCTGCGTGTTCGACAGCGAGGAAGACGCCTTCCACGCCGTCCAGGATGGGTCAGTCGGCGAGGGCGATGTCATCGTTATCCGCTACGAAGGTCCGCAAGGCGGTCCGGGCATGCGCGAGATGCTGCAGGTCACCGCCGCCCTAAAGGGTCGCGGCATTCACGATGTGGCCCTGATCACCGACGGCCGGTTCTCGGGCGCCAGCTACGGCTTCGTCGCCGGCCATGTGTCGCCGGAAGCAGCGGCGGGCGGCCCGATCGCCCTGATCCGCGACGGCGACCGCATCACCATCGACGTCACGGCGCGCCGCATCGACGTCGCCGCCGACCTGGCCTCGCGTCGCGAAGGTCACACCCAACCGCCGCTGAACGCCGCCACTGGCGTCTTCGCCAAATACCGCGCCTCGGTCGCCTCGGCCTCGCAGGGCGCCGTCACCATTCCCAACCCGCCGCCGGCACAGGTCCGTGCGGAAAACCGTCAGACGCAGGAAGCCTGAGCCATGGACATCTACACCAACGACGATATCCGTCCCGGGGTCATCGCCGGCCAGCGCATCGCCGTCATCGGCTACGGCTCGCAAGGTCGCGCGCACGCCCAGAATCTGAAGGACTCCGGCCACGACGTGATCGTCGGCGTCCGTCAGGGCGGCAAGGGCTGGAAGCATGCTCAGGCCGACGGCTTAGCGACGGCCGAGCCCTCAGAGGCCATCAAGGGCGCGGACATCATCGCCATCCTGACGCCCGACATGGCCCAGGCCGAGATCTACAAGACGATCGTCGAGCCCAACGCCAAGAGGGGCTCGGCCATCCTGTTCGCTCACGGCTTCTCGATCCTGTACGGGCGGGTCACGCCGCGCGCCGACATGGACGTGATCCTGGTCGCGCCCAAGGGTCCGGGCGACCTGGTCCGGCGTGAATACGCCCGCGGCCGCGGCGTCCCCGCCCTGTTCGCCATCGAACAGGACAAGTCGGGCAAGGCCCGCGACCGCGCCATGGGTTACGCCAAGGGCATCGGCGGTGCGACCGGCGGCCTGCTGGAAACCTCCTTCAAGGAAGAGACCGAGACCGACCTGTTCGGCGAACAGGCCGTCCTGTGCGGCGGGGCCAAGGAGTTGGTCATGAGCGGCTTCACCACCCTGGTCGAAGCCGGCTACCAGCCCGAAATCGCCTATTTCGAATGCCTCCACGAGCTGAAGCTGATCGTGGACCTGTTCTACGAGGGCGGCATCACCAAGATGAACGAGTTCATCTCCGAGACGGCCAAATGGGGGTCGGTCTCCTCGGGCCCGCGGGTCATCACTGCCGAGACGCGCGCCCGGATGAAAGAAATCCTGACGGAAATCCAGAACGGGACCTTCGCCCGCGAATGGATCGCCGAGAACGAAGCCGGGAAGGGCGCCTATGACGATCTGGTCAAGGCCGACAGCGAGCATCTGATCGAGTCGGTCGGCGCGGGCTTGCGCGAACGGATGGCCTGGCTGCACGCGCCCAAGACCGCAGAAGCCGCATAGCTCAACCGCAAAAAAGTCAGTCCCAGAACAGCAATGTCCGCCATCGCCACCGCCATCAGCGCCAAGGCCGCAACCGCTCCCCGGAGCGGTGCGCAGCTGCTCGTCCAGACCCTGGATCGGCTGGGCGTGGATGTGGTCTTCGGCTATCCGGGCGGGGCGATCATGCCGGTCTATGACGCCCTTACCGGCGCGGGCGTGAAGCACATCCTGGTTCGCCACGAGCAGGGCGCGGCCTTCGCCGCCGACGCCTATGCCCGGGCGACGGGCAAGGTCGGCGTCTGCATGGCGACCTCGGGTCCGGGCGCGACCAACCTGATCACCGGCATCGCCAATGCGATGATGGATTCTGTGCCGATGGTCTGCATCACCGGCAACGTCGCCACCCATCTGATGGGCACCGACGCCTTCCAGGAGATCGACATCCTGGGCGTCACCCTGCCAATCGTGAAGCACTCCTGGGTCGTCCGCGACCCGGCCGACGTCCCGGCGGTGATCGAAGAGGCCTTCCACGTCGCCCGTTCGGGTCGCCCCGGCCCGGTCCTGGTCGACCTGCCGAAGGACGTCCAGGTCGGCACGACGACCGAGGACTTCGGCTTCCACTATCCGAACGAGACGACGCCGATCGACCACGCCGCCATCGCCGAGGCGGAGCAGCTGATCCGCGCCGCCGAACGTCCGCTGATCTACATCGGCGGCGGGGTGAAGATCGCCGGCGCCGTCGAGGCCCTGCGCGACTTCGCCGAGCGGACCGGCATCCCGAGCGTCTCGACCCTGAACGCCTTGGGCTCGATCCGCACGGATGCGCCGGGCTTCCTGGGCATGCTGGGGATGCACGGAACGAAGGCCGCGAACGAGGCGGTGCAGGAGGCGGACCTGCTGATCGTCTTCGGCGCCCGTTTCGACGACCGCGCGACCGGCAAGCTGAACGAGTTCGCCCCCCATGCGAAGGTCGTCCACTTCGACATCGACCCGGCCGAGATCAACAAGCTGCGGAACGCCCATGTCCCGGTCGTCGGCGACCTGAAGGCGGGCATCGAGGCCCTGACCGACCGTGTCTCGGCCAAGGCGTTGGCCATCGATCCGTGGATCATCCGCTCGACCTCGAACGCGAAGCGGAACGCCTTCCGCTACGACGCGCCGGGCGAGGGGGTCTATGCGCCGGCCCTGCTGAACGAACTGTCCAAGACCGCCGGTGACAGCTTCATCGCCGCTTGCGACGTCGGCCAGCACCAGATGTGGGTCGCCCAGCACTGCGAGTTCGCCCGCCCCGAAGCCCACCTGACGTCGGGCGGTCTGGGGGCGATGGGCTATGGCCTGCCCGCTGGTCTGGGCGCCAAGCTGGCCAAGCCCGACGCCCACGTCGTCACCGTCTCGGGCGACGGCAGCTTCATGATGAACATCCAGGAGCTGGCGACCCTGCGCCGCTACGGCGTCGCCCTGAAGATCGTCCTGCTGGACAACTCTTCGCTGGGCCTGGTGCGCCAGTGGCAGGAGCTGTTCTTCGCCGAGAACTATTCCGAGGTCGATCTGTCGGACAACCCGGACTTCGTCGCGGTGGCGGAAGCCTTCGGCGTCGAGGCCTTCATGATCAACCAGCGGGATCAGGTCACCGACGGCATCGCCCGTCTGCTGGCCGCGCCGGGGCCGTGCCTGATGCACGTCCTGATCGACCCCAAAGAGAACGTCTGGCCTCTGGTCCCGCCGGGAAAGAACAACGCCGAAATGCTTCACGACACGCGCTTCGAAGGAGACATCTGATGAGCGACACCATCCATATCCAGATCGACCGGGCCGACGGCTCGCTTCAGCGCCTCATCGGTCTCGTGGAGCGTCGCGGCTTCCACATCGACGGCATGAGCCTGTCGGACGAGGGCGCCATGCGCCGCGTCCAGATGCAGGTTCGCGGCCGCGATGCAGGCCGTTGCACCGAGAACCTGGGCCGCCAGATCGACAAACTGATCGGCGCGACCCGCGTGGGCTTCACGGCCTCGACCCAGAACTATGGAGCGGCGGCGTGAGCGGTCCGATCATCGAGCGAGTAACCAACGACCCGAACCGGGTCATCGTCTTCGACACCACCATGCGCGACGGCGAACAGGCGCCGGGCTTCTCCATGACGCCCGCCGACAAGGTTCGCATGGGCCGCACCCTGAAGGCCCTGGGCGTCGACGTCATGGAGGCCGGTTTCGCCGCCGCCTCTCCTGGCGACGAGGACTGCATCCGCGCCGTCGTCGGCGAACTAGCCGAGGACGATTCCGGTCCGGTCTTCTGCTCCCTGTCGCGTTCGAACGAGGCGGACATCGATGCCTCGTATCGCGCGCTGCGCGGGACGAAACGCCGTCGCTGCCACGTCTTCATCGGCACCAGCCCGATCCACCGCGCCGCCAAGCTGCGGATGACGCCGGATCAGGTCCTGGCCCAGGCGGTGCGCTCCGTCGAATACGCCCGCACCCATTTCCACGATGTCGAGTTCTCGGCCGAGGACGCTATCCGCACCGAACCGGAGTTCCTGGCTGAGGTGCTGGAAGCCGCGGCCGGCGCGGGGGCCTCGACCCTGAACGTGCCCGACACGGTCGGCTATGCGACGCCGGACGAGATCGCATCGCTGTACCGTTTCCTGATCGGCAAGGTCCGGCCGCGTTTCCCGAACGTGATCTTCTCGGCCCACTGCCACAATGATTTGGGTCTGGCCGTCGCCAACAGCCTGTCGGCCGTCGAGGCGGGCGTGCGTCAGGTCGAGTCGACCATCAACGGCATCGGCGAGCGCGCCGGCAACGCCGCCCTGGAAGAGGTGGTCATGGCCCTGCGAGTGCGAGCCGAACGCTATGGCGTCACGACCGGCATCGACACGACCAAGCTGCTGGAAACCAGCCGGATGCTGAGCCAGATCACGGACACGCCGATCGTCCGCAACAAGGCCATCGTCGGCATCAACGCCTTCGCCCACGAGGCCGGCATCCACCAGCACGGCATGTACGCCGACGCCCGCACCTATGAGATCATGCGCCCCGAGGACGTCGGTTTCACCGGCAGCTTCTTCGTCTTGGGCAAGCATTCGGGCCGGACGGCGGTGCAGAAGCGGGCCGAGGTGCTGGGCTATCCGCTGGCGGGCGAGCGGCTGAACGACGCCTTCGCCGCTTTCAAGACGCGTGCCGACGAGATCGGCGAGATCGACGACGCCGAACTGATCGCCATCTGCACGGCGACGGCTCAGAAAGAAGCCGCGTATGTCGCGGCCTAAAACGCTGTTCGACAAGGTCTGGGACCGCCACGTCGTCACGCCGGAGACCGACGCGACGCCGGGCGTGCTCTACATCGACCTGCATCTGGTCCACGAGGTCACCAGCCCCCAGGCCTTCACCGAGATCGAGGCGAGGGGGCTGAAGGTCCGTCGTCCGGACCGGACATTCGCCACCCTGGACCACTCGATCCCGACCCTGCCGGCCGGACCGGACGGGCGGAAACCCTATGTCACCGCCGAGGCCGAGGCCCAGGTACACCGGCTGGAGGCCAACTGCGCCGCCCACGGCATCGAACTGGCGGGCTGGGGCTCGGGCGACCGGGGCGTGGTCCATGTCATGGGACCGGAGCTGGGCCTGACCCAGCCGGGCATGACCGTCGTCTGCGGCGACAGTCATACGGCGACCCACGGCGCCTTCGGGGCCCTGGCCTTCGGCATCGGCACCTCCGAAGTCGGCCACGTCCTGGCGACCCAGTGCCTGTTGCAGCGGAAGTCGAAGGCCATGCGGGTGACCGTGACCGGGCAGCTGACGCCCGGCGTGTCGGGCAAAGACGTGGCGCTCGCTGTCATCGCCGAGCTGGGCTTCGGAGGCGGCACCGGCTTCGTCATCGAATACGCCGGGGAAGCGGTGCGGTCGCTCGACATGGAAGGGCGGATGACCCTGTGCAACATGTCGATCGAGGCCGGGGCGCGGGCGGGCATGATCGCGCCGGACGCGGTCGCCATCGACTGGCTGCGCGGTCGCAAACATGTGCCGGCCGATTATGAGGCGGCAGCCTCCGAATGGCTGAAGCTGGCGAGCGATCCGGGCGCGGTCTTCGACAAGGAGGTCGTGATCGACGGCGCGGCCATCCGCCCCATGGCGACCTGGGGCACGACGCCGGATGCGGGTTCGCCGATCGGCTCGAGGGTGCCCGAGCCCAAGTCGGACAGCGACCGCAAGGCCCTGGCCTATATGGGCTTCGAGGCCGGCGAGACGACGACGACGCAGGCCGTGGACGTGGTCTTCATCGGCTCCTGCACCAACGGCCGTCTGCCCGATCTGCGCGCCGCCGCCGAGGTGCTGCGGGGCCGTAAGCTGAAGGCCGGCGTCCGCATGCTGGTCGTGCCGGGGTCGGAGGCCGTGCGTCGCGACGCCGAGGCCGAAGGCCTGCATCACGTCTTCATCGAGGCGGGCGCCGAATGGCGCATCCCGGGCTGCTCCATGTGCATCGCCATGAACGGGGACTTCGTCGCGCCGGGCCAGCTGGCCGTCTCGACGTCGAACCGCAACTTCGAAGGCCGTCAGGGCAAGGGCGCCCGCACCATCCTGGCCAGTCCGGCGACGGCGGCGGCTTCGGCCGTGGCCGGGGTGCTGACCGATCCGCGCGTTTATCTGTCGGAGGCCGCGCATGCCTGAGCCTTTGAAAGTGCTGCAGTCGCGGACCCTGGTCCTGACCCAGGCCAATATCGACACCGACCAGATCATCCCGGCCCGCTTCCTGACGACGACCGAGACGACGGGTCTGGGGGCCAAGGCCTTCTACGACTGGCGCTACGAAGCGGATGGCTCCGCGCGGCCGGAAGCCGTGCTGAACCGTATCGATCCGAGCGAGCATCGCATCCTGGTCGCTGGCGACAATTTCGGCTGTGGCTCGTCGCGCGAGCATGCGCCATGGGCCCTGTATGATTACGGTTTCCGGGCGGTGATCTCTACGTCGATCGCCGACATCTTCACGTCGAACGCGCTCAAGAACGGCTTCCTGCCCGTGGTCGTCGATCAGGCGACATGGGACGATCTGGTCGCCGATCCCGAACAGGTCGTGACCATCGATCTGGAGGCCGAAGAGGTGCGGCGCGGCAACCATGCGCCCGTCCCGTTTGCCGTCGAGCCCTTCGCCCGTCAGTGTCTGCTGGACGGCGTCGACACCCTGGGCTGGCTCATGAAGTCCATGCCCGCCATCGAATCTTACGAACAAGCCCACTCGCCGGAGCCCGCGTGATGCCCAATACCCAGACCTACAACATCGTCCTGTTGCCCGGTGACGGCGTCGGTCCCGAGGTCACCACGGCTGCCCGAGACGTGCTGCGCGTCATCGGCGACTTCTATGGACACCGGTTCGCGTTCGCCGAGCACCTGATCGGCGGCGCGGGCATTGACGCGACCGGCGATCCCCTGCCGCCCGAGACGACGGCGGCCTGTCTGGCGGCGGACGGGGTCCTGCTGGGCGCGGTCGGCGGGCCGAAATGGGATGGCGGAACGCGTCGTCCGGAAGAGGGCCTGCTGGGCATCCGCAAGGCCATGGGGCTGTTCGCCAACCTGCGCCCGCTGCAGGTTTCTCCGGTCCTGGCGCACCGTTCGCCGCTGAAGAAAGAGATCGTCGAGGGCGTCGATCTGATCGTGTTCCGCGAGCTGACCGGCGGCGTCTATTTCGGGGAGAAGACCCGCGCCGACAGCATGGCCTCGGACCTGTGCATCTATACGGTCCCGGAGATCGAGCGCGTCGCCCGCGCCGCCTTCAAGACCGCCCTGCAACGGCGCGGCAAGGTGACCTCGGTCGACAAGGCCAATGTCATGGAAACCAGCCGCCTGTGGCGCGAGGTCGTGACCCGCATCCACGCCGAGGAATTCCCGCAGGTCCAGTTGGAGCATGCCCTGGTCGATTCCATGGCCATGCACCTGATCCGAAAGCCGCGCGACTACGATGTCATCCTGACGGAGAACATGTTCGGCGACATCCTGTCGGACGAGATCTCGGTGCTGGGCGGATCCATCGGCCTGTTGCCGTCCGCATCGCTGGGGGAGTCGGGCCCGGGCCTGTTCGAGCCCATCCATGGCTCGGCGCCGGATATCGCGGGTCAGGACCTGGCCAACCCTGTCGGGGCAATTCTGTCGGCCGCGATGATGCTGCGTCACAGTCTGAATCTTGAAGACGAAGCCTCGTCGATAGAAGCGGCGGTCGCGGCGGTTCTGGCCGCCGGCGCCACAACCGCCGACCTGGGCGGAGACCTGGGTACGCGCGCGGCAGGCGAGGCGATCATCGACGCCATCAAGGCCATCCACTGGGCCGCCGCCCATCGGGTGCAAATGCACTGGGGTTAACCTTTTCCCATCCAGGCAGCCATCCGCCGAAGCTGTGCTCAGAGGGCACGGCCAAGGTAAATCCATCCCCGATCGCGTTTCATCGCAGCTGACAGAAACACGAAAATTGCGCTGATCGCAGATAGTCTCTTGCGCGATGTCGCGTTGCGATAAACAGTTCGCAACTGCGAGATCACAGAGGGGATGCTTTCATGTCGCAGCTGCTTAACCGTCTACCAGGCCTTCTGGCCCTTATCTGTCTAACCATCGGCCTGTTCTGCGCGGGCGGAGCCTTCGCGCAGGACGCCGCTCCCACGCCGCCCATAGCCGAGGTCGCCGCCCCCGCTGCCGTCGAAGCCTCGGGCTCTGGCGCCGCCGCCACCACCGTCGCCGCCGCTGAAGAAGCCGCCGCCCCCGCCGAGGAGGCGGCGGCTTCTCCGCTTCTGGGTCACCAGGCGGCGCTTGAGCTCGACGCGGCGGGGACCAGCTGGCTGGGGGTCTCCACCGCCCTCGTCCTGTTGATGACCCTGCCAGGCCTGGCGCTGTTCTACGGCGGCATGGTCCGCAAGAAGAACGTCATCGCCACCATCACCCAGTCGGTCGGCGTCTTCGCCGTGGTGACCCTGGTGTGGTTCATCGCTGGCTATTCGATCGCCTTCAGCGCCAACGGCAACGAGGCGCTCCAGCCCTATGTCGGCGGCTTCGACGCCCTGTTCCTGGACGGGGTGACGCTGCAGACCGCCAACAGTCTGCTGCCAGGCATTCCGGAGTTCCTGTTCATCTCCTTCCAGATGACGTTCGCCATCATCACCCCGGCCCTGATCACCGGCGCCTTCGCCGAGCGGTTCAAATATTCGGCCCTGCTGCTCTTTACCGCCCTTTGGTCGCTCCTGATCTATGCACCAATCTGCCACTGGGTGTGGGGCGGCGGTTTCCTCGGCGGCGCCGGGGTGCTGGACTTCGCCGGCGGCGCGGTCGTGCACGTCAACTCGGGTGTGGCCGGTCTGGTCTGCGCCATCTTCCTGGGTCGCCGCAAAGGGTATGGGATTGAACCGATCAACCCGCACAATCCGGTCCTGACCATGATCGGCGCCTCTTTGCTGCTCGTGGGCTGGATCGGCTTCAACGCAGGCTCGGCGGGCGCGGCCAACGAGCTCATGGGCGTGGCTCTGCTCAATACCATTCTGGCCGCCGCAGCCGCCGCCCTGACCTGGAAGATCGTCGAGGTCATCGAGAAGAAGAAGGTCTCGCTGATCGGCATGCTCAGTGGCGTCGTCGCCGGTCTGGTCGCCATCACCCCGGCAGCCGGTTTTGTCGATCCCAAGGGCGCGGTCATCATCGGCCTGATCGCCGGACCGGTCTGCTACATCTCTTCGGTGTGGATCAAGAAGCTGCTCCGCTACGACGACTCGCTGGACGCCTTCGGCATCCACGGTGCAGGCGGCCTCATCGGCGCGCTTCTGACCGGCGTGTTCGCCTCGAGCGCGATCAACAGCCTGGGCGAAGGCGCCAACATCCCCACCCAGGCCCTGGGCCTGGCCTGGACGATCGCCTATTCGGCCGTCGGCACCTTCGTCATCCTGATCATCTGCAAGTTCACGACGGGCCTGCGCGTGACGGATGCCCAGGAGGCCGAAGGTCTGGACACCACCCTCCACGGCGAGGCCCTGGAACACTGACAACCCCGCCGGGCGCGTCCTCCCACGTGCCCGGCGATCACCTGACGATCCAACACATTCACGGGGATACCGAGATGAGATCACATGCCTTCTGCGTGGCGATGGCTGCCGCCCTTTCCACGCTCACGGCCGCCGGCGCGACGGCCGCCCAGGACATCGACGTCGCCTTCAACGCGGCGCTGACATCCGACTACGTGTTCCGAGGCGTCAGCCAGACGAGCGAGGATCCGGCGCTGCAAGTCGGCGTCGATCTCACGAACGGCGGCTTCTACGTCGGGGCGTGGGCCTCCAACGTCGATTTCGGCGACGACACGGACGCCGAAATCGACCTCTATGGCGGCTATCGCACCGAGGTCGAGGGCTTCGCGGTCGACTTCGGGATTGTGGGATACACCTACGTCAACTCGCCTTCGATCCCCGACGCAGGTTATGGCTATGTCGAGTTCAAGGCCGCAGCCTCGCGGGCGATCGGCCCGGTCACCGCCGGAGCCGCGGTCTACTATTCGCCCGACTTCTTCGGCTTCGATGACGAAGCCACCTACGTCGAAGGCAATGTGGCGTTCGCTCCGGCCGACAAGTGGACGGTCTCGGGCGCAATCGGCAAACAGTTCCTGGACTTCAGCGACGACTACACGACCTGGAACGTCGGCGTCGGCTATGCTCTCACCGACAATCTCGTGGCCGATTTTCGCTATCACGACACCGA
The DNA here is from genome assembly GCF_027912535.1 of Brevundimonas sp. NIBR11. Classification (NCBI taxonomy): domain Bacteria; kingdom Pseudomonadati; phylum Pseudomonadota; class Alphaproteobacteria; order Caulobacterales; family Caulobacteraceae; genus Brevundimonas; species Brevundimonas sp. NIBR11. The sequence continues at coordinate 2,229,770 of NZ_CP115465.1, read as the reverse complement.
CGTTGAAAACTCCGACCTCTACGACGGCCGCGTCGTAGGCACGATCAAGGTCCTCTTCTAAATCCGGACTGATCCGCAGAAGCCGGAGGAGGCGCACCCAGGGGGGCGCCTCCGTTCGTCGGGGCCTAGTCGCGCGACAGGATCAGCCCGGCCATGGGCGCGAGCCAGCCGGCGTTCGGGTCGGGCGCGTTCACCGCCTCGACCACCGACCACCCCGACGGCGCGGTCCAGTCGAGGCCGGCGTGGCCCAGGTTGAAGACGCACAGCAGGGTCTCGCCCTCGAAGACCCGTTCGAAAACCAGCAGGTCTGCCGTCGCTTCACGCACCGTCATCGACCCCAGCCGAAGGGCGGGATGGGCGCGGCGCAGAGCGATGATCCGGCGGGCCAGATGCAAGGTCGAGGCGGGGTCGGCGTCTTGGGCGTCCGCCGCCAGATCGCGGTGACGCGGATCGATCGGCAGCCAGGGCTCGACGGTCGAGAACCCCGCGAAATCGGCCGTCGCCTTCCACGGGATCGGCGTGCGGGCGCCGTCGCGCCCCAGGGTTTCGGGCCAGTTGGCGATGGCTTCGGGATCGACCAGGCGTTCGAACGGCACCTCGGCCTGCGGCAGGCCCAACTCCTCCCCCTGGTACAGGAAGACGTCGCCGCGCAGACAGATCAGCAGCAGCAGGGCCATTTCGGCATAGGCCTTGGAATCCCTCCCCTCGGCCCAGCGCGACACCGCGCGCGGCGCGTCGTGGTTGGAGAAGCTCCACGACGGCCAACCCTCGCCTGGTGCGCCCGACCACAGGGCGGGCCCCTGCACCACAAGTTCGGGCGTCAGCCGGTCGGCGTAGAGATAAAGGAAGCCGTAGGCCGAATGCATCCGGCCCGGCGCGGTATAGGCCTTCATCTCCTCGTTCGCCTTCTCGCCCACCACCTCGGCCAGCAGGAAGCGGTCGCCGTCGTAGCTGTCGGTCAGGCGACGCAGGCGGCCGACGAAATCCAGAATGCCGGGCTGGGACTGGTTGTGGTCGTGGCGCTGGAAGTCGAACGGCCGTGTCCGCTTGCCGGGGCGCTGGTCGGCCGGATTGTCGGTCAAGGCCGGGTCGTGCATGGCGAAGTTCAGGGCGTCGCAGCGGAAGCCGTCCACGCCGCGATCCAGCCAGAACCGCGCGGCGTCCAGGAGCGCGTCCTGAACCTCCGGCAGGGCCGTGTTCAGCTGCGGCTGTGAGGCCAGGAAGTTGTGCATGAAGTACTGGCCGCGCCGCGCGTCCCAGGTCCAGGCCGGGCCCCCGAACACTGACTGCCAGTTCGACGGCGGCGATCCCTCCGGCTTGGCGTCGGCCCAGACGTACCAGTCCGCCTTCGGGTCGGTCCGGCTGCGTCGGCTCTCCTGGAACCAGGCGTGCTCGTCGGAGGTGTGGGCGTAGACCTGATCGATGATGACCTTCAGACCGAGCACGTGGGCGCGGGTGATCAGTCGATCGAAATCGTCGATCGTGCCGAAGATCGGGTCGACCCCGACATAGTCGGAAACGTCGTAGCCGAAGTCCTTCATCGGCGAGGTGAAGAAGGGCGACAGCCAGATACCGTCCACGCCCAGCGAGGCGACGTGGTCCAGACGCGCGGTGATCCCCGGCAAGTCGCCGATACCGTCGCCGTTGGTGTCAGCGAAGGAGCGGGGATAGATCTGATACATCACCGCACCCCGCCACCATTCGGGGCCGGGTTCTGGAACGGGAGGGGGGAAGGGCGTGGTCATGGACGGACCAGACCACCCGACAGGCCATCCGTCCACTGTCCTGTCGGCGTCCGGTCAGGCCACTTTTCGTTACGCGGCAGAAGATCGGACTGGACGGCGCGGCCCAGCCGGGCGACGCATGGGATGAAGCGGTTACGGGCGGCCAACGCCCGAGAGGAAACGGAGCCAGGATGACCGACGCCACGACCACCCCCGCCAAAGGCACGGGTCTCGCCTTCGCCTATGTGACGACCCTGTTCTTCGCCTGGGGATTCGCCACCTCGCTGATCGACCCGCTGGTCGCGGCGGTCCGCGGCGTGTTCGAGCTGAGTTTCACCGAGGCCCTGCTGACACAGTTCGCCTGGTTCACGGCCTATGGCGTCTTCGCCCTGCCTGCCGCCTTTGTCCTGGCGCGACTGGGCTATGCGCGATCGATCGTAGGGGCGTTGGGCGTCATGGTGCTGGGGGCATTGATCGTGCCGCTGTCGACCATTCTCGACTTCTATCCCGGCGTGCTGATCGCCCTGTTCGTGATCGGGGGCGGGGTGACCCTGCTGCAGGTCGCGGCCAATCCGCTGGCCGCAAGCCTCGGTTCGGAGAAGGGCTCGCACTTCCGGCTGGTTCTGTCTCAGGCGTTCAACTCCCTGGGCACGGTGGTTGGACCGCTGCTGGGCGCCACGGTCATGCTGTCGGGCGGCATCTTCGTCGCGGGCGGGGTGACGGCGCTGGGGTCGTTCAGCGCCCTGATCCTGCTGGGCCTCGGCGTGGTCTTTGGCCTGGTCGCCGGCGCCCTGCTGGGCGGTCTGCGTCGTGATCTGAAGGGCTGGATCCCGCTGGGCGCCGCGATCGGTCTGGCGGTCGGCTGGCTGATTTTCCTGCAGAACTACATCGGCGGCCTGGCGCCGTCCCTCTCGCCCGCCGCTCCGGTCGAAGCCGCGACGCCGGTGCTGGATCCGACGCTGCGCGCCCAGACCCTGGCCAACATCGACACCGTCTTCATCGGCCTGGCCATCTTCTTCGCCCTTCTGGGCGGCTTCATCTGGCTGATCCGTTCCAAGCTTTCCACCTCGGCGTCGACTGAGAAGGGGGCCTCGCCCTTCGAAGCTCTCAAGTCGAAATGGGCGATCTTCGGCGCCATCGGCATCTTCATCTACGTCGGGTCCGAAGTGGCCATCGGCAGTCTGATGACCAACTTCCTCGAAGCCCGGAGCATTCTCAGCCTTTCGCCCGCCGACGCCGGTCGTCTGGTCGCCCTCTACTGGGCCGGCGCCCTGATGGGGCGGTTCGCGGGCAGCGCGCTGTTGACCCGCATTCCTGCCGCCCCCCTGCTGGCCGTCTTCACGACCGTGGCGGCGGTGCTCTGCCTGGTGGTCACCCAGACAGGCGGGGCGACAGCGGCCTTCGCCGCCCTGGCCGTCGGCCTGTTCAACTCGATCATGTTCCCGGCGATCTTCACCCTGACGCTGGAGCGTTCGACAGCGCCGGCCTCCGCGACCTCGGGGCTTCTGGTATTCGGCATCATCGGCGGGGCGGTCCTGCCGCTCGTCGCGGGTCGGGTGGCGGACATGGCCGGAACGATCAATCCGGCGTTCTTCGTGCCGCTGGCGGGTTATGTGCTGCTGGTGGTGTTCGCGGTCGCCGCCTCGCGCGCGCCGGTGCATGCGATCGGCGCAGCCCCGAAGACGGGCGGGCACTAGGCTTTTCCCTTTCCCTCCGGGAGAGGGCTTCAGCCCCCGTAACCCCGGCCGCCGCCGCCGAAGCCGCCGCGCGAGACGACGGTGGTGCGGCTCTGCACGCGGCTCGGGGCCTGACGCGCGACGTCGGTCCCGTAGTCGCGGCCGTTGGCGACCTGACGCCCCGTGCGGTAGTCGCGGCTCAGATAGCCGCCGCCGTAGCCGTTCTGGTAGTTGCCGTCGCGGTCGCGATACAGGGCGCCGCCGCCGCGATAGCCGCCGCCGTTCAGCAACTGGCCGATGACGAAGCCGGTCAGAAGCGGGGTGAAGAACGAGCCGCCGCCCTGCTGGTTCGGACGGCACTGATCCGGACCCCACTGGCCTTCGCATTCCGACTGGGTCGCATAGCGGGGGGCGGTCTCAGCGGCCTGGGCTCGGGCATTGGCGTCGGCGGCGTCGCACTCGGCGTCGGTGATGTCGTTGGCCGCCTTGCACTCGTCCAGCGAGGTATAGGCCAGGGCGGGTTCCGGCTCGGGCACGGCGACCTGGGGCGCACCACAGGCGGCCAGGGAGAAGGAGGCCGTCGCCATCAGACTGGTGATCTGAAGCGTCTTCGACCGCTTCATCCGGCGGATGGTCGTCGTTTCTTGCGCGGCGGGGGAGGGGGTGTCACTCATGGTCGCCCTCACGTTGTCATGCAGGCGGCGTTCAGCAAGCCGACGCAGATGGAAATCGAGGCCAGATAGATGGACGAGGCGACCTCGCCCTTCTCGATCCGCTCGGCCAGGTTTTTGAAGGCCAGCTTTGACACGATGACGAAGACCACGATCTGGATGACGCCGGCCAGGGTCGCCCAGGCGGCGAACTCCGTCAGGCTGACCGTGTGCGACAGGGCTGAAGCCAGCGGAAGGACATAGCCGATCAGGGCGCCGCCCAGGGCGATGGCCGCCGCTGGGTTGCCGTCCCGGATCAGGGTTCGCTCATGGTACGGGGTCACCCACTGGTAGATCAGCTTGAAGGCCAAGGTGAAGACGCCCGCCGCGGCGAAGGCGATGACGAAGGCCGTGGCCCCCGTCTGGAATGCGAACCAGTCCATCGTCTCAGTGCTCCAGATTTGCGGCGCGGTTCACGCCGTGAACTCGCCGACTTCCAGGGGGATGCCGACCATGATCTCGTGCGAGATGTCGGCGGATTTTCCGGGGGCCTTTTCGGGCTCCATCTCCAGCGCCAGCATCAGCTCGCGTCCGCCCGCCAGTTCGCGCGCGTAGAGCATGCAGGTCTGGAAGATCCGGCCGTAGGGAACGGTCGCCGTGCGGTCGTCCCAGAGGGACTCCCACATCGTCACCGGCGGCTGCCGTGCATCGCTTTCGGCGAACCAGAAACGCGGCCAGACCCCGACCTCTTCCGGCGTGCCGTCGAAGACCGGCTCCGACAGGCGGTCGCGCCAGAGGCGGCGCTCGCGCTCGCCAGGCGGATAGGCGCTGGTCCAGGGGATGAAGAGGGAGAAGTCATAGGCCTCGGCCCCCGTCGCATCGTCGCTCATGGCCTGAAGCATGACGTGCTCGTCGGTATAGAACCGGTGCACAGTCTGGCCGCCGTCCAATACGATCGTCCCTTGCGCCGTGATCTCCAGCGCGTCGGTGTCGAGATTGAACACCGTCTCCGGCTGCAGGCGGCGCCATGCCAGAGGGTCCAGCGACACGGTCCGGCCCACGGTGATGTTCCTCACCACCGCCAGCCGATTGGCCGGTTCCGCAGCAGGCTGTCCGCCGAAGAGACGCTTGAACATGGTCCGGTCTTTACGCTGCGATTGTCGCAGCCACGAATGAAATTTCGCATCCCGCTTGCCGCACGTCAAGCGTTCATGTTACGCGTTACATGTACATGACGGAAGCCGCCGACATTCCTCAGCCCGCCTCTGGCACGGATCGTATCCGCGCCTGGCGAAAGGCGCGTCGCGACGCCGGTCAGGTCAAGCTCGAGTTCTGGGTGCCACAAGCCTGCCGAGACGATGTCCGAGCCGCCGTTCACGCCATCGTCACCGACTCGACGCGCGGACCCGAGCTTGCGCCCCGCCGTCCCCGTCCCACTTCTTCTTCGTCAACCGGAGCCGATCCTCACATGGACGCCGTCATCGAAACCGCCTGGACCGTTCCCGCCGTGAAGGCGGCGCTGGAGGAGACCTCGCTCGTCCGCGAGGGCGAGCTGACCGCCCGGGTGCTGGAGGGGGCCGATCCGGTGCTGCTCGTCACCATGCACGAATACGGCGATCTGCCGATCTACCTTTCGGTCGGCGGCGCCCAGATCGTCTGTTCGGTTCTGCTGTGGCCCGTGTCGGAGCAGTCGGACACCGCCCGGTTCAACGAGTTCCTGCTGAAGGCCCAGCGCGTGGTGCCCCTGTCGAACTTCGCCATCACCACGGTCGGGGATCAGGACGTCTACGAGCTGATGGGCGAGCTGTCGTCCAAGACGACGCTTCAGACTATCCTGATCGAACTGCGGACCCTGGCCGAGAACGCCATCGATGCGACGTCCCTGCGCGACACTTTCGCCGCCTGAACCGGAGACCTGATACCCATGTCCATGCTGTCCAAACTCTCCGCCCTGTTCCGCGGTACGGCCCATGATGCGGCCCAGTCCGTCGTCGACCAGAACGCCCTGAAGATTCTCGACCAGGAAATCCGCGACGCCGACACCGCCCAGGGCAAGGCCCGCGACGACCTCGCGGGCCTCGTCGCTCGCCGCCGCATGGCCGAGAACGAGCTGACCTCCTTTCGCGACCAGATCGCCAAATACGAAAGCTCGGCCCGCTCTGCCCTCGGTCAGGGCAAGACCGATCTCGCCCGCGAGGTGGCCGTTCGCATCGCCGAGCTGGAGTCCGAGATCGGCACGCGCGGCCCGCTGATCGAGGGCATGAAGGAGGCGGAGACCCGCCTGCGCACCGCCATCGCCTCGACCGACCAGAAGATCGAGACCCTGCGTCGCGAAATCGACATCGTGAAGGTCAACGAGAGCGTCCAGCGCGCCCAGACCTCCGTCGCCCTGCAATCGGCCGGCGCCCATTCACGCATCGGCTCGGCCGCCGACAGTCTGCAACGCATCAAGCAGCGCCAGGCGGTGCAGGAGGAACGGCTGCGCGTCGGCCAGGAGTTCGAAGACAAGCGCACCGGCGCCGACCTCGACGCCAAGCTGAAGGAGGCGGGCATCCTGCCGGGCCACTCCTCGGCCGACGACGTTCTGGCCCGCCTGACGCAATCGGATGTGACGGTTGTGACGCCGCGCATCGGCCAAGGGACGCCGGGCGAGAAAGAGCCGGGCTGACCGCCGCAACCATGGATCGCCTCATCCTCCCCGAACGCCCGGACTGGCAGGCGAAGGCCGAGCGTCTGGGCTTCACCTGGCATCATATCTCGGGCGAGCCCTACTGGACCGACGACGTCGCCTACGCTCTCACGCTGGAGCAGGTGGAGGCGGGTATCGAGAACCCGACCGCCGAACTGCACCAGATGTGTCTCGACCTGGTCGACGAGGCGGTGAAGTCCGAACGGTTGATGGCTGAACTCGATATCCCGGAAAAGCTCCGGGACTACGTGGCCGACAGCTGGAAGCGGGGCGATCCGTCCCTCTATGGCCGGTTCGACTTCGCCTATGACGGGACGGGCCCGGCCAAGCTCTATGAGTACAACGCCGACACTCCGACCTCGATCTACGAGAGCGGCGCCTTTCAGTGGCTGTGGCTGGAGGACCGGATCGCGGACTGCTCGATCCCGGCCGACGCCGACCAGTTCAACAGCCTGCACGAAAAACTTGTCGCCCGTTTCCGCCAGATATTCCCGAACAGCGGCTTCGTGCATTTCTCGTCCGATCCGGATTTCGTCGAGGATCGCCAGACGGTGCTCTACCTCGAGGATCTGGCGAAACAGGCGGGGCTGGATCCAAAATTCGTAGCCATCGGCGACATCGGCCTGAACGCCGACGGCCGGTTCGTGGACGAGGAAAACTGGCTGATCCAGGCCCTGTTCAAACTGTATCCATGGGAACAGATGCTGCGCGACGACTACGCCCAGCCCCTGCCGACCGCAGACGTTCTGGTGCTGGAGCCGGCGTGGAAGTCAATCTTGTCCAACAAAGGCATATTGCCGCTGCTGTGGGAGCGCCACGCGGGGCACCCCAACCTGCTGGAAGCCTATTTCGAGGACGATCCGCGCGCCTCGGCCTTGTCGGTCGCCCATGTGCGCAAACCCCTGTTCTCGCGCGAGGGCGACAACGTCACGATCGTCGAACCCGAACACACCGAACATGGAAATGACGGCGGTTATGACGGCCGCGCCATCGTCCAGGCCGTCCACGCCCCGCCGATGTTCGGCGGCCGTTACGCCATCGTCGGATCCTGGGTCGTGGGTGAGGAGCCCGCAGGCATGTCCGTGCGCGATGACACGGGTCGGATCACGAGCAACACTTCGCAGTTCGTGCCTCATTTCATCCGCGACTGATCCGTGCCGATTGCCGCCTGAAGCGAAGTAACCGTTTACAAGACCGCTCATCCATGGTCGGAACGGCGCGTTTCCCGGCGAAACACGCCGTGACCTGACTTCGCCCTGATCCCCCCTTATCGGTTCGCCCATGACTGAAGAGCAGACGATGATGGACACCCGCACGCCTGATCGCCGCGCCATTCTGGCCGCCGCCGCCGGGCTGGCGACGTTCGGCGCGGCCATGGTGGCGGCTCCGCGCGGCGCCGCGGCCAAGGAAGCGGCCGACCTGGACCGCGTGGACGCCCTGATCGCCCGCATGACGATTCAGGAGAAGGCCGGCCAGCTGAACCTGCTGGGCGATCCCTTCCGCTTCCGGCCCATGAATGTGAACCCGCTGGACGGTCAGGGAGACCCCGCGCGCGTGACGCAGATGATACGCGATGGCACGGTCGGCAATCTGTTCAACGGCGTGGGCGCCGAGGCGGGTCGCCGCATCCAGACCATCGCGGTCGAGGAAAGCCGGCTGGGGATCCCCCTTTTGTTTGCCGCCGACATCATCCATGGCCTGAAGACGGTCTTTCCGGTTCCTTTGGCCGAGGCCTCCGCGTTCGATCCGGACCTTGCCCGGCGTACGGCGCGGGCGGCGGCCTTGGAAGGCGCGGCCTCGGGCATCCACCAGACCTATGCCCCCATGGTCGATGTGGCGCGCGACCAGCGCTGGGGTCGCGGCGTCGAAGGCGCGGGCGAAGACGTCCTGTTGAACGAGATCCTGGCGATCGCCCGCGTCCAAGGCTTCCAAGGCGACAAGGGTCTGGCCGACCGCGACGCGCTGCTGGCCACGCCCAAGCATTTCGCCGCCTATTCCGCCGGTCTGGCGGGGATGGAGTACAATTCCACCGATATGTCCGAGGCGACGCTGCGGGGGACCTTCCTGCCGCCATTCAAGGCCGCGTTCGACGCGGGCGCCCTGTCGGTGATGACGGCCTTCAACGACCTCAATGGGGTTCCGGCGTCCGGCAATCCGTATCTGCTGACCGACATCCTACGCGACGAGTGGGGCTTCACCGGCTTCGTCGTCTCGGACTACACCGCCGAACAGGAGCTGATCGCCCACGGCTTCGCCGCCGACGGTCGGGACGCCGCCCGTATCGCCCTCCTGGCCGGCATGGATATGTCCATGGTGTCAGGCCTGTTCCTCGAACACATCCCCGACCTGGTCGAGACGGGACACGTGCCGATGGCTCGCGTGGATCAGGCCGTGCGCCGGGTCCTGATGACCAAGGCGGCGCTCGGCCTGTTCGACGATCCCTATCGTGGCTGCGATCCGGTGCGCGAGCGTCTGGTCGTCGGTTCGCGCGAGCACCGCGACCTGGCCCGTGAGGCCGCCGTCAAATCCATCGTCCTTCTGAAGAACGAGGGCGACCTCCTGCCGCTGAAGAGCGAGGGCCAGAAGATCGCGCTGATCGGGCCCTTTGCCGACGACGTCGACAATGTTTTCGGCCCCTGGACCATTTGGGGCGACGAGAACACCCGCGTATCGCTGGAGACCGGTTTCCGGGCCGCCATGGCCGACCCGCAGGACCTCAGTATCTCGCGCGGTTCCGGCGTCGAGGAGGCGCTGGCGGGCGGGATCGACGAGGCGGTGCAGGCCGCGCTTGCAGCCGACGTCGTGGTCCTGGCTCTGGGCGAAAGCTCGCGCATGTCGGGCGAGGCCCAGTCGCGCACCGAGATCGACATCCCGGCGCCCCAGCGCGCCCTCGCCGAAGCCGTGGCCGCGACCGGCAAGCCAATCGTGGTCCTGCTTCGCAACGGCCGCGCCATGGAGCTGTCGGGCGCCGTCAAGAACGCCCAGGCCATCGTCGTCACCTGGTTCCTGGGCGGAGAGATGGGCAACGGCGTCGCCGACATCGTCTTCGGCAAGGCCTCGCCGTCGGGCCGCCTGCCGGTCAGCTTCCCGCATCGCTCGGGCCAGCAGCCCTTCAGCTACGACCACAAGGTCACCGGCCGTCCGGCCAACAACGCCCTGGCGTCCCAGGAATACGTCGCCCGCTATCGCGAGACGACCAACACCGCCCTCTATCCGTTCGGCCACGGCCTGACCTACGGCGCGGTGGCCTATGGAGAGGTGACGCCCGCCGAAGCGACCCTGGATTGGACCGGCGAAGTCGAGGTCTCGGTCGAGGTGACCAACGGCGGCGACCGCGATGCGGTCGAGACGGTGCAGCTCTACATCCGCGACCGCGTCGCCGATCTGACCCAGCCGGGCCGGCGTCTGCGCGACTTCCGCAAGGTGGCGCTGGCGGCCGGAGAGACGCAGACCGTGACCTTCACCATTCGTCGCGCGATGCTGGAATACGTCGGCGCCGACGGCGCACCGACGGTTCAGCCGGGCGCCTTCGACATCTGGCTGACGTCCTCGGCCCAGGCCGGCCGTCCGGCGACCCTGACCCTGGGGTCTCGCACAGCTTGAACGCGGTGAGGCGAGCGGGCATGTGAATTCCATGCTCTCGCGCTTCTTTCCCAACCGACCGGCCCGCAGGACGTCTCGCACGCCCTCGGACTGCGTCATCTGGGCGGTAGGCGACATCCATGGGCGGTCGGATCTCGCCGACCGGCTGATCCAGGCCATCCGCGCCGACCTCCATGCGGCCGAGGCCTCACGCAAGGTCGTGGTCTTTCTCGGCGACTACGTCGATCGCGGCCTGGACTCGAAAGGCGTCCTGAATCAGCTCTGCAATCTCGCCGCCGACCCGGCGTTGGAGGTCCATTTCATCAAAGGCAACCACGAGGAGCGGATGGAGGCCTTCCTTCACGACCCCCTCGTCGGGCCATCGTGGTGCGACTACGGCGGCCGGGACACCCTGGTGTCGTACGGCGTCGCGCCGCCGCCGATGCGCGGCGACGCCCGGGCCTGGGCCGAAGCCTCGCGCGCGCTCGGCGACGCCCTGCCGGACTCGCATCGCGAACTGCTGGCCGCTCAGGAACTGTCGGTCTCGATCGGGGACTACTTCTTTTGTCATGCGGGCGCGCGACCCGGCGTCGCCCTGCCGGTGCAGTCACCCGAAGACCTGCTGTGGATCCGCCAGCCCTTCCTCGATCACCCGGCTCCGTTCGAACAGGTGGTCGTGCACGGCCATACGCCGACCGAAGCCGTTCACTCCGATGCGCGGCGCATCGGCGTCGACACCGGCGCCTATGCCACCAATGTGCTTTCGGCCGTACGCCTGGAAGGCGACACCCGCGTGGTGATCCAGGCGACGGGCCGGGCCGGGCGGGTGGCGATCACCACCGGCCCGCTGGCGGCCGTCTAGGCTGTGCGCCCTAGTCGCTTGGCCCGCAACGCCGTCCAAAGGTCGGCCACGATAAGGTGGCTCAGGCTCCACGGCTCGATCAGATACCGCCGCGCCAGACGCTTGGGGTCATGGACCAGGCGGAACAGCCACTCGACCCCCATCCGTCCCATCCAGCGCGGCGCGGCCCTCTGCTCGCCCGCCTCGTAGTCGAAGGCGGCGCCGACCGAGAAGATGGCGCAGTCGGGCAGGGCGTCCAGATTGTCCAGGATCCACAGCTCCTGACGGGGCATGCCCATGCCGACGAACAGGATGTGCGGATCGAAGGCCTTCACTTCATTGACCACGACCGTGTTGTCCCGCGAGCCCGGCGTGGCGACGAAGAACCCGTCCCGCGCCCGGATGTCCGCTCCCGGATATTCCGAAGCCAGGCGACCGCGCGCGCGCTCGACCACATCGGGGGCGCCGCCGATGTACATGACGCGCCATCCCTTGCGATCGACAAGGCTCCAGAAATGATCGCGCCAGTCCAGATAGGTGCAGCGGTGAAACGCCTTGCCTTGCAGACCCAGCAGCTTGGCGAAATGGATCAGGGGCGTGGAATCGACCTCGACCAGATCGGCCCGGGCGTAGAAGCGCGCCAGCCGGGGCTCCTTCTGCATCAGGGCGAGGCTGTTCAGATTGTGGTTGGCGATGATCACCTTGCGGCGCGCCTCGACCCACGCCTCGACGTGGTGCAGCACCTCTTCCGGGCGTACGAGATCGACGGCCTGGCCGAGCAGGCGGACGCGTTCGCGCTCGCGGCGGGCGGCGCGGAACGGAGTCCGCGCCCGACGACGGCGTTCGGTCAGCGAGTTGCGATAGCTGAGAGACGGGCTGTCGGTCATGAACGAACACTGCCTCGCCGAGGCTCAAGATCGGGTAAGAGGACAGGCTTAACGGGGTGTGGACGCCGACGTTTTGCGCCGCCCCGCCGACTGGTCTATGGCAGGCCGCTGTCGTTGGGGATGATTTGAATGCGCGTAACGATGATTGGCACGGGCTATGTGGGCCTGGTGTCCGGGGCCTGTTTTGCCGACTTCGGCCATACCGTCGTCTGCGTCGACAAGGACCCGTCCAAGATCGAGCGGTTGAACGCCGGCGAGATTCCGATCTTCGAGCCGGGTCTCGAGGCCCTGGTCGCCGACAACGTAAAGGCCGGCCGCCTGTCGTTCACCCTCGACGGCGCGGAGGCGATCCGGTCGGCGGACGTCGTCTTCATCGCGGTGGGCACGCCCACGCGGCGCGGCGACGGCCACGCGGACCTGTCTTACGTCTACGCCGCCGCAGAGGAGATCGCCGGTCTGGTGCAGGGCTTCACCGTCGTGGTCAACAAGTCGACCGTCCCCGTCGGCACGGGCGACGAGGTCGAGGCCATCATCCGTCGGGTCAATCCGGAAGCGGACTTCGCCGTGGTCTCTAATCCCGAGTTCCTGCGCGAAGGCGCTGCGATTGAGGACTTCAAACGTCCCGACCGCGTCGTCATTGGCACCGACGATGAGCGCGCTCGCGAGGTGATGGCCCAGGTCTATCGCCCGCTGAGCCTCAACGACTTCCCCGTGGTCTACACCTCGCGCCGGACGTCGGAGCTGATCAAATACGCGGGCAACGCCTTCCTGGCGCTGAAGATCACCTTCATCAACGAGATCGCCGACCTTTGCGAACAGGTCGGCGCCGACGTGCAGCAGGTCGCCAAGGGGATCGGCCTGGACGGCAGGATCGGCGGAAAGTTCCTGAACGCCGGTCCCGGCTACGGCGGCTCCTGCTTTCCCAAGGACACGGTCGCCCTGGTCCGCACGGCCCAGCAGTATGGCGCCCCGGTCCGGCTGGTGGAGACCACGGTCGACGTCAACGACGCACGCAAGAAGGCCATGGCCGACCGGGTCATCTCGGCGCTGGGCGGCGACGGCAAGGGCAAGATCGTCGGCATTCTGGGCCTCGCCTTCAAGCCGAACACCGACGACATGCGCGACGCCCCCAGCCTGGACATCGTCCCCGCCCTGATCGCCGCGGGCGTGAAGGTGCAGGCCTATGACCCCGAGAGCATGCACGAGGCCGGCAAGCTGCTGCCCGACATCGATTATCGCGCCGACGCCTACAGCGCGATCGAGGACGCCGACGCCATCGTCATCCTGACCGAGTGGGATCAATTCCGCGCCCTGGATCTGGACCGGATCAAGCTTCTGGCCCGCGCGCCGGTGATGGTGGACCTGCGCAACGTCTATCGCCCGGCCGAGATGCGGGCGCGGGGCTTCTCCTACACCTCGATCGGGCGCGGCTGAGCCAGATGACGGTCGTCGTCACCGGAGCGGCGGGCTTCGTCGGGATGCACTTGGCCGAACGGCTGCTGCAGCGGGGCGAGACCGTCATCGGGGTCGACGACTTGAATCCCTACTACGATGTCGCCCTGAAAGACCTGCGGGCGGCGCGGCTGTCCGCCTACCCGGACTTCCGCATGGTCCGCGCGGACATCGCCGACGCCGAGGCGATGTCCGAACTGGTTCGGTCGTCGGGCGCCCTGCGGGTGGTGCATCTGGCCGCACAGGCGGGGGTCCGTTATTCGATCGACAACCCGTTCGCCTACCAGCGGTCCAATCTTCAGGGGCATCTGTCGATCCTCGAGGCCTGCCGGCACAACGGCGTCGAACACCTCGTCTATGCGTCGTCGAGCTCGGTCTACGGCGATCGGCCGTTGGCGGGGCAGGGCTTCCGCGAGGACGATCCGACCGTTTCGCCGGTGTCGCTCTACGCCGCCACCAAACGGTCCTGCGAACTGCTGAGCCAGAGCTATGCCTCGCTCTACGGGTTCCCGCAGTCTGGCCTCAGGTTCTTCACCGTCTACGGACCGATGGGCCGGCCGGACATGGCCTATTTCAGCTTCACCGAGAAGATCATGCGGGGCGAGCCGATCGAGGTTTACGGCGAGGGCAGGATGGCGCGGGACTTCACCTTCATCGACGACATCGTCGACGGCATCGTGGGCGTGCTGGACCACCCGCCGTCGAAGGGCGGTCACGAGGTCTACAACATCGGCGATTCCAGCCCCGTCGGCCTGATGGAGATGATCTCCACGCTAGAAGCCGCGCTGGGCCGCGAGGCGGTCAAGATCATGCGGCCTATGCAGGCCGGCGACGTCACGGCGACCTATGCCGATGTCTCCAAGCTGAACGCGCTGACCGGGTATGCGCCGAAGGTCGCGCTGGCCGAGGGGCTGGGCCGGTTCGTCGCCTGGTGGCGCGACTGGCGGGGGCTCTGACGGTCCGTCAGCTTCCGTAAGCAGGCCTTCGCTATCGCGTCCGCAAAGCGGTGCTATATCTGTGCGCCTCACGGTCGAGACTCGACCGGGCTCGGGGGGAGCGAAATGCCGGATCAAGTCACAGTCACGACCAGCCAGGGCTGGTTCAGCCGCATCGGCGGAGCCTTCGCAGGCGTGCTCGTCGGCATCGTCCTGATCTTCGCCTGCGTCTGGGGCCTGGCCTGGAACGAGGGCAACGCCGTCAAGGTCGCGCGCGGTCTGACCGAGGGCGCCGGCGCGGTGGTCGAGGCTCCGGCCTCGCCGATCGATCCCGCCAATGATCAGAAGCTGGTCCACGTCGTCGGCGACATCGCCGTGACCGCGCCGCTGGAAGACACCGAGTACGGCGTCACGGCCACCGGCGTGAAGCTGTCGCGCTCGGCCGAGATGTACCAGTGGCAGGAGGAGTCGAAGTCCGAGAGCCGCACCAAGCTGGGGGGCGGCGAGGAGACGGTCACCACCTACAGCTACACCAAGGTCTGGTCCTCCACCCCGATCGACTCCAGCGCGTTCAATACACCGGCGGGTCACGAGAACCCGGAGATGGCGATCGAGAGCGCCGATATCTTCGCCACCGATGCCACCCTCGGCGACTACCAGCTGGAAGAGAACGTCCTGAGTCAGGTCGGCGGCGCCGAGCCGCTGAACCTGTCGCAGCAGCAGGACGCCATCGATGCCGCCGCCGGCGAAGCCTCGAGCCACACGGTCTCGCAGACCACCATCTTCTTCGGCGAGAACGCCCAGAACCCTGTGATTGGCGACACCCGTGTCTCGTACGAGGTCACGCCCGTCTCGGAGATCAGCGTCGTCGCCCGTCAGAACGGGGACAACTTCCTCGACTACCGCGCCCGCAACGGCTCGGAGTTCCTGCTGGTCGCCGACGGCGATGTCCCGGCCGGCGACATGTTCCAGTCCGCCCAGGACGCCAACAACCTGATGGCCTGGATCATCCGCGTCGTCGGCATGGTCCTCCTGATGGTCGGGTTCGGCCTGATCCTGGCGCCGCTGGGCGTGCTGGCCGATGTCCTGCCTCTGGCGGGGACCATCGTTCGGATGGGCACGGGCCTGATTGGCTTCGTGCTGGGCCTGCTGGTCGGCACGGTCACCATCGCCCTGGCGTGGCTCGCTTTCCGCCCCATCACGACGATCATCATACTGGCCATCGGCGGCGCCATCGCCTTTGCGGTCTACCGACTGGGTCGCGGCCGGGCGAAGAAGAAGCTGGCCGCCGAGGCCGCTGCCGCCTGACGTCGCCGTCGGGACATGCTAGGCGGGGAGGGCCATGTCCTCCCCGTCCATCCTTCGCCTTCATCCCGATGACGACGTCGCCGTCGCCGTCCGTCCCCTCAGCGCCGGCGAGACCATCGAGGGCGTCACCGCCACGACCGACGTCCCGGCCGGCCACAAGATCGCGCTGAAGCCCGTCGCCCTCGGCGGCCAGGTCCGCAAGTATGGTCAGGTCATCGGCGCGGCGATCGCCGCCATCGCGCCGGGCGACTGGGTCCATACGCAGAACCTTGGCGTCGGCGATATCTCGGCCCGCGCTGACACCGGTGTCGTCGCCGGGGTCGCTCATGAGGCCGCCGAACCCCGCACCTTCGACGGCTACCTCCGGTCCGACGGTCGGGTCGGGACCCGCAACTATCTGGCGGTGGTCACCTCGGTGAACTGTTCGGCCATGGTCGCCCGGCGCATCGCCCGCGAGGTCGAGGCTCGCCTCGGCGACAGCCATCCGACCATCGACGGCGTCGTCGCCATCACCCACGGCTCGGGCTGCGGCATGGCGTCGGAGGGCGAGGCGATGGACATGCTGCGCCGGACCCTGTCAGGCTATGCGCGCCATCCGAACGTCGCGGGCGTCCTGATGCTGGGCCTCGGCTGCGAGACCAACCAGATCTCCTCCCTGATGGAGGCCGAGGGCATGGCGGGCTCCGTCGACCTGGGCGTCATGGCCATCCAGGAGAGCGGAGGCGCGGCCTCCACCATCCAGCAGGGCGTCGAGCGGGTGATGGAGATGGCCGACCGCGCCGCCGCCCTGATCCGCACGCCCCAGCCGGTGTCCAAACTGGTCGTGGGCCTGCAGTGCGGGGGGTCGGATGGCTATTCCGGCATGACCGCCAACCCGGCTTTGGGCCGCGCGGTGGACCTGATCGTCGCCCAGGGCGGCACGGCCATCCTGTCGGAAACGCCCGAGATCTACGGCGCCGAACACCTGCTGACCGGCCGCGCCTCGGCCGAAGTGTCGGCCAAGCTGATGGACCGCATCGCCTGGTGGGAACGGCACGTCGAGACCACGGGCGGCTCGCTCGACAACAACCCCTCGGCCGGGAACAAGGCCGGCGGCCTGACGACCATCCTCGAGAAGTCGCTGGGCGCCGTGGCCAAAGCCGGGTCCGCGCCCCTGTCGGCCGTCTATGAGTACGCCGAGCCCGTCACGGCCCACGGCCTCGTCTTCATGGACACACCCGGCTACGACCCCGTCTCGGCGACGGGCCAGATCGCGGGCGGAGCGACGTTGATCTGCTTCACTACCGGTCGAGGGTCCGTCTTCGGGGCCAAGCCGGCGCCGAGCCTGAAGCTGGCCACCAACTCGGCGTTGGCCCGCCGGATGCCCGACGACATCGACATCGACTGCGGCCGGGTGCTGGACGAGGGAATGTCCTTGGACGCCCTCGGCGCCGAGATCTTCGAAACCATCCTGGCCACCGCTTCGGGCAAGGTGACGGCGTCGGAAGCCCTCGGTTTCGGCGAGGACGAGATCCAGCCCTGGCGCCTCGGCGCGACGATGTAAGTCGCCGCTGCCGGGTTGGTCCGTTTCGTCATGTCGCACGCAACGTGACGAAACGGGACGAAAGGTGACGAAAAGGACGAAACGTTTCGGTGTGCCCGCACTCTCCGCGAGCCGTGGGAGCACTATACGCCCCTTTCAGACCAAGGCGCGTTGGAGGCCGAAATGGGCTGCTGGGTTCAGGCGGGGCCGTGAATCGGTGTGTCGAATTGATTTTTATCTTCGACAGAATGCGACCACCGTCCGTGCACTTCGGCGGAGACGGTCGGCTACGGGGGCTCAGCCCGCCTGGGTCTTCAGATAGGCGATGATGTCGGCGCGGCGCTGGCCGTCCTTGATGCCGGGGAAGGTCATCTTGGTGCCGACGATGTGCTCGCGGGGGTTTTCCAGATAGTCGTAGAGTCGCTGCTCGTCCCAGACGCCGCCCGCCGCCGCCATGGCGGTCGAGTAACGATAGCCTGCCTCGTGCGCGACCGGCCGTCCGACCACGCCGTGCAGGCTGGGTCCGACGCGATTCACCCCGGCCTCGACCGTGTGACAGCTGCGGCACTGGCTGAAGCCCATCCGGCCCGCCTCGACGTCGCCGGTCAGCTGGGTCACGTCGGCGACTTGAACGACGGGCGCCTCGGGCTTGTCGGGTCGGGGGGGGTCGCCGGAGCAGGCGGCCAAGAGGCTCGCGCCGAGCAACGTCGTCAGGACTTTCGGAGTGGACATGCGGGCCCTCGTTTCGGTCGCGACCTAGGCTCCGGCCTGCGCCTCTGTCAACGCGGCGGAAGATCGTCTTGGAGCCGTAACCAAGCGGGGCTAAGCGGTGCGTCCAAAATCGCCACGGTGTCCCTATGTCCCGACTGCCCGCCCCGCTCGTCTTGTCACTCGCCGCGAGCCTGCTCACGCCGCCGGCGGCTCAGGCGCAGACCGCCGCGCCTGCCCAGACGGACGCTCGGCCGGCCTTGGTCGTCACCATCGTCATCGACCAGTTCAGCTCCAACCTGTTCAACCAGTATCGCGGGCGCTTCACGGGCGGCCTGCGCACCCTGATCGACGGCGGTCTGGTCTACGCCAACGGCTATCAGGCCCAAGGCATCACCAAGACCTGCCCCGGGCATGCCACGGTGCTCAGCGGCGCCTATCCGACCACGGTCGGCATTCCGTCGAACGAGTGGATCGACCCGGTCACGGGGCTGGAGGTCTACTGCCTAGCCGCGCCGCAGAACACGCTGGCGGACGGCGGCGAGGGCGAGAACGGGCGCGTCGGGCCGGACAATATCCGTGTCACCATGCTGCCCGACTGGCTGAAGGCGGTGAGTCCGCAGAGCCGGGTCTATGCCGTCTCGGGCAAGGATCGCGGAGCCATCAACCTGGCCGGACATACGCCGGACGGCGCCTTCTGGATTCAGGAAGGCTTCGGCCTGACGACCTATCTCGAGCCCGGTCAGACGGCCGAGGCGCGCCTGGCGCCCGTGACCGAGTTCAACACCGCCTATCGCGCCCGCTATGCCGCCGATCCGGTCGGACGGTGGACCTATCAGCACGATTTTTGCCGCACGTTGAAGGGCGAGAGCAGCCTGTACGGCGATGTCCTGCACGTCGATCTGCCGCCCGAGCACTACAATCTGGAAGACTCTCCCGCACTGGACGAGACGACGCTTCTGGCCGCGACCGACCTTCTGGAGCGCCAGCAACTGGGCCGTCGCGGGGTCACCGACATGCTGGGCGTCAGCCTGTCGGGCACCGACAAGATCGGCCATGCCTACGGCACCCAGGGGCCGGAGATGTGCGAACAGCTCCTGCGGATGGACGAGGCGCTGGGCGTCTTCCTCGACAAGGTCGCGGCCGTGCCGGGCGGCGCGATCGTCGTCCTGACCGCCGACCACGGCGGCTCGGATTCGCCCGAGCGGATGGCGGAGCGCGGAGCGCCGGCAGGTCGCAACGACCGCGACATGCTCCCGCGCATCAACCGGACCCTCCAGGCCGAGTTCGGCCTGATGTACGCGCCGCTGCAGAGCGGCTTGACGGGCCTGATCGTCGCGGACGCCAGCCATGTCCTGCTGCCGCCGGCCCAGCGCGCGCCCATCGTCGCCCGCGCCGTCGCCCTGCTGAACGCGGAGCCGACCGTCAGCCTGGCCGTCGCCACCGATGACCTTCTGGCCGACCCGATGCCGGGCCGCGACGTGGAGCCCGAGGCCCTGACCGTGCGCGAACGGCTGCGTCTGAGCGCGGTGGCCGATTCCGGCGCCGACATCATGATCGCCTATGGCCCTTATCTGACCGGACACACACGGCCGGGCGGCGCCATCGCCAGCCATGGCTCGGTCTGGGATTACGACCGTCGCGTGCCCATCGTGTTCTGGCGGCCGAACGGCCAGGGCCAGGAGCGGTTCTGGCAGATCCGCACCGTGGACATCGCCCCGTCGCTGGCGAACCTCATGGGTCTGAAGTCCGTGGACACCGTCGACGGCCGCTGCCTGGATCTGCGCGTCTATGGCGCGAGTGACTGCCCGGCCCCGTAACACGGACTCACTTCTCGTTTCCCGAAAGGGAGCCGTCCTTCCTCCGCGCGCGTTTCGTGGCACAGTCGCCGTCAGGAAACGCGACCGGCCAACGGGACCACCATGAATAGACAACGCCGCGCACGCATCGTCGCGACGCTGGGACCGGCCAGCCGCGCCCCCGGCATGGTCAAGGCCCTGGCCCAGGCCGGGGTCGACGTCTTTCGCCTGAACTTCTCTCATGGCTCGCATGAGGATCACGCCGCCAATCTGAAGGCCGTGCGCGGGGCCGAGATGGCGGTGAAACGGCCGCTCGGCGTGCTGGCCGATCTTCAGGGGCCGAAGCTGCGACTGGGCCGGTTCGCCGATGTCGAGATCGCGGTGAAGCCGGGCCACCAGATGCGGTTCGACCTCGATCCCACGCCCGGCGACGCGACACGGGTGCAGATGCCGCATCCGGAAATCTTCAAGGCCCTGCGCGAGGGCATGTTGCTGCTGCTCGACGACGGCCGGGTGCGGCTGCGCGTCGGCAAGCGCACCGACGAATGGTGCGACGTCACGGTGGAGAGCGGCACGAAACTGTCCGACCGCAAGGGCGTCGCCGTGCCCGAGGCCATCATCCCGGTCTCGGCCCTGACGGCCAAGGACCGCGAGGACCTGAACTTCGCCCTGCGTATCGGGGTCGACTGGGTCGCCCTGTCGTTCGTGCAGAAGCCCGAGGACATGGCCGAGCTGAAGTCGATCGTGAAGGGTCGCGCCGCCTGTCTGGCCAAGATCGAAAAGCCCCAGGCGCTCGACGATCTGGAGTCCATCCTCGACTACTGCGACGGCGTCATGGTCGCGCGCGGCGACCTGGGCGTGGAGATGCCGGCCGAAGAGGTTCCAGTCGCCCAGAAGGCCATCATCCGCGCCGCCCGCCAGCGCGGCGTGCCGGTCATCGTCGCGACCCAGATGCTGGAATCGATGACCTCGGCCCCTGCGCCGACGCGCGCCGAGGCCTCCGACGTCGCCAATGCGGTTTATGAGGGCGCCGACGCCCTGATGCTGTCGGCAGAGACGGCGTCGGGCGACTATCCGCTGGAGGCCGTCGGCATCATGAACCGGATCATGGAGCGGGTCGAAAGCGACCCCCTGTGGCCCAGTCTGATGGACGCCGAGCATGCGGGGATGGAGGGATTCGACGCCGACGCCCTGGTGGCCGCGGCGCGCAAGGCGGGCGAGGCGCAATCGACCGGCTGCATCGTGGTCTTCACCACGCTGGGCGGGACGGCGCGGCGCATGTCGCGCGAGCGTCCGCTCCAGCCCGTTCTGGCCCTGACGCCCAAGCCGGAGACGGCGCGGCGGCTGGCGCTGGTCTGGGGTCTGGAGCCGCGACTGGGCAAGGAGCCGACCAGTCTGGAGGACGTCACCGAGGACGCGGTGACCTCGGCCATGCAATACGGCCTTGCCGAGCCCGGCCAACGCATCCTGATCCTGGCCGGCACGCCGTTCGGGGCGCCGGGGGCTGCGAATCTCCTGCGACTGGCGCATGCTCCGGCCAAGGGGAAGGCGCGGAAGTAGCGTTCCTCGCGGGACGCTCATGATCAAATACCTCGGCTCCAAGCGGGCCCTGCTCGACCCGATCGTATCCTCCGTGCGCGCCTTGCTGCCGAACGGAGGCCGCGTCTGCGACCTGTTCTCCGGGTCCGCCCGCGTCGGCCATGCGCTGAAGGGCGGCGGCTTTCAGGTCTGGTCCAACGATCACAACGCCTATGCCCACGCCCTTGGCACGGCCTATGTGCAAGCCGACCGCGGGCGGTGGGAGGACCGGGCGGTCGCGGTGCTCGCGGACCTTTCGGAGACCCGCCCGGAGGCCGGCTGGTTTACTCGCACCTTTTGCGAGGACGCCCGCTACTTCACGCCCGAGAACGGGGCCCGCATCGAGGCCATGCGCGATCGGATCGAGGCGATGGGGCTGGAGCCGGAGCTGAAAGCCGTCGCGCTGGTCGCCCTGATGGAGGCCGCCGACCGGGTCGACTCAACCGCCGGTCTGCAAATGGCCTATATGAAGTCCTGGGCCGCGCGGGCGTTGAAGCCGCTGGAGCTGAGGATGCCGGTGCTGCATCCGGGTGTGGCGTCGGGGCCGTGTCGCGCCACGCAGGCCGATGCGCTGGAGACGGCGGCGGCTTTCGACGGCGATCTCGTCTATCTGGACCCGCCCTACAACCAGCACTCCTACCTCGGGAACTACCATGTCTGGGAGAGCCTGATCCTGTGGGACCGGCCCGAGACCTATGGCGTCGCCAACAAGCGGATCGACGTGAAGACCCGAAAGAGCGCCTTCAACTCCCGCCCCGGCATCGGCCCGGCGCTCCAGGCCGTCATCGACGCCATCCGGACGCCCAACCTGATCGTTTCGTTCAACGACGAGGGCTACCTGAGCAGGGACCAACTGGTGGAGATGCTGTCGGCGCGCGGCCATGTCCAGGTCGTGGAAATCCCGCGCCCCCGCTACGTCGGCGCCCGCATCGGCATTCACAATCGCAAGGGTGAGAAAGTCGGCGCGGTGGGCCGGCTGAGGAACATCGAATACCTGTTCGTCGTCACCGACAGACCCGTCGCGCTGGCAGCTTGACCATTCAGGGAACGAGGGTCTCACTGCGTCGTTAAGCCGACATGGAAGAGCTGATCGTGACCCAAGGCCAAGGTTTCCGCACGCGTCCCCGCGCCGTTCAGGACGCCCTCAACGCCTATCAGACGGCCGCATGGCGCAGCCCGAGCCAGACCCGGTTCGACAGCCGCCCGGCCAATGATTTCCTCGGTCGCGCCGAGGTGCTGTCACCCCGGACCTACAGCGTGGCTCCGGTCGAGGCCGAGGAGATGCCGCGCTGGCTCGTCATCGCCATCGGCGCCCTGATCGCGGCTCTGCTGGGCGCACTGCTCGGCGGTATGATGGCGGTCTAGCGTTCCAGCAGGGCCCGGATCGGCGCCCAGCTCTTGCGATGGATGGGGCAGGGGCCCATGGCCTTGAGCGCCGCTTGGTGGATCGGTGCGTTGTAGCCCTTGTGCGAAGCGAAGCCGTAGCCGGGATATTCCGCATCCATGGCGATCATGATCGCGTCGCGCGCCGTCTTCGCCAGGATCGAGGCCGCCGCGATCGACAGCGAAAGGCCGTCGCCGCCCACGGCCGTCTCGACGTCGCACGGCAGTCTGAACCGGTAATTCCCGTCCACCAGCGCGGCCTTCGGCTGCACGCGCATCGCCTCGATGGCGCGGCACATGGCCAGACCGGTGGCCTGCAGGATGTTCAGTTCTTCGATCTCTTCCGCCGAAGCGAAGCCGACGCCCCAGGCGACGGCGCGCGCCTTGATCTCGACCGCGAGGGTGGCTCGCCTCTCGGCCGTGAGGGCCTTGGAGTCGTCGATGCCCTCGGGGATGTCGTCGGGCGACAGGATCACCGCTGCCGCCGAGACGGGCCCGGCCCAGGGCCCGCGCCCTGCCTCGTCCACCCCGCACACCGGCCCGCCGACGCGTTGGGCCAACAGGGTCTCCAGCGCCAGTGTCGGGAAGGCTTTCGCGATCTTGGTCTTGCCGGTCACGGCTCGCCCATAGCCCGGACTTCCTCGCAGCGGAAGCAGCCTGCGACGTGGTCGTTGACCAATCCACAGGCCTGCATCCAGCCAACTACAGTTCGACACATGAGATCGGCACAATTTCAATCCAATGCGGACCGCTCGAACCTCGGTAGGGGGCACGACGGGGAGGTCAGATCAGGAGCCCCGTTGACTTCTGGCATAAAACGCAAAGCAGATCAGAGCCACGCCCAATAGGACGGCTGCGGCGATGCGAGAATGCGGCAGCGCAAACGCCGAGGTCCAAAGCAGCAAACCAGATATCACGAATAGCGGTGTGACAGCTTTCATTCAGCACTTTTGACCGAATAGGGGACCAAAGCCAATGTCCACCCCGTATCGAAAGGGTGGAGCATCTGACACCGGACTCAGCCCATCGCGCGGACGTCTTCTTGGCGGAAGCATGAACAGGTGTGGTCGTTAACAAGACCCGAGGCCTGCATGAAGGCGTAGACGATCACGGGGCCGCAGAAATTGAAGCCCCGCTTCTTCAGCGCCTTGGCCATCGCGACCGAGACCTCTGTCTGGGTCGGGATGTCGCCGCCGACGCGGCTTCCCTGCAGCGGCCTTCCGTCCACGAACGACCAGAGCCAGGCGGAGAAGTCCTCGCCGTTGTCGCGCATCTCGACGAAGATCTGCGCCCCCTTGATGGCCGCCTCGATCTTGGCGCGCGAGCGGATGATGCCGGCATCGTTCATCAGCCTTTCGCGGTCCGCGTCGTCGAACCTGGCCACCATGTCGGGATCGAAGTTGGCGAAGGCGGCGCGCAAGGCCTCGCGCTTTCTCAGGATGGTGATCCACGCCAGCCCGGCCTGGAAGCCGTCCAGCACCAGCTTCTCCCACAGGGCGCGGGCGTCGTACTCGGGCACGCCCCATTCGGTGTCGTGGTAGTCGCAGTAGAGCGGGTCGGTCCCGCACCAGGCGCAGCGTCCTCCCCGGCTTGGCTGAGATTCGGTCATGCGCGCAGCGTAACGCCCGGGCGCCCGTTCGTCAGGTCATCCAGTCGGGCCGAATCACCGTGACTGCCCGCCCGTCGACGGTCAGCGCACCGTCGATCCGGTCCAGCCGCACCAGCGCCATCGCCCCGCCGTCGCGCCCGGTCAGGACCTCGCCCGCCCGCAACTCGCCATTCAGCAACTCGGCTCCCACCGCCGGCGCCGGGCCGTCGAACGTCAGCGGCAGCATCCGCTTCTTGATCTCGCCGCGTCGTTTCATGCGGGAGGTGGTCTCCTGGCCGACGAAACAGCCCTTCTGGAAGTCGATGCCTTTCAGCAGGTCGAAATTGGCCTCGATCGGATAGGTCCCGTCGTCGGCGTCTCGTGTGGGATCGGGGACCCCGACCGCCAGCCGGTGTGCGCTCCAGTCGTTTTCGGTCGCGGTGGCCGTGAAGTCGCCGAGGGTCCGGCCGCCCAGCGCCGAAGTCCGGGGGTCAGGGACGAAGCCCTCAGCCACGCCCTGCCAGCTGACGAAGACCGACCGGTCGTCGGCGGCGACCTCGACCTTGGCCCGCAGCTTGTACATCGACAACCGCTGCATCAGGGCGTCGCGCTTGTCCGCCGCAACGTCCAGCACCACCGCGTCGTCCTCGCCCCACAGGAACAGGTCGAACAGCAACCGTCCGGGCGGCGACAGCAGGGCGCCGAACCGCAGGTGTCCCGCCGCCAGCGTCTCGACGTCCTGGGTCAGGAGATTGTGCAGAAAGGGTTTTGCATCCGGCCCGCTCACCCGGATCAGGGCGCGGCTGTCGAGGCGGGCGATGCGTTCGGTCATGCCGGATCAGATAAGGGGAGGGACAAGGATCGAGAAGTCCCATGCCGGGACTGGACGTCGGAATCCGGGTTCTGGGTCAGTGATAGCCGACGACCCAATCGACAAGCCGGCCGAAAAGTCGAAGACTATCAAGCGTCTTTCTGCTTGCGCACTCTAATCTTCATGTTAGGCACCATCGAAAACGCCTCATTCACGAGGCGATCGGGGGTCATGAATGTATCGCACCATCTTAACCGCCTTTGCGGCGCTTATCGTTGTGGCATTTGCCGCGGCTGCAAATGCTCAGACCGTAACGGTTCAGCAAACGCAAACAGGCAGCACGGCCAGTATCTTGGATGGCTTCCAGACTCGTGGCGAAGCCCTTCTCGTTCCGAATGGCGTCACTCGGCTTCAGCAATTCACTGTGAGGCTGGCCGGCAACGTGACGCCGGTTGTCCGGGCGTACGACAACACGACCAAGGTCATGGGCGCCGTGCTTCATACTGGAGCGCCTCGATCCGGGGCTGCTGCCGATGTCGTCACGGTAATCCCCGCGGGTGGCGTAGCTGTAACACCTGGCAGCTACATCTTCATCGGAGCGACCCAGAACGCGGCCGGCCAGTCTGGGACTATCGAGCTAAGGGCTGGAAATCCTTATCAGGACGGGGAAGCCGTGGACCTGCGCAACGGCGCCGATGCCCAACTCACCGGATATGACGCTTATTT